>DMXI01000063.1 GCA_003483885.1 Microscillaceae bacterium
TTTTTTGCTTCGTTTTTTTGGCTACAGAAAAAAATGAAGGGTTGCTGAGGCTGTAAGTACTTGATTTTTAAGTGTATACTTCACTGATTAAGGAGTATAAATTCAAAAAAATAAGCGTAATAATAAATCGTTAAATTGACGCCAATGCGGCTCTATCGAGGAAATTCATCAATGCTGAACACCCTACCTGTCAGGTCTTTAACGTAATTAAAAAGCTTTTTTGGCTTTGGGGATATAAAAGATAAAACATATGACTTGGTGTACTATGATATGATTGGAGTAGTTATATGTAATACACCCCCGATATGATCCAAAATCCTCTCAGGGGTGGAATATAGTTGCTTAAAATTGACATTACATCAAATCCAAGCCAATGTCTTTACGGTAGTATTTACCTTCAAAGTTGATTTGCTCGGCGGCAGCTTTGCTTTTGTCCAATGCCTGCGGAATATCGTCTCCAAAGCCAGTAAGGGCAATTACTCGCCCTCCATTGGTGACCGTTTCGCCTGTATCATTGGCTTTGGTACCAGCGTGAAATAAAATAACCTCTTGAGCTTGCTCAAACCCAGTCATCGTTTTGCCTTTTTCGTAGCTTTCAGGGTATCCACCCGATACCAACATCACGGTGGCGGCAGTGCGAGGGTCTAGTTCCAAGGTATAGTCTTGTAATTTATTGTCCGCTGTAGCGATGAGTAGCTCTACCAAATCAGATTTAATACGGGGTAATACTACTTCCGTTTCGGGGTCTCCCATGCGGGCATTGTATTCTATTACATACGGATTGCCATTTACATTCATCAATCCAAAAAAGATAAACCCTACGTATTGTATACCTTCTGCCTTAAGACCTTCTATGGTGGGGCGAATTACCTGAGTTTCTACTTTTTGCATAAAATCACCCTCAGCAAATGGTACTGGAGAAACGGCTCCCATGCCACCTGTATTGAGGCCAGTATCTTGTTCGCCAATGCGCTTGTAATCTTTAGCTTCGGGTAGCAAGCAATAGTCGTTGCCATCAGTAATCACAAAAGACGACACCTCAATGCCTTGCAAAAACTCCTCAATGACTACTCGAGCACTGGCATCGCCAAATTTAGCATCCAAAAGCATTTCTTTCAGGGTGGCTTGAGCGTGTTCTAGAGTTTCACTGATAATTACCCCTTTACCAGCAGCCAAACCATCGGCTTTGAGTACAATGGGCGTGTTTTGGGTAGCCAAATAAGCCAAACCTTCCTCTAGGGTATCTTTGGTGAACGTTTGCGATTGCGCGGTAGGAATGTTGTATTTGCGCATGAAGTTTTTCGAAAAGTCCTTGCTACCTTCCAGAATAGCACCTTGCTTATTAGGACCTATAATTTTGATATGTTTTAAATCATTATCAGCCGCAAAATAATCAGCGATACCCGCTACCAAAGGAGCTTCTGGCCCTACCAAAATAAGGTCAATTTTCTTTTCAGTGGCAAATCCAGCAATGGCTTCAAAATCGTTGACTCCCAAGGCTACATTGGTAGCTACTTGAGCCGTTCCGGCGTTACCAGGTGCTACAAAAAGTGCGTCACAATGGCTACTTTGGTCGATTTTCCAGGCAAAAGCGTGCTCTCTTCCTCCCGACCCAAGAATTAATATTTTCATATAATTAAATGTGCTAAATGATAACAAAGGAGAGGTGAGTGATCCTGGAAACAGGTATCAAATAAAAAAGTAATAGCTCTACCCTTGATGTTGTACTGAAACTTCAGCGCAAATTTATCAAAATGTAGAACTATTACTTCAAATAATTTTTAAATATGAGAGTATGGTGATCAATTATAAATTGATGAATTATGAATTATTTCCGCTTCGCGCTCCCCTTGATCCTTTATCCCTGTTCCACTATACATCGCAAAACTATGGACCATCGGCTATTGACTAAAAACTAGTTAGCCACTTCAGACAAGAACTTCACACGCATCAATCGTAATTCATCTTCACTATATTCTTCGTCTAACTCTTGCAAGGCGGTACCAATGTGGTCGCTATCGGCCTCCATAAAATACTCATAGATATCATCCTGACGATCTTCTTCCAAGATTTGATCAATGTAATAATCTAAGTTGAGGCGAGTACCCGAATAACAAATATGTTCTATTTCAGCCAAAATATCCGACATTTTGAGGTTTTTGGCCTCAGCAATTTCTTCCAAATCTACCTTTCGGTCTATTTGTTGGATAATGTAGATTTTAATTTTTGACTTATTAACCGCTGACTTTACAACCACATCTGAGGCGGTCTCAATCTCGTTTTCTTTAACATATTTGGCAATGAGTTCGATAAACTTACGACCAAATTTTTCGGCTTTTCCTCGACCTACGCCATTAATCTGGGTAAGTTCTTCTTTGGTAGTAGGGTAGGTAGTCGCCATTTCTTCCATAGACGGATCCTGGAAGACTACATAAGGAGGAAATCCTTTTTCTTTGGCTACTTTTTTACGAAGACCTTTGAGCATATCAAACAATACCGGGTCATAAGCCTTGGTATTGACATTGTTGCCCATTTCTTTTTCGTCTTCTTCTTCGGTAGTTACCTTGCTATAATCATGATCCTCAGAAAGCTTGACCTTGAACGGGTTACCCAAAAAATCGATTCCCTTCTGGGCAATCTTGACTACCCCAATATTATCAATGTCTTTTTCCAAAAAGTTATAAAGCAATATTTGGCGGATTACCGAGCGCCAGTAAGCGGCGTCTTTGTCTTTACCTTTGCCAAATACACTTACTTGGTTATGATCATAACTCTTGACATAGTCAGTTTGGTTACCCAATAAAATGTCTGAGATATGTGGAATAGAGAAGCGATTGCCGGTTTCTTTGATGGCTTTCAAAACCCAGGATACATGCTCAGTGGCTTCAAACTTAGGGGTAGGTTTGTCCGTGTTGTCATTAAACCCACCGTCTTTGTCCATCTTCTCGCCAAAATAATGGAGCAACTGTCTGCGACGACATACGCCCGAAGTCGCATAATCCATCATTTCCTGCAACAAATGCCGGGCATTGTCACGCTCAGTAACCGGTTTATCTTTATTAAACTTTTCTAGCTTTTGGATATCATTGGGACTGTAAAACATAATACAATCCGCATTGAGGCCATCTCGTCCCGCACGTCCTGTTTCCTGATAGTAGCCTTCCAATGATTTGGGAGCATCATAATGAATTACAAAACGTACATCGGGTTTATCGATCCCCATACCAAAGGCAATGGTGGCTACGATTACATCTGCTTCTTCGTTCAAAAAAGCATCTTGATTGCGCATACGTACCCCTGATTCGAGTCCGGCATGATAAGGCAATGCCTTGATATCATTTACCTTTAAGAACTCATAAATTTCTTCTACCTTTTTTCTACTCAGGCAATAGATAATGCCCGAAAGCCCTTTTTTGGTTTTAAGGTATTTAATCAGTTGTTTCTTAACGTGGGTTTTGGGGCGAACTTCATAATACAAATTGGGACGGTTAAATGAGGTTTTGAAAACCGACGCGTCTTCCATTTGCAAGTTACGCTGAATGTCTTGTTGTACTTTAGGAGTAGCCGTAGCCGTAAGGGCTATGATGGGTAAGTTACCCAGGTTGTCAATAATTTGGCGAATTTTGCGATACTCCGGGCGAAAGTCGTGACCCCACTCAGAAATACAATGGGCTTCGTCAATGGCTACAAAAGAAATATGCGCCTTTTTCAGAAAATCTATATTGCTTTCTTTGGTGAGCGATTCAGGGGCTACATAGAGTAGTTTTACTACCCCCTCTAATACGTCTTTCTTTACACGAGTGATTTCTCCTTTGGTAAGGGTGGAGTTTAAAAACTGGGCATTGATGCCGAGCGCGTTCAACTGGTCTACCTGGTTTTTCATCAGGGCGATGAGGGGAGAGATAACGATTGCAGTGCCGGGTGAAACAATTGCGGGTAGTTGGTAGCAAAGCGATTTACCTGCTCCGGTAGGCATAATGACAAAGGTATTTTTTTCATCCAGAATACTTTTGATGATTTCTTCCTGAGCACCTCTAAAATGCCCATATCCAAATACCTCTTTTAACTTCTCCTTTAAGTCTAATTTACTAATTGTCTCCATATGTTGATGAAGTGACTATAAACTAACTTGGTATATTTATGCTTGCCGATTACTTAAAAGTATAGCTCATAAAAAAAATCAAATCCCCTAAAGATAGAGAATTTGCGAATACAATACATTTAAGTGTTTTTCACGAAAATGTATTCCGAAGGTACTAAAAGTTATTTATAAATATAAGGAAAAAACAACAATAAAAATCTCGTGTGTAGTAAATTTGTAAACTTTCTCATGATTACATTACTTTACTTATCTAATATAAAAACTTTAAGGAATGAATCAAAATCCAGTTTCTGAGCTACCACAAAACCATCAAAACAACTTTGTAATCATTATGGCTGGAGGAGTGGGGTCACGGCTTTGGCCTTTCAGCCGAACTTCCTACCCAAAGCAGTTTCATGATATTTTGGAGGTTGGAGAAACTTTGATACAAGCCACTGCTCGAAGGTTTGAAAATATTTGTCCCAAAGAAAACATCTTTGTAATTACCAACAAGGATTATCAAAACCTGGTAAAAGAACAACTGCCTTTTCTGAGCGATGATCAGGTTTTGCTAGAACCCATCAAGCGTAATACAGCGCCTTGTATTGCGTATGCTTCTCACAAAATTGCAGTGAAAAATCCTCAGGCAAATATCATTGTTTCACCTGCTGATCATATCATAAACGATGTGGAGGCATTTGAGAAAGCGATGTTGAAAGCTTTGAATGCCACCGCAAGCAAAGACATTTTGGTTACGTTAGGGATTAAGCCTACCCGCCCCGATACGGGCTATGGCTACATTCAGTTTGAAGGAGAAAAAGAGGAAGTTCGAAAGGTAAAAACATTTACCGAAAAGCCATTATTGCCAATGGCGCAGCAGTTTGTAGACAGTGGGGAGTTTGTATGGAATGCAGGTATCTTTGTGTGGAATGCCCGCGCCATCATTGAAGCGATTAAAAATAACTTGCCAGACTTGCACGAGATATTTGTTGATGCAGAAAAGGATTTTTATTCTGATGGGGAAGAAATGGCCATTAAAAAGGCGTACTCGCTTTGTAAGAGTATTTCTATTGACTATGGCGTGATGGAAAAAGCAGAAAATGTGTACGTGGTGATGACAGACTTTGAATGGTCAGATTTGGGTACCTGGAAGTCGCTAGATAATGAAATTCGTAAAGGTCAAGGAAGTGTAGATGAAAATCAAAATGTGATTTTAGGCAATGCCTTAACCTATAGTGCCTACAATAACATTATTAAAACTCCTAAGGAAAAACTGGTGGTGGTGCAAGGATTGAGCGATTACATCATTGCAGAATATGACAATGTATTATTGATTTGCCGTAAAGAAGATGAACAAAAAGTGAAGGAGTTGTTCAACGAAGCAAAGGTAAAAGGCGAAGAATATATATAAAAGGTACGAAAACCTACATGAGAATCCGTCAATGTGCAGGCCTTAGCGTAAACTTTCTTCTAATATATTAGTTAACATTGACTTATATAGTTGCTCAATCATAGAAAACTTTATAAAAAATGCTCTTTGATCAATTCAAAGAGCATTTTTTATTGGAGTATAAGTAATGCGCTAAATGTTGACATTTTCGGATGAGTCAGAAGTGAAATCCTGACCAACCGCCTGACCATTTTGCATTTTATGTAAGTCTATTTTGATACCAATAACCGTAACATCATCGGTTTGGTCGCCAATCTCTTTCCATTCTTCAAATTCCCGATCCAAGATGGCTTTTTGTTCATTCATAGGTAACTTACTGCCACTTTTGAGGATGTCCATAAAGCGTTGACGCATAAATTTTTTGCGTTTGCCATCTGGATTTTTGGAGGCGCCACCTAATTGATCTTGATAACCATCGGTTACCAAGTAGAAAGTTTCATCTCCTTGAATATCAAATTCGTGAGATTTATAAGTGCGGCCTTTTTTGCTAAACAAACTACCAATCGACATACTAGTACCGCGGATATACAGTAAGTCTTCTTGTCCTTCGTGGATATAGTAGAGTGGGTTTTTGGCTCCAGCAAAAGTTCCTTTGCGTTCTTTGAGGTTTAATTTAAGCAGTACCATGTCCATTCCATCGCCTCCTCGTTCATCATCTTCTTCTCTTAGGTGGGTTTGTAAGGTTTCTTTTACTTTGGCATCCAGTAAGTTAAGGATTTCGGCAGGATCCAGAATGTTATCTACGTTGATGATTTGATTCAATAGAGAGTTCCCCATCATGGTCATAAATCCACCTGGAACACCGTGCCCGGTACAGTCGATGGCCGAAATAATCAAATCATCTCCTTTTTGAGTAAACCAGTAGAAGTCTCCACTCACAATATCTTTGGGACGATAAAAGATAAAAGAATCCCGAAAAACTTCGTGGATCATGTTTTTGGTAGGCAAGATAGAATCTTGGATGGTTTGGGCATAACGGATACTATCGGTGATTTTTTCGTTGCGTTTTTCCAGCTCAATGGCTTGTTCCTCAATCATATCACGTTGTGCCGTAATTTCTTCTTTTTGTTGGTTAATCTCGAGTACTTTTTCCGCCAATTGCTCTTTTTGCTTTTTACGACGACGGCTAATAAAATACAAGAATATGGCTACTACAGCGGCAATCAAGGCCAGTGATATAAAGATGATACTTCGGGTAAAAGCTTGCTGTTTCTCGAGCTTTCTTTCCAATTGGGTTCTGGCAAGCTCTTCTTTAGTATCGCTTAAGAGCTTCTTCATCTTGGCAATTCGTCGACGAACATCTACCTGATAACGATCATAATCGGCCCGGTTTTTTGCTAAATCTCGCTGAAGTTTTTCCAGTTGAGCCTGCAAACGGGCCCGGTCGGCACTGTCCAGGTTGGCATCGCTGGATAATCTTTTCTGAATCTCATTGATTTGTTTCTCAATTTTTTCAGATTTCAGCTTAAATATAATCTTGGCTTTTTCTAGTACCGAAAAATCTGCATCAATATAAGTCTTTCTGCTAATGATGGTAGCTTGACGAGAAGTAAGGGTTTGAATGGTGGTATCCTTCTTTTGCTCAGTACTATCTACTTGCTGGGTAGTGTCTTTGGTAGTCGTAGTGTCTGGTTTGGGTGGCGGTGGTTTTACGGCTACCTCTTTTTCAATTTTAGAGACATACAAATGTACCGAGGCGGCTTTTTGTACAAATACTTTGCTAATGATACGATAGTCGCGTATTTGAAATTTGGCAGATTTGGTGATAGTTCCTTTTAAAATGATTTTTCCGGCAGCATTAGAAATATAGCTGAAGCCATTAATCAAGATATTGAGTTTGGAAATGGGTTTTTTACTACTATCAAAAATGAGCACGTTATTTAGTCTTTCAGAATCCTCACGATTTACAGTGATCAAGACGAAATTATTGCTTCGGGAAACTACATATCCTACGCCTTTGAGTTTGGCGCCAAACACAATGATATTATTAGTTGATCCAAATGCAAAACCTTTGGGTAAGTCTAAGGTAAAATAGCCATCAATATCTGTGGTGGCAGGTGGGATTTGACTATTGGCCACCAATACTTTTACTCCGTCTACTGGGAGTTTATTTTTAGTAACTACTCTACCACGTACTGCGGTATCATTCACTACCTTGGTATAAGAGAGTAACGATACAGGGCCTAATAGGTGAGATTGTTGAGCTTGAGTAGAGAAATTATGTAATATAAGACCTGAAAACAGGCCGAAAATAGTACAAAATCTCCATATAAACGTCCACTTTTCTTTCATCGCAATGCTTGGGCAAATCATTTTGGTTGTCTCGATAACAAAGTTTGCTAAATTCTTGCCAAAAATCTAATTACAATAATGTTTTCTGATTTTGTAAGAACAATATTTGTCTGCATCATTCAATTTAGACCAAATACTTGGAAATAGCTATTCCAAGAACTCTAATTTTTATAAGATAATTGTGCTTCCTGTAGCCTTTCTTGCATATTTTTCAGATGGTGTTCAGCGTGATATACGGTAAAAAAGAGCAATTCACGAATGGTAATTTTGCCCAAAGAGGGGTGAGGTACCAAGTACTTGTCCAATTGTTCTTCACGCCATAAGTTATTGAGTCTTCTCACCAACTTGGTTTCCATACGCTGCCAGGCCTCCAGAAGGCCCTCTTTGTTTTTGCCCACATAGGGCACATATTCGGGGGGAGATTGAAATCCTTGCGTAAGGGCCTGAAGATAGTCGCTCACTAATTGTTCGTACTTACGACTTGGACGAGGTTTGGGCAATCCAAATACCCATAGTACCATGCTGGGAATGGCCAACGAAGTAGCTACTGGGTTACTCGATAAAATAAGGTGTTGGAGATTTTCGGCAATAGACCATACCTCAGGGGCTGGCTTATATTTGAGGTGTGGCTCCTCCAGGGGTTCTATAAACTTTAATACTTTTTGATAGTTGGATTGTAGCCCCTCAATAATTTCTTCTCGGTTATGAATAGGTAAATCTGATTCCATAGGCGGATTTTTTTGATAGAAGCAAGTAAATTTATCTAAAATAAGCTTTTGGGTATTATATTATAAGTGCAAAAATGTTGCTTAAAATACAAAATGATTACTTATATAATCGCTCTTTTTGGCCAATTTGTTCCTTTAATTATAGAGATATCTTGAAAGTACTAATTTATAACTTATCTTAATTGATTGCTGATAAATCTTGTATCTTTGCATCCTTGTTTTTGTTGACAATCAATCAATAACGATTACTAAACACGTATGGGGCAGTTTGAAGCATCTCCTTTGGGCAGATATAAAGTTTTTGACGGTAGCTATTTTGAAGAAACCTATTATTTGATCAATAAATTTGGACAGAAAATAGTAGAGTTTCAGGCCAGCGAGTACTTTGAGGACAATCAGTTGGTAGATTTGTCTTCTTTTGTACAAAAATTAGAGGCCAATGGCTTTGGGGCTGTGACCATTTACAAAAACGAAACAAAATACAACAAGAAAGAAGGGCATTTTGCGGTATATTGGTACCTGTTTTTACGTGATGAGCAAATTATCATAAAAATCGACCAAGATAAGGTAAAAGACCTGGCCAAAATCCACTTTAGGTTGAGCTATATGATTGGCATTGAAGCGATAGAAGTGGAAGATTTTATTCAAATCATGAAATTGGCCGAATCTTGTGTTTCTGAAATGGAAGATGATCGGGTACGGTACATCAATATTGTGAATTCTAACAGTAAAGGGCTGAAAATGAACCGTTACCAGATTAAAAATCCTGAAGTACCTGACTTGGATTTGTATTATGGAGATGGGTTTTCGGGCAAACATCAGCGTTTTGTTGAAAAGGTTTCGGAGCAAAATCGTTCTGGTTTATTTATTTTCCATGGGCTCACAGGTAGTGGCAAAACCAACTATATTCGGTACTTGATCAACCAATGTAAGGCTGAGCTTAACTTTATTTTTTACCCGATTGCATTGCTTCGTGAATTGACTAGTCCTCAAATCATCCCTTTTATTTCTGATTATAAAAACTCAGTACTAATTTTAGAAGAATCAGAAGATTCGGTGCAAACCCGAGATGGAACTGGATCAGACAAAACTTCTATTGCCAACTTGTTGAATATTTCGGATGGGCTACTCTCAGATGTACTCAATTTGAAAATCATTTGTACTTTTAACACCAACATCAAGAATTTGGACAAGGCACTTTTGCGAGAAGGGCGTTTACTAGGGATTCATAAGTTTGACAAGTTACCCATTGACCATGCCAACCGTATTGCGGAGCTCAAGAAACTGGATAAAAACTTTGAGGAGCCCGTAACTTTGGCGCAAATATTTAATCAGCCGCTAAATGATGATTTGTCGGACTTTGTAAATGATGGACAGAAGATTGGGTTTTGACTTAAGTGAAAAACTAAAAATGAAAAGTGAAAAGTTGGCGCGAAGCGAATATAATTAACCATTCACCACTGATCATTTACCATTATTAGATGACGCATCGCGGAACCATTTAACAATAAGCGCAGCGGAACAATATAACAATCAGCCGAAGGCGTAGCAATAGAACAATAAGCGAAACAATAAAAAAATTAACCACTAACCGTTGATCATTAAATTTATAATTGATCAATTCATAACTCATAATTGTTCATTAACCATTAACAAAAACTGCATGCTACAGATTATCGAACAACCTTTTGGAAAAACAGCTGATGGCAAATCGGTAGAGTCGTATACCTTGTTGAATGGGTTCAACATGGAGGTTGAAATTTTGACTTATGGAGGTATTATCAGAACTATAAAGGTTCCCAATGGTGAAGGGGTAGCCGAAAATGTAGTATTGGGTTTTGATACTTTGAAGCCTTACCTCGAGAAACATCCCAAAATTGGGGCTACCGTGGGGCGTTATGCCAATCGTATTGCCAAAGGAAAGTTCAGTCTGGATGGCAAGGAATACACGTTGGCACAAAACAACAAAGGCAACCATATTCATGGCGGGTTGCAAGGATTTGATAAAAAAGTATGGAAGGCCAAAACGGGTATTGTAGAAGATAAAGCCATTGTACAATTGAGCTACACCAGTGCAGATGGCGAAGAAGGATATCCTGGTCAATTAAAGGTAGTTTTGACTTATTACTTGACCACCGATGGCAGTTTAGGAATTCAATATGAAGCTACAACGGACCAGCCCACAGTTGTTAATTTTACTGATCACTCTTACTTTAATCTGAATCTGGAGGGGCAAGCCGACATCAAACAGCACGAATTGTCAGTTTTGGCCGATCGTTACCTACCCATCGATGAAACCTCTATTCCATTGGGGGAATTGAAATCAGTGGATGGAACCGCATTTGATTTAAGAACGGCTCAAACGATCAAATCGGTATTTGATCAGCAAGCTGAAGAAATCAAGCAAACCAATGGTTTAGATCATTGTTTTGTGCTCAAAGACAAAAATAGTGAAGAAGTAAAGTTGGCGGCTACTTTGGTGGAGCCTACCAGCAAGCGAAAACTGGAAGTATTTACCTCAGAACCAGGTATTCAGGTGTATACAGGTAATTCACTCGACCCAGCCTTGGGTTTTCAACCTCACCAAGCGGTTTGTTTAGAGACCCAGCATTTCCCAGATTCACCCAATCAAAGTCATTTTCCTACAACAGAACTAAGACCAGGGGAGAAATTTGTGTCGACTACTTTGTATAAGTTTTCTACTTTAGATGAAGGCTAGTAGTGGATAGTTCACAGCGAATGATAGCCATTGGTTATTGGCTTGTTTTAACATCTCAATGGCTATTTCCTTCACAAGACGGGGATGGCCAATATCAATAGTAGAACACGGATTTTTTACAGATTATCAGTTGATATCGGTGTAACCAGTAAAATCCGTGTTCCCTAAGTAGAAATCCGTTGACAGCCAAGAGCTAATCGCCAGCAGCTAACAGCCGTCAGGTGCTAGGCTTGCTTTTTCTTCCAATAGCGCATGAGGCCAGTCACGCTCATATAGGCTGGATTGGCGGAATGATATTGAGCAATTTCTTCTTGCGAAAAGCCGAGTTCCCGTAAAGGTTGGGCTACAAACTCTTCGAATCTTTTGGTCATAGCGCTCATTTCCAAACCTTCTTCCATCATTTGCTTGATCGTATCGGCATAAGCGTGTAATTGTTTTTCTAGTTGGTCTAAATGCTCAGTTACTTGTTCGTAAGCACCATAATGGGTCAAATAGATTTTAGCGGGGTTAATTTTACGCAGGATATTGATGGAGTTTATCCAATGCTCGATGTTGATATCGGGGGGAGGACAAGGAGGCACCACTGGACCTCGACCGATACGAACGCCTGCTACGTCTCCAGTAAATATGACATCATCTAGTTGCCACGCAATATGGTGTACCGCGTGGCCAGGAGTATGCCAAGCCTGAAACTTTTTATCTCCTACGGTAATCACTTCTTGGTCAGTAGTTCTATGAATCAGGTTTTCGTCAATGGGGCGAATGTCTCCCCAGAGGATGTCCATCATTTCTTTGTAGATTTTTCGCGCCGACTCGGTAAGCTTACCAGGCTCGGCCATATGTTTTGCGCCAAAAGGGTGAACGTAAATTTTAGCCCCCTTTTCGGCCATTGCCCAAGCGGCTCCTGCATGGTCAAAGTGGATGTGAGAGAGTAATACGTGGCGAATATCTTCTAGTTTGAAACCGGCTTTTTCTACGCCTTCTTGCAAATATTTGAAGGTGGAGTGGGGGCCAGTCTCGATCAAGACTGGGCCTTCGCTGGTTTCTACCAAAAAGGCAGCAATGGTTTCGTTATTTTTCTGAAAATGTAGATCTATTACATGAATCATAAGATAGTTTTTAAGTTTGAAAATTTTAAGGCTTGTTAAATAATACCAATCTTTGTGAAATGTCGAAGCTTTTTAATAGAAAGTCCTTACTATAATTCATCCGTTCATTTTTTTCTGTAGCCAAAAAAACGAAGCAAAAAAGGCCACCGCTGTAGTACGACTTGCCTAAACTTGTTGCACTACGGCTAAACAGCTCAAACATTCCCTCGTACCTCGGTCAGTGATCTGTTTTAACGCCTTCGTTACTCAAGTTTTTAACGGCAACGTACTAAGGCGGAAATCAACAAGTGGCTCCTCGGGTAAATTTACTGTCGTTCTATACTTCGGGTATCTTATCTAAATACTTGATCGGATGTTACCATTAAATTAGCATCTGTTAATTACGATTATAACAATGGACTAGAAAGTGATTTTCAATTTACGATCTCCTTGCAAAAACCTTCAACAAAACGCATAAAAAAAAGCACCCCTGGCGAGGTGCTTCTCGATTTATTCAAATGTGCCTGACAGTAATATCTTTGATGTACAATTTATTTTCTTCGATAAACTTCTATGGCTGAATTATCAGCCGACAATAATACAAGGCGGCTTTTGGTGATTTGTACTACCTTTTGGCTAAAATTTGCACCATCTTTAATGTTTGTATAATACAAGGTCTTGTCTTTGAGCTTAAAACTATAATAGCCCATCATGCCCATATCTACCTTATTGCCTTTAAAGTGAAGCAAAGAGGGCATGCCCATATCAGCGGGTTGGTATTTCCAGTTGCCTTGTAATAATTGAGTGTAGTTTGGAGGAATTTCTACCACGCGTTTCCATTGGATGGTGCCCAGTGTTTTTGATTTTTCAACAAACTCATTGAAATTGAGACGAATAATGAGGTTTTCTTCCCCGTTGCTGTACTTGATCTGGTTGCCCTCTACCTTATAGAGCATTGGTTCGGTTTCGGTGTATATTACCCGACCATTTTCGAAAACAGCTCGAGGGGCCGCTTTGGTAGATTCCCACACTCCTTCCAGAAAATTGGCTTTGAATTGCTGCGCTTGGAGTTGGCAGGGTATTACGCTCCAGATTATCAGGAATAGTAATAGGGTAGTTTTTTTCATAGGGATTCAATAGCTTTTATGTAGCTAAAGTATCCAAAATGAAGCAAACGGATGAGTGTTAGTTTATAAAGGAACCATTTGGCAAAACAAACGGTGGTTTTGGGTTCATAAAAGGAAATGAATAGTGCCTTTCTTTAACCAAACTTACTGGTAAAATCTTCTCGGAGGTCGTGGTTTTTTTTGAGGGCCACAAATACAAAATCACGTAGTTCTTCTTCACTGATTTCATCCAGCATAATCCGCAATTGAATAGACGACAAAGTTTGTTTGTGAAGGGAATGTTCACGAATATGAAATAAAAGCGCTACCTCATGTTTGCAAGTGTCTCCCCAATCGTAGGGGCAGTTACAATCCTTTTCGATGATGTTGGCATCCTGGTCTAAACGGATGTAAACCTCATAATCTTCATTGCCACAAACAATGGCGCTAAATTCTCCCTGATCCACTTGCTCTACCTCTGTTACCAAACGATCCTCGAAGTATTCAAAGCCTCGTTCTACGATGGTGGCATCTATATGTTGTTCAAAATTGTCGATGTGCATGGTTAATTCAAGTCTTTTCCCAAATCTTCCTGAGTAGATTTGATTGTCTCCGCAATTTGATCAAAAAAATCGTAATCCAGTACTAAGTTGGGCTGGTTTGTCAAAGATTCAGTGATGGCCTCAGCAAAAATATCTAAGTTAGGAAAAGGCATCGTTTCTGGGGTAAAGATTGACTCTAACTCTCTAATAGATTGGTATTCCCATTCCCAGGTAGGCGCTATCAATTGAGAAAGAAGAATCCTCACAGCTGGCATTAGCTCAGAGTAGTTTTTTCTAATAAATTTTAGGTGAAATTTTGCTTTATAGTTAGTGCCAGGGTAGGCCTCAAATCCATCAGACTCGAGCATCCAAATAATAATCTCCGAGGCTTCTTTCTTAAGTTTTTCGTCGTGATTGGCCAAATATTGCCATAGTTTTTGGAGGAGTTGGTGCATAAACTCATAATTTTCCCCTAATTGATTTCTTAGTTGGGTAATGGCATAGGTGACTAGTCCTATTTTGATTTTTTCATCTAATTGATCAAGTTTTAAAGCTTCGGCTCTTTGTTGCTGGTAAGCCTCTAATGCTTTTTTGGCTTGAGCTTTTTCTTGTTTTTCTTCTTCAGTGTATACGATTTCGGTAGGCACTTCATCAAACTTTAGCTCAGAGAGGGTAATGCGTTGAAACAAACCATTTTGTTGTTTTTGCTTGAGGAGCTGTTTCAGATGAACGTAGTTGGGCAGTTGGATACCTTGATGATAAATCATTCTAAGACCATACATAAACTCTTCACAGTTATATTCAGAGAGGCTTTCGTCCATTTCAAACATTCCAGATAAAGCCAGCATAGCTTCTACTTGAGGTTCGGCAAGCTCTTCTCCAAATCCCCAATACTTGTATTCTTTAAGGTGGTCGTATTCAGTATTGATGTTATAATTTATCTGAAAATCAGCGTATGCTTTGAAATCCTCTACTACTTGAGCATTAGAAAAATCAGGTTGGGTAGTCAGCGTTTGCCAGATGGTATCCAGCAAGTTGGGAAAGATCGGATGTTGCCAGGGATATTGGTCAAGCATTAATTCTATTAAAATTAAAATAACCACAAATCTTTCTTTGTCAGTTAGCTGAGTCGCGTTTTGTTCATACTCAGCGTATAGCCGTTTGTTAAGATGTTGCACAAAAGCATTGGGGGTATGTACCGGAGTGGTAAAAATGCCTTGAAAGAGCACCTGATCGGTAATGATATCTACCACTCGATACAAAAACGGATGATCCGCCTCAAAAATAATCATAGGGTTTCCTTCTTGTGGAATTCCAGTCGCAACTGCTACCCCGAAACTCACTGTGGCTGCTTCCAGGCCCTCTTCGGTGACTTTAATTTTGGCCTCCTGACCGATTTCACTAAAATTCAACGGTAAATCACTCTCCAACAATGGACTTAAATCTTGAGAAGGTGTAAATAAAGGAGCAATGCCTAACTGATCGGCCACTTGGCTGAGTTGAAAACCATCACTGATCTCGAACTTGGGCATCAAAAAATAAAAATAAGGCGCGTCAGTAAATTCGTTTTTCCATTGATCGAAGTCGTCAGGAGCCAATTGTTCAAGAAAGGTTTTTAACCCAGTGTTTTCGTAGGGTAGGTATACTTCCAGCCCTATTTGGCCATCTTTGAACATAAGCCTGAGCGCGTGGAATTGCTCTTTTTTGAGGTATTGAGCCTGGGCATTGCCAACTTGGTCTTGCTTGAGGTACATATATTGGCTACTGGTTTCACCACCCTCTAAGGTATAGAAAATATCGTCTTCCTGAGGGAGAAACGGACAAGACCAAAAACCTTTCAGATACAGGGCGTTTAATAATACTATAATACTATCTTGGTCTAGCTGAATAGGTAATTCAGGGATCAAACCGTTGGTGTTTTCGTTGGCCCATTGGTTGATACGCTCAATCGTAGCTTCTACTGGATCACTGAATGGGAATAATTCAAACGGAAAACGCGTCTCTATAATGCGCTTGTAATCAGCTTTAGGGCGAATATCGCCGCGGTGCCATAAGCTATTGGCCAACTGTACTTTTGTGCTGTTTTCTTCTCCAGGTTGGCTGGGTTGGATGGCTAATAAAGAATCGGATATGGTTTGCAGTTCAGCCAAATAGCTGTTTACTTCTGCCTCAGTAATCTCTAAAACTTCAAGCAATACTTCCCGGCTTTTGCCTTGGGTACCCGGCAATATCAGCCCCAGAAGCATTTCCAGGCTTAAAGGTGAGAAAATCAGGTTTTCATAACCTTTTTTCTCGATTTGGAGCTGGAGCAATTGATGAATCAGTGCTTTCATTGTTTTTAAAATAAGTACCTTTCTTCAAAAGATTCAGGAGGCTGCATAAACTTAAGCTCACCCTGACTGATTTTTTTATAGCCTTTTTTGTTTTTCAATAAGGCGACCAAATGATCATATTCAGGAACTTTAAGTTTGCTGTGTTTGAAAAAATCCGCAACATTGTTCAAATCTAAGTCATCAAAGCTTTTTCGCCTCAATTGATCCAGTATATCGGCAAAAAGCGCATCAAAATGATATTTTGGATCGTTACCATACCAAGGAGTGTCTGGATCGGTCAACCGACGATAATGTTTTTTATTGCTCCTTTTGATCAGGTAATCACTTAATGGGAGAGAAAGTGCCCGCCAAATTTTGTTCAATGATTTAAGATGCCGAGCCTTGAATTCAATCCTATCATTTTCCAGTATTATTTCTAATAATACCAAGACCACTACCACCTTTTTTTGGGCTTCCAAATCTTGGGTCAACCTTGTCCTGTATTTGTCTAAATTGCGCTTGAAGTCAAATGCTGCCTGATACCTTGTAGGAATCGCAGCTTGAGAGAAAATACCCTGAAAAAGTGTTTTGTTAGAAATGGTATCTACAATCCGATAAAGAAATGGATGATCAGCCTCAAAATGAACCATCGGGAATCGCTGAGTTTGAGGAGGAGTGCCCGTCACATTCATTTTGGCATAGCTTACCGCAGCGGCTTCTAAACCTTCTTCCTCTACTTTAATTTTGGCAAGTTGTCGCAGTGCGGTAATTTGTGAGGGAAACTTGCTTCCCAGCATCGGGGCCAGGTCGTTAGAAGACTCAAATAGCGATTGAAGACCTAAGCTTTTGAGATGCTTTTCAAAATCCAAATGGTTTTCGATCTCAAATTTGGGCAATAACACATAATAATAAGGAATCAATTGAAATTCATCTTTCCATTGGTCAAAATCATCGGCTTTCAATTCATTCAGAAATTGAGGCAGTCCCTCTTGCTCAAAAGGTAAATATACCTCGAAACCAATCCTTTGGTCTCTTAGCATAATTCGGACAGCATGAAAGTGTGCTTGTTTGAAGTAATAAATTTGTTGTTGACCCATCCAGGCTTCATTTCGGGCTTCCAACATAAACACTACTTCCTCAGTCGCGCTTCCATCTAATTGATAAAAAGGCCTTTTTTCCCCCATGTACAGGCTAAATTTTTGTTGCCAAAAACCTTTTAAATACAAAGCACTAAGGAGTAATAAGTCATCGTTTTCGCTGAAACCAACCGGTAGACTCGGGATAAAACCGTTGGTACTTTTGCTTACCCAATCGTCAACACTTTGTTGGGTTTGCTCAGGACTTGGTTTGAATGGATGTAGTTCAAAAGGAAAACGGTGGTCAATGGTGCTTTTGTACTCATCTTGTACTTTTAGCCTTGAATTGTGCCATAAACTATTCGCCAGTTTAAGAGTGGTGTCTTTGATTGTTTTGAACGACTCCAGGCTGCTTTGCAATTCGGCCAAATAATCCTCTACTTCGGTCTCGCTAATCTCCAAAGCAGTGAGCAACGCTTCCCGAATTTTGCCTTGAGTACCTGGTAATATCAGGCTCAGGAGCAGCTCTAAACTCAAAGGAGAAAAAATTAGGTTTTTATGGCCTTGTTCTGCGATTTGTAGCTGGAGTAATTGATGAATAAACTGTTGCATGACCTAAATATCAGTAGGAGTGGTGAAAATGCCTTCAAATAGGTTTTTGCGCAAGGTTAAATCCTGAATCTGGAAATAAAAGGGGTGGGTGGCTTCAAAAATAACCTTTTCACCCTGACCAGAAGCGCCGCGACTCATGACGGCATAACTCACTGCGGAGGCTTCAAGACCTTTTTCGTGTATTTTGAGCTTACAGGGTTGGCCAATTTCACTAAAAAATAACGGCGATGTAGGGTGAGCAAACATCGGGTTCAGATCGGAAGAAGCAGTAAATAAATCCAGTAAATCTAATTGTTTGGCAAAACTACTTAACTTGAACTCATCTTCTATTTCAAATTTGGGGATTTTTAAGAAAAAGTGCTCCACAGGTTGAAATAACCCCTTCCACTCCTCAAATGATTCAGGAATGACCTGGTTCAAAAATTCGGGAAGGCCATCCTTTTCGTGAGGCAAATACATCACAAAAGCAATTCGTTCACATTTGCTCAGGTAAGCAAAAGCAGCAAAATTTTCTTGTTTCATGTAATAAGCTTTGCCTGTATCTCCTGAGCTTTGATTTATTGTCATATAATGAGTAGGAACAGTCCCTCCTTCTAATATATGAAAATCCCCCGGATGGGCATCATCGAAAGTGCGCGACCAGGTAGCTTTCAGGTACAAGGCGCTTAATAGTATCATGACGGTATTGGCATCTATTTGTAGTGGGAGCTCAGGGATCATTTGTTCGGTATAGGTAGACACCCACTGGTCAATTTGTTGTTGGGTTGTTTGAGGGTTTTCATGAAAGGGGAAAATCTGTGTAAAAGGTTGTAGGAAGTGCTGCTTAAAACGGGAATGAATGGTTTCTTGAGGGGTATACCACAAGCTCTTGGCAAGACTACATTTGGTGATCATTCCGGTTTCATCCCACATTGAGTGATAGAGTTCGTAAGGCTTCAGGTAATTGTCCAGGTTGTCTTCCGATCTTTCTAATAATGACAGCAATGTTTTTCTAGTCTTTCCCTGACTTCCTGCTAAAATCAGGTTAAACAATACCTCGATACTCACCGGCGAAAAAAGTATATTTTCATAGCCTTTTTCCTGAATTTTGAGGCGTAGGAGCTGATGGGTAAAGTGTTTCATTTTGTGGTGAATAGTTATGGTTTATTTAGTATTCAAAAGATACTGAATATAATCTTTGGCAGGCTGATAGCTCATTTTTGCCAAAAACTGGGGGGTTAATTTCTTGAGCAAAGCATCGTTACCTTTTTGGGCCAGCTCACTATAATTTTCGGCCAGCATCAGGTCGAGCGCCAGTCCTGGTTTTACATTTTGTACAATCCAGTTGAATTCCTTTTCCCGATCTATGTTTTCAGGATTGAGCGCTTTTTGGCTATAAGCCACATAATGCCAGTGCATGTTGTGTTCGTGAATATAGTCCCTATAATTTTGAGAGTTCATAGCCAGAGGTTGGTGGAGGCTAAACTTACGGGTAAATTGGTAATTATAGCCTTTGGGAATAACTTTAAGGGGACTCTGCCCATTCAAAATGGGCTGGTACCAGCGAAAACGCATCAGTTCGTTGGCTTCACGATACAAAATATCCATACGGGCCCACTTTAAAAACTTGCTGGGGCACTGATTACTCAAGCAAAACTTCTGTAACCGTTTCATTTCTTCTCGTTTAAACTTCGTTACGCTGTCTTGTACTTGGGCAAAATTTAAGTCTTTCATAAGTGCGGCAAAGCGACTGCCTGGAATTCGCTGTTTTTCCCAGGTGCTCATAGCCCGATTAAAAGAGGCACTAGAGCCATTACCTGCAAATTCAAAGTTGGTATCCCGAAAATCATTGGGATCAAAATTGATTTGTAATTTTTCGCCAGGACGAATAAAAACGGCTTCGCTGGTTTGGTTAAATTTAAAAAATACAATACCTGCAAAATATTTTTTAAAGCGAACCCGATAAGTACCATCCTGCTGAATATCGCCACTGTAGAGTTCTTTGTTGAAAAAATCGGGCGTGAGCACTATCACTACTCCAAGCTGATCCTTGGGTAGTTTTTGAGTGATTTTTCCGTAAATCTCACAATTGTATTTTGATTGCGCCTGAATAGAAGAACTGAATAAGAAGCCTAGCAAACAAGGGAAAAAGAGGTATTGATAAACTTTCATGGACGTGTGTTTAATTTTTTTTGGAAGTTACGAATACTTTGAAAGGCCTGGTCATACATTTGAATCAAATGATTTTCGGCCTTGAAGTGATCTTTGACTAATTTTTCGATGATTTGATGGGTTTCCTGCCTCCGATTTTTATCTCTGAGGTTTTGTTGTAGTACAATCTCTAAAGCAGGAGAACTCAAGCGTTGCAGTTCATTTTGCAAGGTATAAATCTGGGCAATTTGTTCCAGTAAGAGAGGAGGGAGGTGATCTAACCCATGCGAGGCAATGGCAGCTTGATAAGCGGCGTCTCGTACTTGCGGAACTTGTAAGCCCTTCCAGAGCGGGATTCGTCGGAGAGTGAGCGGTTCACTATCTTTCATCGCCCACAAAAATTCCAGCGTATCTTTCACCACTTTGTGGTAATCGAGGCTCAAACTTACCTGGCCAGCATTCACTTTCATTTCCTGGTCAATGTTAGCCAAAGTCTTTTGAGCTATTTGCTGTTGTTGGCGTTGTTGGTCGCGAGTCTGCCATTTTTTAGTAATATAGGCACCAGATACGACCGCAGCAGTAATGAGGAGAAACCACATTACGAACCGAAAAAAGTTTTTCATAAAATAAAGTTGATCTTGGCATCAAAAATACAATAAAACTAGTGACTTCAAACCTAAAGCAAAAAGAGCAAGCCTTTTGGGGCTTGCTCGCTTTTACAGAGGAATAATTTTGGATTTAAAATAATACCTAAATAGTTATTTGCTTATTTCAAAGGGTATTTCTTCTGGGCTATAAAACCGAATATAATCAAAGCTGGCTTTTACATCAGGAGTTCCATCTTGATAGACTGTAGTATTCAATTTTTTGCGTCCAAATACATAGCGGCGTTTCATTTTACCATTAAAATCAGTGTAAGCAATAAAGCCAACCTGGAGGGTTTCATTCATATTTGCGTTTTCTACTATTCTTACGGTAATCCACCGCCCCTCTTTTTTGTAAGCCATCTTGCAGGTAGTGCCTACGCGTGAGATGCCTAATTCTACCCAACCCGATTGGGCTGGATAAATTTTCAGCTTACTTTTTCCATTGATTGTTACTTTGGTTTCAAACTGAGGCTCTTTTTTGCCCTTAGCGTATCCCGTAGACATAAACAACCAGTTTTCGTGACCTTTGGCGGTTTTATCAACGTTTGCTGGCCTTGGCGCTCGGATCATGAGACCAGCCAGCGAAAAAGACTGTAGCGGAGTGGCGGTATTGCGACCCTCTACCTTTATACGGGTTACTACCGTGAAATCTCCCTTGGGCAATTCTTTAAAATAATAAGGGCCTGCGTGGACCTCGCCATACCAAAAGCCTACTTGAGGTTCCAGGTAAAAGCTACCAGGAACAGTAGCATTTACATCTATTTTCTTCACAAAATTAGGCCATCCTTCACTTTCGTGAAAACTCTTCCAGTTGTCAAGCGAATTGTTATCAAATTCGTCATTAAAGCTTTTCAGCGATTGGGCCGAGATCAAGGTCGTGTTCATCATGAGCAGCGCAAAAATTAAATGTTTCATAAGAATATTTAAAATGAATGGTAAATGATCAACGGTGCGTGATCAATTATCTAAAGCTTTGAAAACTAGGTGCTTGCTTTCATTACTTTACTGCTGCAAATTTAGTGGTCCTGCTACCGAGTCTACTTGATGTATGTTAAGTTTGGATTGTGGGGGAGTGTTTTACTGTTTAAAATAAACCATATCAAAAGTCATGTAATACCAAGTTTTCTTAAAGAAAAAATCACTTCACCTACATTTATACCTGACAGGTTTTAAAAACCTGTCAGGTATTTTTGAATCATCACGACTATTTCTTCTTCTCCCCAGGCTGAGTAATCTGGTAATTTTCCTTCTTTTTAGCGGTGGCCACCATTTTCTTTACATCCGCCAGCAATTGCTTGGCATCATAGATAATACCATCTTTGATCGTATATTTTACACCTCCCACGCGTACTGCCTCATTCTTTTCGTTGAGTTTGATGGCTCCTGTACCGTATAGTACTTTGAGGTTTGCCAGAGGATTTTCTTCCACAATGACAAAATCCGCCTTTTTACCAATTTCTACCGTACCTATTTCCTTGTCCATTCCTAAAGCTTCAGCACCTTTTAAGGTAGCAGCCCGAATCACTTCTAAAGGGTGAAAACCTGCCTCACGTAGTAACTCCATTTCACGGATGTAGGCAAAGCCATAAAGTTGAAAAATGAATCCCGAATCTGACCCTACGGTTACTCGCCCCCCTCTATTTTTGTATTCATTGATAAAAGTCATCCATAATTGATAATTACGCTTCCAGGCAATTTCTTGCTCAGTGCCCCAATCGTGCCAGTAAGACCCGTGCGAAATACGGCTAGGTTGATAAAATCTCCATAGCGAAGGCATGGTGTAGTTTTCGTGCCATTCGGCTCGGCGAGCCCGCATCAAGTCGCGGTTGGCTTCATAAATATTCAAGGTAGGATCAATTGTAAAGTCGAGCTTGATCAATTCATTCATTACTTTGTTCCAATGCTTGCTGTATGGTTTGGCTGCTTGTTCCCAAAGCTTACCCGCTTCCTCAAAACGGTGTTGCTCATTTTGGTAATTGTAATTCAAGGGATAGTTTTGGATGGTACGATCCTCAAAAAGAGCTTCAGGCAATCCATACCAATGCTCCATTGAGGTTAAGCCCATTCGGGCAGTGTTCAAGGCATTGGCCCAAGCTACATCAGTTTGGGCGTGGTGGCAAGCCGAACCCAAGCCCTGCTTTTTGGCTTCGTCCAATGCGGCTTTCATAATGTCGGGGCGAGCACCAAAAAACTTAATACCCTGGCCGCCTCGTTTTTTCAAATCCTGGACCCATTTTCTGGCCATTGCTGGGGTAGAAATAGGTTTTTTGCTGCCTTGTCCAAAACCTACATAGGCTACAATACGTGGTGCTATAATGTCATTTTTTGCACTTTGGTCTCTTTGACTAAAAGTCCATGCTGCCCCGTTAAAGCTTCCTGGCTCTCTGATCGTAGTTACCCCGTGGGCCATCCATAACTTAAAAACATACTCTGCGGGTACCTTTTGCCCAGTGCCCCCAATATGGCCGTGCATATCTACAAAGCCTGGTAGCAAATACATACCCTCTGCGTTGAGTTCTTTATCTCCAGGGTTGGCCTTAGGGCGTCCTTTAGCATCAATAGCAATTCCTGGAGCACCTACTACTTTAATATTGGTAATACGATCATTTTCTACTACGATATCTACCGGGCCACGCATAGGCGAACCCGCCCCGTTGATAAGGTTCACCCCTCGGATGATCAAGCGTTTGTAGGGGCCATCTCCTTCCGTACGTTTGGGAGCTTTTTTGACCTGAGCCAGTGCGAAATTGTGTAATAGGCACAGAGTGATCAGGGTAGCTAAGAAATTTTTTTTGTAAATTTTTCTCATAAAAATTAAGTCTAAGTCTAAGGGATAAATGTCGTTTTTACGAATCATTAACAAGTTATAAAAAAATGAAAACCTCTTGGGAAAAGGCCTGGAAAATCAGTGAGTTAATCACTTTTTTGAAAACTTTATGAGGAACGAAGCTCCTGCAAAAAAATCGTAATCAGTATTTGAGGCCAAACATTTTAACCAAAAAACAGTTGCAAATTTTTTTTCATTTCCTGAAATCCAACCTTAATGAACACGCCGTAAGTAGCACAGATTTTAGTCAAATCCGGAACAGATTAAAACGAAACTTGAAATTTATCTCAATATCAAAATATAAAATTTAGTACTCATGAAAATCAAATTCGTTATCGCCCTATTGGCCGTATGTGCCTTTTCTTTCCAGGTAAAAGCCCAAAACAAAGACATTGTAGACTTGGCCGTAGGAAACAAAAACTTGTCAACATTGGTAGCTGCGGTAAAAGCAGCTGGTTTGGTAAACACCTTGAAAGGAAATGGTCCTTTTACCGTTTTTGCACCTACCAATGATGCCTTTGCCGCTTTGCCAAAAGGAACCGTTGAGAACTTGTTAAAACCCGAAAATAAAAAAGCCTTAGTTAAAGTATTGACTTATCACGTAGTAGCCGCCAAAGCAATGGCGGGTGATTTGAAAAACGGTAAGCAAATGGTAGGATCGGTAGAAGGAGAAAAAATTACCGTAGTGAAAAGAAACGGAAAAGTAATGGTGAATGGTGCCGAGGTAGTGATTGCCGACGTAAAAGCTAAAAACGGTGTAGTTCACGTAATCAACAAAGTAATCTTGCCTCCATCAATGAGCAAGAGTAAATAAGGTTTTAGGAACTTATTTAGATGTGTTAGTTTAGTTTAAGACAGGAATACGCGACGGAATTAAATTTCCGTCAGCGTATTTTTATATAATAATTGTATCTGCCAGCATTTTAAAACCAGCATACCTTTACACTCCTTTTTAACATATAACCGTGAAAAATTTACATTGAGTGTATCATTTAACAACCCATTTCTTTCATCAAAGTATGCTGATATCACACTGTGGCAGTATTTGCTGAATCTCTGACAAGAGCGGCTGATGGACATCTACATAAACTTGTGTTAAGTTTTTCAAAGTAGTTAAAACAGTTGGAACCCTTTCAAAACGAATGTGAGATATATTGAGTATTTTGAGGTTATTTAAACGAGCAATTTCTGCCGGAATTTCCACCAAATCGTTGAAACCAATATCCAATGTTTCCAGCCATTCAAATCCAATAACACTCATAGGAAACTCGTCGAATTGATTGCTGCCAATGTCCAACTTCTTGAGTCTAGGAAACTGTTGCGGATCTACATCCAATAGTTGAATTTGGTTACGTGACAGGTCGAGTTCTTCCAACGCTGGAAATACCAACGAACTTAATCCTTCAGGAAATTTAGACAGGGAGTTATTTGACAAGTTAAGTTTTTGCAGATTTTCTACCCCAGTGAGTTGCATTTGAAAAATCTGATTACCTGATAAATCTAAGCCTTGTAGGGCTGGTAAGTCGGCAATTAATTTATGTAGATAATTTTCGACTAAATTCAAGGCTTTGAGTTGAGAAAACTGCCCGGGAGCACTACAAAACTCGTGAATGCGATTGCCTTCTAAACTCAACTTTTCTAACGAATGAAAGCTTCCAGCAGAAGGCGCTACCTGGCGAATTTTATTCCTGTAGAGCTTTAGGTCTTTCAGTTGAGGGAGGTGCGCTATTTCCTCGGGGAAAGTAACAAATTGGTTTTGAGCCAAGTTTAGTTTACTCAACTTAGTTAGTTGCCCCATTTTGGGCGAAAGTTGGCTAAGTTGATTGTTTTCCAGCGATAACTCTTGCAAATTAGGAAGTTGTACAATCTCTTCTGGAAAAACCTGTAATTGATTACCCCATAAACTCAATGTTTTCAATTTGGACAGTTGAACCAAACAGGAGGGTAATTGGGTAAGACGATTTCCATGTAAATCAAGCCTTTCTAGTTGTGTAAGTTGGCAGATGTTTTTGGGGACCTTTTCAAGACGATTGTAAGAATATTGCAATTCGCGTAAACTTTTGAGTTCCCATACTTCTTCGGGGAAAGATTGAAAATCATTGTAATGTAAATTTAATACTTGCAGAGAAGGCAATGCCGCAATTTCTGGGGGAAGACTGGAAAGTTTGTTATGAGCCAAATCCAATACCTTTAAGTTTTTTAGTTGCTGGATTTCAGGGGGGAGTTTGGTGATTTTGCTCAGCCCCAGGTCTATTGACTCCAATGTTTTGAGTTGGCAAATCTCAGGGGTGAACACCGCTAGGTCATTGAAATCAAGGTTCAGTTTTTTGAGGTTTCTTAACTGGGTAACAACCATTGGAACTTCTGTCAAACCATTGGTTCCCAAATTCAATTCCTCCACCGTATCCAAAAAAGACAATTCAGCCGTAAGGGTAAGTTGAGCGTTATTAGAAAGATCGAGTACCTTCAGTTTTTTGAACGCAAGTTTTTTAGCTGGAAACTGTTGCAACCCCCGATTAAATGATAAATTTAATTGGGTAAGGTTTTCAAGAGCTGCGATTTCATTGGGTAAATCTGTCAATGAATGATTTCCGCTTAGGTTGAGCTTTTCCAGTTGGATGAATTGTTCTATTTCAGGTGGAAGATGATCCAGGTTTTGATGAGATAAATCTAATTCTTTGAATGATGCCAAGTAGGCGGTTTCCAGGTGATGAATGGCGCATTGCAAAGGGTATTGAATGAGTAACTTACTTACTTCTGGACTATACTGAGCCTGCAGCCCTACACATAATTGAAAAGCCAGAGAAATATTATGCGCTTCTCCACTCTGAAGTAAAGCGATAATTTTGCTGCTGTCATCTTGCCTTGGTTCCATACAGTTTGACGCACTAATCCTTGAAATACTGCCAGCTAAAAGTAGCCAATAACGCCCCTACAATAGGAGCTAAAATATAAACCCACAAACTTTGAAGATTACCCGCAACAAGTGCTGGCCCAATAGAACGAGCTGGATTCATCGACGCGCCAGTAATGGGACCTGCAAATAAAGCCTCTAGCAAAACTACCGCCCCTACGGCAATGGCAGTGTATTGACTTACTTCTGGGGTACTTTGACTCACCATCAAAATTACCAACATTAAAAAGTACGTCAGGATAATTTCCAATACAAAAGATTGCATTTCACTACCTGCGGGCAAAGTTTCCCCCAAGGTAGTAGCTGTTGGAAAAAGTAACCTCAGCACTCCCGAAGCCAATAAAGCACCGATTACCTGAGCGATGATATAAGGGAGTAAGTCTTTTTTAGGAAAAATAGGGGTAATAGCAAAAGCAATACTGACCGCGGGATTGATGTGCGCTCCTGAAAGACGACCAAAAGCAAAAATTAGCGCCATTACTATCAATCCAAAAGTGACTGCAATGCCCATATGGGTCACCACCCCTTGAGCCTGTTGGTTAATAATTACTGCCCCTGTACCACAAAATACCAGCGTAAATGTGCCCAATACTTCGGCTACATACTTTTTCATAAATCTTGCTCGTCGTTATTAGGGTTATTTTTAAGCCTTAATTCATAAATTTCTTTTTCTAATTCCAATGCTTGGTTTACATCATTCAAACCATCTTGGGCCTCAAAATATTCAGGGGAAATCTTGAGTGCTTCTACAAAAGCTTTTTTGGCAGCATATAACTTACCTTCAGCTCTATAGATCAAACCTAGATTCAAATAAGCTTCATCTGGGTCTCCTTCCAATTCAGTGGCCAAATCATGTAATTCTTTAGCCGTTTCAAATTCTCCAGCTTTGGCGAGGCAAGCCCCCTTCATAATGTAGCCTAAGGTATGCCCAGGTTCTAAGTCAATAATTTTTTGATAATAATCGGCGGCCTCGATATAAAACCCTTGGGCGTCGAGCAAATCACCTCTTACTTGGTAGTAATGTTTACGAATGGCTAAATCCAAGCGCTCCGGTCGAGGAAGTTCTACCGGAAAGTCATCCAAAATTTGTTGCGCATCCGTAAAACGATAAAGCCCAATTAATATATTGGCTTTTAGTAGCTTAGCTGGTTCCGATTCGGGCTCAAGTTCCTCAAAATATTCAATGCATAACAATGCCTGACAATTTTCCCTTGCGCCAAAATGTTCCAGCGCTTTATCATACCAATCCATTCCGTGTTCATCCATAAAGAACTTGACATTTAGTGAAATACCATCCCAAAACGCCCCTAAAGCAGGCTGGCAATTTTGGTTCGGCATATTATTTAAAAAACTATTAAATTCCTACCTTTAAAAAAACATCAATTAAATTTTAGGACTAGAAAAACCCGATTATATGAAAGTAAAAAACTACTTCGGAATCTTTGCTAAACGAATA
The DNA here is from genome assembly GCA_003483885.1 of Microscillaceae bacterium. Taxonomy (GTDB): domain Bacteria; phylum Bacteroidota; class Bacteroidia; order Cytophagales; family Microscillaceae; genus Microscilla. The sequence continues at coordinate 27,981 of DMXI01000063.1, forward strand.
GTGGCTGCCTTGATCTTGGTTAACTTGTGTTTGCCTGTTATTGCCCAGGCACAAGGAGACATGCCCAAAATACTCTCTATGCGAGATAGAGCCAAAGTCATTAATGGTTGGTTGTATGAGCGAGCGCAAACGGTATTGCCTATGCTCATGAAGCGGGAAGGCATTGATATGTGGATTGTGATGTCACGAGAGTACAACGAAGATCCCGTGATTAAAACCATGTTGCCTGCCGAGTGGCGAGCTGCGCGTCGTCGTACAATTTTGGTGATTTCATTGCCCAAAGGAAACAATGCTGCCAAAAAAATAGAAACCCTGGCCATTGCCCGCTACAATGTAGGCAAGGTATTTAAACGAGCCTGGAATCCTGAAAAACAACCCAATCAATGGCAAGCGCTGGCTGAGGTAATCAAGCAACGAAATCCTGCAAAAATTGCCCTGAATTATTCCAAAGAGTTTGGCCTAGCCGACGGAGTAAACTGGATGGAAATGGAAGAAATGAAGAAAAATATTCCAGCCAAATATGCCAAAAGAGTGGTGTCAGGAGAAAAGTTAGCGATTGGTTGGTTAGAAACCCGCATTCCCCAGGAAATGGCCGTTTACACCCAAGTAATGCGTATTGCGCATCAAATTATCCGCGAAGGCTTTTCTGAGAAAGTGATACAACCAGGCGTAACCACGACCAAAGATGTAGAGTGGTGGTATCTGGATCGTATTGCCGAGTTGAAGCTTCAGACTTGGTTTCACCCCACAGTAGATGTTCAGCGCAACGATACAGATCGCTCTAAAGCCAATCGAAGCTTTGCTGCCAAGCCAGGTGAGGAGGTTATTATGCCTGGCGACCTCATCCACGTAGATTTTGGGATTACTTATTTGCGTCTAAATACCGATACTCAGCAATTGGCCTATATTTTAAAACCCAACGAGACCGAAGTACCCAAAGGCTTACGAGAGGCCATGAAAGTAGGAAATCGCTTAGAAGACATTCTTACCAGTCAATTCAAAAAAGGACGTACTGGAAACGAGGTCTTGAAAGGAGCTTTGGAACAAGCCAAAAGAGAAGGCATCAAGGCTACTATTTATACTCATCCGATTGGTTTTCACGGCCACGGAGCAGGCCCAACCATTGGTTTATGGGATCAGCAAGGAGGTGTACCTGGCAAAGGAGATTACCCTTTGTACTACAATACAGCTTATTCTATTGAGTTAAATGCTAAGGTAGCCATTCCTGAATGGAACAATAAAGTGGTGAGAATAATGCTCGAGGAAGACGGCTTTTTTGATCAAACCGGATTCCAATACATTGGCGGACGGCAAAGCGAAATTTATAGCATTCCTAAAGTGGTAAAATACTTGGATGTGAAGAAAAAGAAAACGGCGGAATAAGTGATCTTAGGGCTAAATTGTTAAATGGTTATATTGTTTTGCGACACATTGCGAAACAATATAACCATTTAGCCATAAAACCATTAAAAATTAGTCCTCAAGCAAAATCTCTCCTTTTAAATATAGAGCCGACTTGCCACCGAGTTTTACCCGATCACCCAAGTATTTACAGTACAAGGTACCTCCTCTGGGAGAAATTTGGTGCCCAGTTAAATCAGTTTTGTCTAGTTTTTCGGCCCAATAAGGTACCAATGTGGTATGAGCCGAACCCGTAACCGGATCTTCATTAATGCCCGATTGAGGGGCAAAAAAGCGTGATACAAAGTCTATTTCCTTGTCTTTACCGGGAGCGGTTACGATGATGCCACGAGCATCTACCTTTGCAATCCAGTTAAAGTTAGGCTCTAACTTTTCTATTTGCTCCTGATTTTCGAAAACCAGCATATAATCCGTCTTTCCTTTGTAGGTTTCTACTGGCACTATTCCCAGCCCTTGTACCAAAGCTTCGGGTAAATCAACCCGAGTAAGTGTATCAGTAGGAAAGTCAAGAATGAGTTGGTCTTTGTCTTTAGTAACAGTGAGCACCCCACTGCGTTGAGAGTGAAATTTTACTTGTTTGGCTTTTACATGAAACATATTGAGCACAATGTGCGCTGAAGCCAAGGTAGCATGACCACATAAATCAACTTCTACTGCAGGAGTAAACCAACGAATATCGTAATGTCCATCACGCTGAATAATATAAGCTGTTTCAGCCAGGTTATTTTCTGCGGCGATTTTTTGCATCAATTCGTCAGGCAACCAATCCTCTTTTAAAGGAACAATGGCTGCTGGATTTCCTTTAAATACGGTGTCAGCAAAAGCATCTACTTGATATATAGGAAGTTTTTTCATTCTATATTAAAAATTAACTATAAATGATTGACCTACATAACCAGCCAATCATTTACCATTCATTATTTGTCTTTGATCTCGGAATTGATTCCCAACTTAGCCGCCCTTGCTTTCCATTGTTCACGAGCCAATGCCTGCATATCTTGAGCACCATCAAATTCATCTACAATCTCGAGGCCTAATAACGTTTCCAGTACATCTTCCATAGTTACAATACCTGCCATGCCTCCGTACTGATCTACTACTAGCGCGATGTGTTCTCGCTTGTTGAGAAATTGTTCAAACAAAGCGGGAACGCGAGTATCTTCTTTAACCATCATAATGGTTCTTTTGATTGCACTTACAGGGGTGTTGTGTTCATCATTCGCCATCTTATCCAACAAGTCATGTTTGTGAATAAAGCCTTCGACCTGATCAATATTTTCTTTATAAATTGGAATACGAGACACCCTTAGGAATTTTTTATCATTGAATAACTCTTTGACAGTGCGGGTTTCGGGAGAAGCCATTACTACAGTACGTGGAGTCATGACATCCTTCACCAAAATAGAATTGAAACGAAGCATATTTCGGATTACTCGAGATTCCTCTTCTTTAAATACTCCTTCCTTTTCTCCAATGTTGGTCATTACTTCTAATTCGCCTCGGGTAATAGAAGTGGCTTCTTTTTTACTGGACAATAGCTTGGTAATGACCTGAGAAACGACCACCAGGGGATAAAGCACAATAATAATGACGCGCAACACGTTGACGGTGAAAGGTGTGAGCTGTTTCCAATAACTGGCTCCAATTGATTTTGGGATAATTTCGGAGAGAATCAATATAAGTAAAGTCAAAACTCCAGATACGTACCCAAGGTACTCAGCACCAAAAACATAACTTGCCTGAGCACCTACTCCGGCTGCTCCTATAGTATGCGCAATGGTGTTCAGTGAAAGTATTGCGGCTAAGGGTTTGTCTATGTTTTTTTTGAGTTCGGTAACTCTTTTGCCAAGGCTACCGCCTTTTTGTGCCAATGAAGCCGCATAAGAAGGTGTAATACTAAGCAAAACGGCCTCTAGAATAGAACAAAGAAAGGAGACCATAATGGCCAAACAAAGATAAAAAATAAGTAATAACATCCTGAGATGATTTTAAGTGTGTATGAGTTTGCCTGCGTGTGACTGAAAAGCGAACCAGGCATTGGCAGCAAAGGTATTTGAATTTGCCTAGTTAGCCAAATGAAAATGAATAGGGGAAGGAATATTTTTGCAATTTCTAAAGATCAGATTAATTTTGGGATTTCTGTTAACTTTACCCCGTATTGGGTATATTAAAGTATAAAATGATTATTTGGTGAGAAAGTATGGCTAACTGAATATTTTTAAAAATATTGTTTTTTCTACGACCTTTTTTACCAAAAAACCGTATAAACTTATAAAAATAGAAAACTGATTTTAGCTTTAACACCACTAAATATTAAGCACCACTTAACTATCATGCGTAAAATCTTACTACTAATTTCATTAACAATCTGGCTTGGTGCATGTAATTCTCAACAGGATAACAAAGAGCAGGCACAAACCAAACCAAAGGAGGAAAAAAAAGTATCAATAGCGGAATCTAAGGTTATACCGCAAAAGAAAGATACACCTCAGCCACCTCAAAAGGTGAAAGAAGCTCCCAAAACTACCCAAGATGATGGGTACTTGGTAGAACATCCAGAAAAAAAGGATGTGAAAGGGCAAAAGAATCGCTTAACTGCTATTGAGCGTCTAAAGCTGAAAGGCTCAGCCCAATTAGAATATGCCCAAAAAGATTATAGTATCTTACAAGAAGATACCACAATTACTATCAACGACAATGCCTTCAAGATCAATTATAGAACCGTGTGTTTGAATGATGAAGGTGTAGCCCAAGAAGTAATTGCCATGGATGGTAGAAGCCATCGTACTTACTTGATTTCACACAATTATAAAACTGAGGTATCAGTAGTGTTGAATGGTAAGCAAACGGGTAAAGACATTATCCGTAAAGAAATATTTAAAGGACATCTCAATGCAGATTTTCTACGTAAATCAATTATTAAGCATCCTCAGTTTTTGAAATTTAATGAGGACAATGCTGAAGCTGTATTTTCATTCCTGGTGGGCGTTCCCCATACCGATTGGGTAGCATTGGCTACCGTAGGTGTTGGGCAATTTGGTAAGAGCCGAGTGATTAAGGTAGAAAACGTAGGAATGTAAATTGTCAGAGCAACTAATTTTAAACGGGTTTTATATATAATTTAGAATCTCATCCTTTATTAGGGTGAGATTTTTTTTGTCGATTGATCAACTATCACTACGGCCAAACGAAGGGGCGTAGTTGATGAAATCCATTACGATAGAGGATTGAGTAGATAACCTAAGAAGCTATTTTCTCTTCTATTTGATTGGCAATTTCTAGATGTAAAACTTGCAAAGAAGACAAACCATCTTTTTGAGTAGTTTGCAGGGCTATGGTGTACTCGCCAGGGGCAAACTTTTGGGTGAGCTCTACTTGCTTGCTCAACATAACCTGTGGACGGAAAATCTGGTCTTTGAGGTTATAATTGAAATCCCACGAGTAATAGGCTTCTGGGGATTCTTCGAGGCTTTGCAAATTAAAAGATACTTCTTGGGTGTTGTTTTCAGAGGTATTAATTACATACTGAATATCAGGTGTTTGTGGCGCAGGGATCAATTCATCAAGTGTAACAAGCTTGAGGCGAATGTTTTCGTAAGTATGCAGTCTTTGAACTTCTTCTGAGGCATATTGGCTAAATCCAGTGCCTACCAGTACCCCATGTAACTTGCTTTCCTGCGATTCGAGCCATTTCTTTCTAAAAGGTTTGATGTGGGTTTCTACCATTTGATCTACTGCTTGCAGACCGAGCTTTTGTTCGCATTTGAGTACTACCGAGGCTTCTTCTACTAATACATCGGTAAATTGACTTTTTACCCAATGTTCAAAGCCATCAGCTTCGCCGTGTAAACGAGTAAATGGTTCGTATTCGTAAATACGCAAAGAAAAAGGATGAGCATCATCTTTATTGAGCTGATACTCAGTAGATTTTATATGCTTGACTGAGTCGTCAATACCTACCCAAAACCTTTTTTGTTGGTCGGCAAGTTTGAGCAATCGGCTATTGTGTACCCCTATACTCAGTAAAGTATCCCCTTCGTTGCTGGTATATTGCAAAATACGTTTGAGTAAATTAATGGGGTTTTTTGAACGGTAAACAAAAGGTGTTTGAGGCGAAACTTTGAGTGTATAGTCTTGGTTAGGATGATTGTAGGTAAAGTCTCCTGATGTAGTAAAATACAATAAACTTGTGTGGGTCAGAGATGAGTTGACTGATAAACTTCCTTCAGTATCAGGTGCTTGCCACCTTACTTCTCCCTTGTAATTTTTCTTATCGAAAACTGGTGCAGCAGCATATTTGCAAGCCCAATCTACCAAACTTGTGGGCACACTGATAAAGATACTAGAGGTTTTTTTCAAAACAGGAGCTACCTTTTCCAATGTATTTTTTAACCACTTTTTATAACTTTTTGATGCCTGATTTTTACCATTTATCAAAGATGGATTTTTAATATCGGCAGGCAAATCAATGAACACCAAATCGATGCTTTTGGGTTCCATTACTGATAATACTTGACAAGTGTCGCCTAATATTAATTGGTTCATGAGTATTTGTTGTTGGGAGTACTTGGTATAGAAGTTTATTAACAGTAAACTACCTCAACAATAATACCATGTAAGAAAGCCTGAAGGATTATAAATCGAAATAACTGAAGTTTGTAAGGTCTATCTGATTTTCGAAGAATGCCATATCCTGTTCGAGGCCAAAAGCCCTGCAAATTTTCTCAGAATTACGCATCGTGATTTTCAGAATTTCTTCGTCAGTTAGTTGCAATGGGTGAAACTTTTCTACCAATTTAAAATTAGGATCGTACTTGTTTTGGTACTCGTCATAAAAATAGTAAAGGCGAGAATTAAAATATTTGGAATGAAACCCATACAAAGTATAGTGGAGCACATTTACAAAGCTCAATTGCAGGGTAATTTCTTCGTCGTAATGCAATAGTTCGTAAAAACTACGGGCAAAATCCAGCAACATCATTTGGTACCCTACAATATTGGTAAGGTTTATAATCCCGATGGTTTCGTCCCGGTGCTTAGCTCGTTCCTCATAGGCTAAATGTTGTGACATGCCCGACTCCACATAGCCATTATTCAAAATCTCAAAATAGGAGGTAAGTTCATTACGGTTTTTGATATTTTTCAGGGTCACTCCATTCAAACTGGTATCAATATCATAGGTAGAAAATAACTTAGCTCTTTCCGAAGGCTGATAATTGCGGGAGTTACGTTTGAGCCATTCCTTGAAATCCTTTACCCCCATAGGTATTTTATCTTTGTGAGGTGAGTGAGGAATTAAAGAAAACAGTACGAAAGGCTTTTTAGCCCGATCGATGGTATTGTACAAATTGTACGAATTGATATTAAAGCCGAATTTAGGACTCTCTTCGTCCAGTAGGTTACGTTTATACAAGAAGCGATCTAGTGCATCTATTTGGTGCTGAGTATTTAGAAATAAATCTTTTACTTCTTGATGTGACGCTGCCCTTACTAAAGTGTCTTTCCTTAAAAAATATTTATTATCAGCTACTACCATATGAGGTTTAGTAGGGCTTTCGGGAATATGCATAACCACTACTACGTGCTCATTTTCACTATCAGGAATGACAATAGAAGCAATGTCATAGGGGAGTTTAAAATCTACACTGAGCAAAAGTGTTTGGGCAATCCAATCCTCGATGGGGAGCTTGTTGAGCTGAGGAGCAATTCCAGGGATATTTTGTTGTTGGGCATCTACCCCAATAATTAACCAACCGCCTTGGCTATTGGCAAAAGCGCTGGTTTGTTGGGCGAGATACAGTTCAAAACTTTCGATATTTTCAAGGTATGAAACCATATCCATGCCTGGCATTTGATATTCTAAATACCGGTTGGGAGATGTTTTTCTTTCCTGTACCAGTTGATAAACATCTTCAAAAGAAATTTCTGAGATATGCTTGTTAAACATTATACGCTGGAATTTGAGCGTTTATATTCTAAAAACAAAAAGTGTACGCCTTACTTTAATTAATTGCCTGTACAATTTATGAAAAAAAAATTGATCCACCTATATATACTGGCAAGAGTGGCTAAAATGCGAAAATGACCGATCTCCGAAAATAAAACAAGCATCCGATTTTTATCGAATGCTTGCTTAAAATATATGCTAAATAAGTTAGGAGATGTTTTTCTTTCTTGCACCAATTGGTAAACATCTTTAAAAGCAATTGCTGAGATATGTTTAAACATTGTATGCTGGAATTTGAGCGTTTATATTCTAAAAACAAAAAGTGTACGCCTTACTTTAATTAATTGCCAGTACAAATTAGGAAGAAAATGATATTCTCCCATATTTTAAATAAATAGGCATTTTGCCCATGGAGAAATTGCTGGACAGATTTTTAGAATCTGCCAAGTATAGGTTCCTAAAATGAAGAATATATTTTAGGAACCCTTAATGCTAGTAGATAGAATGATTTCAAGAATAAGGTTAATCTGAGTCACTATCATCATCAGGGCCTAGGGCTCCTAAAGCTGCGGCAAGATTTACCTGATGGTCTTGAACATACCATTGTCGCTGTTGTGCAGTAAGCAATGGATTAATAATACCTCTTTCGTCAAGGCTTAAGGCCTGATAAAAGCTCCAGAAGTTAGGCCTTGTTAATCTTCCTATAAGATCTATTTTCCCAGGATTAGGGAGCGTCAATATAAGTTGTTTGATTTTATGTGGATCTAATCCATTCACAATATCATTTTTGAGAGCATTATTGGTATTGAGTAGATCAGTCCCATTATCACAAGCATTGAAATAACTGATGAGTAATGGCAAATTATTGATTCTATTGAGGTAGTTAAGACGATTACCACTCCCTCGTAAGAATGGAACGACCGTTTCCTCCCCCTTTAGTAAAGGAAAAATTTTGAGAGCTGTATTTAGATTAAAACGAGCAAGGCCCGCAGTTAGATCATCGTTATTCACCACATGTCTAATTACTCGTTCCTTTCGATTAGGGTTATCGGCTACTGCACTTACTTTTTGAATAAAGGCCTCAAGGTCAGCATCAGAACTATTATTCAAAAGATGCAATAATTGCCCCCTTCTGCCTGCATCAAGTTGTCGCAGTTGTCGCCAGTTAAGATGCATAATGAAGAGTCTTCGTGCTGCTGGATTCAACGTATTTAAATTGGTTCTTTTAATATCCCTGGATTTATGGGCCTGTGGCTTTAATTGTCTTGTAGGACCTTCTTCGTAATCTTGTACAGGCCTTCTCCAAATGTTTATAGCTAGTCTTTTCTCTTCTAAGGGTACAGAGCCATCATGTAGTAAATGGTTCAAAGGCCTTATATCTTGAAGCTCTCCTCCTCCATGATAACCTTCGGTAGGGAAAAGCCCCTCTATATGTTCTCTATGCTTTACCTTATCTTTAATAGCAGCAGCTCTTTTACCGATCCAGTGATCTGGGTCATCTCTTTCTTCCTCATATTCATCAACATATTGATTTACAACTTCTTGAATTTTAGGTTTAATAGTGTCTATAGTATCTGCCCCAGTGGCTCTTTCCGAAGAGATGACTTTTACATTAGCAACATTTAATACCCTGCGGTATGCGTTACCTCCTTCTAAAAATTGCCTCAGCGTCATGACCTTGTACCCATCCCAACCATCGGCCACGGTAGCTACATCAATATCTATAGCACCACCTAATACATTTATTGAACCATCCTGAAGACTAGCAGTAGTGGGGATTTGTGCAGGATAAGTAATGGCAAAACCATGGTCAAAATCTTCTTGAGGATACATTGTACAGCGTGCTACATATTGCTCATTGGTATTAGCCAAAAGCTCACTGTATACTACATTACCAAACTCCCCACAATTACCAATACCTGCTACCTGAAGGGCGTAGGCATTGATCCTGTTAGCATTATTGGTTATCCACTTTTCAGCAGCCAGGCCATCGCTTATTTCTTCTATATCTGCCTTAGCTGTTGCGAGTAAATCCTTCTTGAGGCCAGTGAATTTCATAAGCATGGCGGTTCTTTTTACCCGACTATCTCCTTTTGTTTTATAGACTGACCCTCTACGGTTTCCTCTACGCATTGGATGAGTATTAATTCCGTCACCTAAGGTTTTTTCCACGGCTTCTCGTTCTCCTACAAGCTGGGCCACAGCTTTTTGTTGGGCAGGGCCTTTGCCTGAAGAACCTCCAGAGGATTGTAATTGTCCTACTTTGCCCGTGTCTACCCCTTTCATTAACTGGTCGCCTACCCGATCGGCTTTATTTTCCAGTTCTTTGTTATCATTGATGGGGGTTCCATCCTTTGCTTGAGTCGTAGGTTGTACCTCTCCCTGCGCTTGCTGGCGAATGTGTTCCAGTTCGTGCCCTAAATGTTTTTCTTCCCCTTGAGCAGTATGGATTTCTTTGCCTTGAGCAATGGCTTTGGCCCCCATTTCTTTAGGCTTTGGTGAATTCTTGTACCACACCGCTTTTTGGGCAGCTTCTCCCATTTCGGGACTCATTTTTTGCGCATTGTCAATCAGGTCATTGGGTAAAGCATTGGGTTGACCACTGCCTCCATTGTTGCTTTGTATTGGAGCTTTGTCTCCATCTTTTGCCTGAATGGGTGGTTTTTGCCCTTCTTTGGTTTGAATGAGCGGTTTGTTTCCTTGTTTGGCCTGGATGGGTGGTTTCTGTCCCTCTTTGGTTTGGATAGGGGGCCTATTCCCTTGTTTGGCTTGAATGGATGGTTTTTGTCCCTCTTTGGTTTGCACAGTACCCGGTTGCTTTTTTTGCTGGGTCACATTTTGCTGTGTTAGATTCAATTCCGTTTCGTTCCCTCTTCTCGTTTCAGAATAATGCATAAGTGAAGTATGTTTTTTTGAAAAAACGTTTTGACTAGAAGGAGGCGTTTCGGGATATTTTGTAATCAATTAATTCATGGTTAATGAATTGGCCTATATATAAGTAAGATTTAAAGGTGTTAGTATTTAATTTTTCCTAGTTACTTGATATTTCGTTTAACTAAGGAATACCTTACAATAGCCTGAATCTCACTAAATGTTAAACAATAGTTAAATTCAAACCAGAGACGAGATAGAAATAAATTAAAAACTGAAAAGAGAGGAGAAGTGATATACTATCAATGGGATTACCTGCGGTGAGCTCGTTAGTTCGGTTAAAAACTGAAAAATAGGAATGATTGAATGGTTATATAGCTTTGAAGTACATAACTACTTAGCCACTGATTGAAAACGATTTGCGGAACTTATGCTGTTCAAAGTATAGTCAAAATGTCGTAGCAAACTGCTACGACATTTTGATATTTAATTAAAATTTATCGCCAGGATAGTAAGCGGTATCGCCTAATTGTTCCTCGATTCTCAGCAATTGATTGTACTTGGCCATACGATCAGAGCGAGAAGCCGAACCAGTTTTGATTTGTCCGGTATTCATTGCTACCGCTAAGTCAGCAATAGTGGTGTCTTCAGTTTCACCCGAGCGGTGCGACATTACACTCTTGTAGCTATTGCGGGTGGCCAATTGAATCGCATTGATGGTTTCCGTTAAACTACCAATTTGGTTTACTTTGATCAAAATAGAGTTAGCCACATTTTGGTCAATCCCTTTTTGCAAGCGCTCTACATTGGTTACAAACAAATCGTCTCCTACCAATTGTACTTTGTCACCAGTTTCTTTGGTTAACAATTCCCAGCCAGCCCAGTCGTCTTCGTGCATACCATCTTCAATAGATAGGATAGGATATTTATTTACCCAATCTTTCCAATAAGCTACCATTTGTTCTGAGGTAAGCTTGTCGCCAGTAGAAGATAAGTGATACAAACCAGTTTCCTCATCATAAAATTCAGAACTAGCCGCATCCATAGCAATGTACATATCTTCGCCAGGACGGTAACCTGCCTTTTCGATGGCTTCCAATACCACTTTGATGGCTTCTTCATTAGAAGGAATATTAGGGGCAAAACCTCCTTCATCTCCCACATTGGTCGCCAATCCTTTGCCTTTTAATACTTTCTTTAGATGGTGAAATACCTCAGTACCCATTTGCAATGCTCTAGAAAAGGTAGGAGCATTGGTAGGCATAATCATAAACTCTTGAAAATCAATGGCATTATCAGCATGCGAACCTCCGTTCAGGATATTCATCATAGGCACAGGCAAAGTGACCGCATTTACTCCTCCAATATATTTGTATAGCGGCTGCTCTAAAGTATTGGCGGCTGCTTTGGCTACGGCTAATGATACTCCCAAAATGGCGTTGGCTCCCAATTGGCCTTTGTTGTGGGTGTCGTCTAGCTCTAGCATTATTTTGTCGATCAGAGGCTGATCAAACACCGATACACCGATCAGCTCTCGAGCGATGGTTTCATTCACATTGTGTACTGCTTTCTGTACTCCCTTTCCTAAAAAATAATTAGGATTTCCATCACGAAGCTCTACTGCTTCGTGTTTTCCGGTAGAAGCACCAGAAGGAACTGCAGCGCGTCCTAAAACGCCCTCTTCAGTATACACATCTACTTCTACAGTTGGATTTCCGCGTGAATCCAAAATTTGTCGGGCGTGAATAGCATCTATTACACTCATTATCTTTTTAGTTTTTGAGCCTTACCAATGTTTAGGCAGGGCAATTGTTGGAAATACAGATTTTGAAGCCGCAAATTTAAACGTTTTTTTGAGTTTGGAAATAAAAGCAGGGGATAAGAGGGGAACTTGCGCAAAATAGTTGAAGAAAATTGTGCTATAGTGAATTTTTTTGAAGTGAATTCATAGTTAATGCTCAATATAAAGTGGTAAAGTGATCAAAAAAAGAAACAGCTACCCGTTGTATTACAGGTAGCTGTGTTTGCAAACTAAGAAGTTTATAAGATAATCATTCATTAATAAGCCATTTCTACAATCTCCGCAGCTACTTCGGGAGTAATATCGCGGTGTTCACCTAGTTTAGTCATCCCGTGGGCAGTAAGACTTTCGGCCACCTTAGCTCCAAATCCTTGATACTCATCGGTATACTCGCTCAACTTGGTCTTGATGCCCAAAGACTGGAAGAATTCCTCGGTTTTTTGGATGGCAGCTTTAGCCTTGTCTTCTACCGAACCTTCAGTAATATTGAATACGCGCTCGGCATACTGGGCCAATTTTTCTTTCTTTTGCTCAAACTTCTTGGTGTAAGCACTTGGTAAAATAATGGCCAAAGTTCGGGCGTGATCTATCCCATAATGAGCCGTGAGTTCGTGGGCAATCATGTGTACACTCCAGTCGGTAGGTACCCCTTTTTGGATGTATCCATTGAGCGCCATCGTACAAGACCACATAAAGTTAGACGCCGCTACATAATCATTAGGGTCAGCCAATACCTTAGGAGCAATCTCGATCAAGGTTTGTAAAATACCTTCCGAAATTCTATCCTGTAGAAATGCATTGGCAGGATAAGTCATATACTGCTCCATCACGTGGGTATAGGCATCGGCTACTCCATTGGCGATTTGGCGCTGAGGTAGGGTGCGAATCACGGTAGGGTCACAAATAGAAAATTGGGGGAACAAACCAGGACCACCCATTCCTAACTTTTCTTTGGTTTCCTTGCGACTAATCACTGAGCCACTGTTCATTTCGCTACCAGTAGCGGGTAAGGTAAGTACAGTACCAAAAGGAAGACCTACATAGGTACGAATGCGCTTAGCCAAGATATCCCAGGGATTATCCCCTTCGTAAAGTGCTGCTGATGACAAAAACTTGGTACCATCAATCACTGAGCCACCACCTACAGCCAGCATAAACTCAATGTTTTCGTTTTTGATGACCTCCAATGCCTTAAGCAATGTTTGGTACTCAGGATTGGCCTCGATGCCGCCAAATTCTACTACAGTGTGGTCTTTTAAAGCTTCGGTTACTTGTTCATAAATGCCATTTTTTTTGATGCTACCACCACCATAAAGCATCAATACTTTTTTGTCTTTGGGAACCAGCGATTCTAATTTTTTGATTTCGCCTTCACCAAAAACCAATTTTGTGGGAACGTATAATTCAAAGTTGTTCATATTGTTTTTTATCCTTTTGAGGTTATGCGATTTGAGATGTTTTATTTTTCAAAACAAAGTTAAAATATCCTTTGTTGCCAAAAAATTGATCTATGGTAAGAAAATTTGATTGGATTTGAACAAAATAGTGTGAATTTTCCCTCGTTGCTGGTGTTTGAGATAAACGCCATCCATAACTCTTGCCTTCTGGGGCAAGCCTTTTGGTGAAGCCACGCTCAAACACCGAAAACTTCAGGACTGGAAATATTTGAATCCGGCCTGGGTGCCTCCGCCAGCCAGTGCAATGGCGATGTTGAGATGGGCCATCGCCTCCAGATAACGAGCGTTTTTTAACTCTCCTACAATCACACCCGCGAAACCTGCTTCATTAGCCAAGGTTTTAACTACTTGAGCCGCTGCGGCATCATCACTTGCAATAAAAGCGGTGAGTTTTTCTTGAGCAAATACTTGCTTTTCGGGTGTCATAGTATCGGCAAAAATAGTGTTAAATGCTTTTACTACGCGTGATTCTGGCAATAATCTGGCTACCTCTTCGCCTCCTGAGGTTTCTTGACCTAACAATACTGGTGACCAATCACTAATATTGATAGCGTTGGTAATGTCTACCACAATCTTCTCTTTCAACAATGCCCGATGGCTAATAAGTAAATCCCTGAGCGCATTGTAAGGAACAGCAAAACAAACTATTGTGCCTTGTTTCAGGGCTTCTTCAATGCTCACTTGATTGTTGGAAGGTGTCCGTGAACTATACAAAACTTCGTGCCCTGCCTGAACAAATAAATTTCCCAAGCCTTTGGCTACATTTCCTGCTCCAATAAAACTAATTTTCATGTTTTTGTATTTTTTTGATAAATAGTGGCACAAAGTTTATTAACTAGTTGTATTTTTACAAGTACGCACGAAATTGTAGGGTACTTACCAAAAAGTTAGTATATGCAAAAAAGAAAGTTATCTTCTGTAAATTTTGAGAACGAACAAGCCTTGTCAGCGGAGTGCCCGTTTAACTATACACTCTCTTTGATAGGGAAGAGGTGGAAGCCTGCTATTTTGTGGAAAATGTATGAAGGGGTCAACCGTTTTGGGCAAATGAAAAAAGCCATACCTCAAATTAGTGAAAAAATGCTTTCTCAACATTTGAGGGAGCTTGAAAATGATGGTTTGGTTACACGCACTATTTTTCCAGAAATACCTCCCAAAGTAGAATATACCTTGACTGATTTTGGGAAGTCGCTCGAGCCAGTATTGGGTAAATTGTATGATTGGGGAGAACAAGCTCGAAAAGCAAGTACAACTGCTTCAAACCAAGAGGACTAAAGCACCAAAAGGTCCCGTAAAAGCCTTTTTGGTGCCGTTTTGCTTACCTGTGAGAAAGCTCAGCGCATAAAAAGCAGATAGATAACAACTACGGGGATATTGGTAATTAGGTTTGCTATGAATATTTTTTTTACGAGCTTCCAAGCACGTTTGTCAATTTTCAGTCCAATTAAGTAAGCGGGAGTTTCTAGGAAAACGTTACTAATAAATAGCCCAATTAAGCCCATCACTAAAGCAAATCTATCGTCATTATTGTAAATGTAATCGTCAGGTCTTACAATAGCGTGACCAATTAATTCAGGCAAACTAAAAACTACAATAGTTCCAACTATTACAGAAATTAAATTGGCAATAATTACTCTCAATAGAAGATATTGACCATTATACTTTGGCTTGATGATTAAATATTCAACAATAATTGCTAAAAAGTTAATAATAAACACATGAATAATAGCTATTCCTAATATTGGCGGCAATCCATTGAGAAGAATCATAATGAATAGTTTGATTATTGATGATACTACAAATAGACAACATTTTTATCGTTACTGGTATTTGAGTAACGCATCACCTGCAACTTTTGCCCTCTTGGGCAAGCCATTTTGGCGATGATAGGTTCAAGCCCCAACTGGTTATAAGAAAGGGTAGAGAGCTAAAGCACCAAAAGGCCCCATAAGAGCCTTTTGATATCAATGATATAAATTTTGATTTTTTATTCGGCCATTAAGCGAATAAACTCATCAAATAAATAGCGTGAGTCGTGAGGCCCTGGTGAAGACTCAGGGTGGTATTGTACCGAAAATGCTTTTTTACCTTTAATCTTGATACCCTCTATAGTATCATCATTTAGGTTTACATGCGTAACAATAATGTCTTTGTTGTTTTCCAAAGATTTACGCTCTACTCCAAACCCATGATTTTGAGAAGTAATTTCGCTTTTTCCGGTGATGAGGTTTTTCACGGGGTGGTTCAAACCTCGGTGACCGTTGTGCATTTTGTAGGTTTTTACCCCCATAGCCGATGCCAAAATCTGGTGACCCAAACAAATACCAAATACAGGCATTTCATTTTCCAGGATTTTCTTTACAGTATCTACCGCGTAAGGCATTGCTGCTGGGTCGCCTGGGCCATTAGAAATAAAATAACCATCAGGTTTAAACTTTTGCATCTCCTCAAAAGAAGTCTTGGCCGAAAATACTTTACAGTAGCAATCTCTTGAATGGAAATTGTTCAGAATGTTATTTTTAACCCCTAGATCTAATACGGCTACCTTAAAACGTGCTGCTTGGCTTCCTACAAAGTAAGGTTTTTCGGTAGTTACCTTAGATGAAAGCTCTAGTCCATCCATAGAAGGAGTTTCCTGAAGCTTGGTTTGTAAGAAATCAATGTCCGTGTTTTCAGACGAAATCACTGCATTCATAGCCCCTTTATGGCGAATATGTTTTACCAAAGCGCGGGTGTCTATGTCGCTGATTCCTACGAGGTTCGCATTTTCCAGGTAATTTTGCAAAGAATCATCCGCTGTAGTACGTGAATACATAGGCGAGAAGTGATTGCACACCATGCCGTTAATTTTCACACTATCCGATTCATTATCTTCGCGGATAGTACCGTAGTTACCAATGTGTGAAGTAGTATTGATGACGATTTGGCCAAAGTAGGAAGGGTCAGTATAAATTTCCTGATAGCCTGTCATGCCTGTGTTAAAGCATAACTCCCCAGTGGTGGTTCCGATTTTGCCAATGGCCTTGCCTCGGAAAATTGTGTTGTCTTCTAAAAGTAAAACAGCCTCCATGTATTTATTTATGTTTTGACTTTTAGACGCGCAAGTTAGTAGCAATTCAGTTGATTTTACAATTTTAACTCAGGTTTTTTTTAACACATTGAATTTTCTGGCAAAGAATTACTGGAGGAGTTTTTGAGGCTTGGATGCTACGTAAAATATTAGGTAAGTACAAGGCTGCACATCATCAACCAATGTTTTCAAATATACATAGGTCTGTAAGTGCAAATACTGGAAATAGAAGAGATAATGAAAAAACTTTTGATAACAGGTGCTCTTTTAATGATCACAACCCTGGCTATAGGACAAAGAGCTTATGTAAGGGTAAAAAGTTCTAATTTATATGAAAAACCAGACCTAAACTCGGAGGTGCAAGTAGTACTGCATGCGGGGTGTGAAGTGAGCAAGATAGAGCTGATAAGTTTGCGAAAAGAAGATAAGCGCAAGTGGGTGTATGTCAATGCCAAACTGGATGGAGCTGGTGAGTATGAAGGGTATTTGTTGAAGGTACACTTGATTTTGAACAAGCAGGCTGTAAACAAAGGAAACTATATGTACAAGGCTACCAAGTCCAACCCCAAAGCCAAACGAATTTTCTGGTCTAATCCCAAAAAGGCCGTAGAACACCTCAAAGCAGCTCCTAAAGATAACAAGCCCTTTGTACAGCGTAAATTTGAGCGTGATAAAAAAGGAATTTACTATCGCAACGATCGAGGAAAGAAAGTATACATTAAGCAAAATAGATAAAGAACTCTTTTCTCTTTCATCCTTATTCTTTCATGGGTTCTTTTACGCCCCTTTGAAAAAACGCGAAGGCAACTTGTATAGTCACCAACATACAGGTTGTTTTCTTATTTTTATATTGATCTTCTAAAGCTTCATAAAAACCACTGCTGAATACCACCCTTCATAATTACACATCATTCAAGTTGAGAGTAATCACTTATTTTTTATAAACGGTACTAGTTTTAACCTTCTTATAGAAAGGGATTCATTACCAATAGAGGCAGCAACAAGCGCCTAAGTTGTTGCGAAAAAAGAGTGTATTCTTTTGCCAAAGTACAGGATTCTTTTTGCACATATGAGTAGTTTTTGCTGTGGCTTAGTAGAAACTACCAATCTTATTTGTATTGATTTGGTAATCATAGATGATTGGCAATTAATGCAAAAAATGATTTTAGGCCAGTAAAATTCCATATTACAAGTATCGTAAGCGTCTACAACAGCATGGTCATATAGACCTGCACAAACTAACTTTTAATCTACAAAATGTTATTTTATGAAGACGCAAAAAATCAAAATTAAGCAATCACTATTGGCCACACTATTGTTGTTGGCTGGTTTCCAAACTCTAATCGTGATGCCAGCAGAAGCCGATGCACCCGCTAAGAGAGCCAACTATACTTCACGAAAGCTTTCGAAAAAAGAAGTGCGTAAAGCCAGACGCTTTAAGAAAAAAAAGCAGCGAGTGCTAAAATTTGTCAACTCAAAATTGGGAAAATGGATGATCAAAAAAGCCGTAAAAAAAGCTTTACGACGTCCAAAAAGGAAGCTGTCTAAGCGAGAGAAACATCCCTATGAAGTTTTGTTCGATATACTTCTCGTTGCTTGGTATATAACGATGGTTGGTATTTTTATAAACTTACTGTTTACAGGTGATATAGGATTACTGGCGCTTTTACTGGTTATGATCGCGCTAAC
The DNA here is from genome assembly GCA_003483885.1 of Microscillaceae bacterium. Taxonomy (GTDB): domain Bacteria; phylum Bacteroidota; class Bacteroidia; order Cytophagales; family Microscillaceae; genus Microscilla. The sequence continues at coordinate 46,238 of DMXI01000063.1, forward strand.
AATTGTAGGATATAAAGTGAACTAATTACTGATAAAACTTTTGGTGTTCTATATGATTTACTACAGGCTCGGGCACCAAATAACGAATGGATTGCCCGAGCTTGATACGTTTACGAATGTAAGTAGCCGAAATACTCATGAGAGGTGCTTCTACAAAATGCACTTTGGGGTGATTGTCCATATCGCTGGGGCGAGAGTCGGGGCGAGGGTACACATAAAGGCTAAAATATTCTAAAATCTTATCGAAGTTCTTCCACTTTTTGAAATGTCCTAAGTTATCTCCCCCCATAATTAACCCAAACTCGTGTTCTGGATATTTTTCTTGTAAAACAGTCAAGGTATCAATAGTATAACTTGGCTTGGGTAAGTGAAATTCCACATCCGAGGTTTTGAGCTTGTAGTTATCTTGAATGGCTTTTTCAACCATATCGAGCCGATCAAACTCGTGAAGCAAGGATTTTTGTTTTTTAAAAGGGTTTTGAGGGGACACTACAAACCACACCTCTTCCAACTCCGTGTTTTCGGCCATGGTATTGGCTATAATCAAGTGCCCAATATGTATGGGATTAAATGAGCCGAAAAAAAGACCAATTTTCATTATGATAGATAAGTTTAACCGATAAAATCTTTGATGATTTTTTCTACTTTTTTGAGGGTTTGGTCCAAAACGTGGTTAGTTACTACCTGATCAAACTCACTTTTAAATTTCATCTCTTCTTTTACTTTAGTCAATCTTTGTTTAAGGCTTTCTTCTGTTTCGGTTTTACGGCTTCGCAAGCGCTTTTCCAACTCTTCTTCAGAAGGCACTTCTACAAAAATGGATAAAGCGTCTTGCTGGTAATATTGCTTGAGATTGATACCTCCTTTGACGTCTACATCAAACAACACATGCTTACCAGTATTGCGTAATCCTTGTACTTCTGATTTCAAAGTACCATAATACTTCCCTTCGTACACTTTTTCCCATTCTACAAATTCGCCTGCATCCTTCTTGCGCTCGAATTCATCTACTGTCAAAAAATGATAATCCTTGCCATCTACCTCAAAAGCGCGTTTGGCGCGTGTACAGGCCGATACTGAGAAACCAAATTGATCGTAGTTTTTGAGCAAGTGTTGGACAATGGTTGTTTTTCCTGAGCCTGAAGGGGCCGAAAAAATAATGACTTTTCCTTGTTTTACCCCGGGTTGGGGGGCAGAAATTGGATGGGCGTTATTTTGTTTGGTATGACTATTATCCATTCACAAAAATGAGTACTTATCCTTGAAATACAAAACAAAAGCCCAAAGATTCAATGATAAACAGGGATTCTTAGTTACTATCTTCCTTGAGTTTCAGTTTTATACAGTCAATGACATCTTGAGGTACAGATTTACGCTCTACTTTAGAGTTTAAAATGTCCTTGATGCAATTGTCCTGTTCATAACAATCGGTACACATTTTACAACCCTCTATTTTTTTTAAAAATTGGGCTGCTTTGTCAGGATCGGCCTCATTATCTACCACTAATTGTAACATTTCAAGGCATTTTTGAGGGTCCTTACATTTTGTTCCATTGGAAGCTTTCCCACCTCCAAATAGGTTTTTGATTGATGACCACATATCAACAATAGATGTAAAGTTTAAATTTTCAAGTTAATTAAGATGTACGTATGAGTGCTACTGAACGTTGGTGTTATTTTTTGACCTACGTTTGTCCTGGTAGCCCATTTTTTCCGCGTATTCTTTCAATTTGTCTTTCAAAAGATTACGAGCCCGGTGTAGCCTAGAGCGTACTGTTCCTATAGGAATGTCCAAAATCTTAGACATTTCTTCATAGGTAAAGCCCTCGATATCGCATAGAATAATCACAGTACGAAAATCGATGGCCAAAGCATTCAGCGCATTGGCTACTTCATCACCTATCATGCTCTGCAATACTTCAACTCTCAAATCCGCGGTAACATTGAGTTCGGTATCCTCAGAATTATAGATATTTTCAACTTCCTGATAATCTACCTTGGCAGGTTCTTTAACTTTTTTTCGGAAGTTGTTAATAAAGCTGTTTTTCAATATCCTGAACAACCAAGCTTTAGCATTAGTTCCTTTTTGAAAAGATTCAATAAAGCGAAAGGCACGCAAATAGGTGTCTTGTACCAAATCTTTTGCATTGTCTTCGTTAAGGGTAAGGTGAAAGGCGTAGTTGTATGCCGCATCTATATGTGGCATAAACTCATTATTGAAGATGTTATCTTTTTCTTGCTCTGAGTATTTTTGTGGTGTTTTTTCCATACAAGACAGAATCGGTCAACGTTCAAACAAAACTACAAATTGTGATAGACTGCGCAAATTATGCTGGGTGAATTCTTTAACTTATGTTATGTTGCATCCTTCAAATAGGAGTATTTCTATGATTACATTGTCTCGCAGCTATATGGTTGCTCTCAATGAATTACAGAACCCAAGGCCTTGTACATAGCAAAAGAATAAAACCAGATGAATCTGGGACAATAAGATAAAGCTCACATAACATTTATTATAATATCAATACTAGTATGTGTTATGTTTAAAAAAAATGACATTCAGGCAGTAGGCTGAAGGATGGATGGAGTAATTATAAACAAAATTATGAATATTGTTTACCTTTGTCGCTGGTATTCATCTTTGCTTTATAAAATCATGCTTGAGATAAGCGCAGTAATTATTACCTTCAATGAAGAAAAGAATATTGGACGTTGTATTGATTCTCTTCAGGACGTTGTAGATGAAGTAGTAGTGGTAGATTCATTTTCAACAGATAAGACCGAAACTATTTGTCAGGAAAGAGGCGTAAAGTTTATACAGCATCCCTTTGAAGGACACATCGAACAAAAAAATTATGCGATTACCCAAGCCAGTTTTCCTGTGGTGCTATCGTTGGATGCAGATGAAGCGCTGGATTCAGCCTTGCGATCGGCTATTTTGGCTGTAAAACAGGATTGGCAAGCAGATGGTTACACCATGAACCGAGTAACTAACTACTGTGGCAAGTGGATTTGGCATGGAGGGTGGTATCCTGATACTAAACTAAGACTTTGGGATAGTAGAAAGGGGAAGTGGGCTGGAATGAATCCTCACGATGAATTTGTAATGGAACAAGAGAGTAAAATTGCCCATCTCAAGGGGAATTTGTTACATTATAGTTATGATTCAGTAGAAGGTCATATCGTTCAGATGAATAAATTTACCTCCATTTCTGCAAAAAGTTATTATCAAAAAGGTAAACGGTCCAATTTATTTTTAATTTTATTGAAACCATTAGTAGCTTTCATTAAGACATACTTTATAAAAAGAGGATTTTTGAGTGGCTATTCGGGGTTTATTATTGGAATAATAGATGCCCAAGCCACATTTTTGAAGTATGTAAAGCTTCGGGAATATCAAAAAAAACAACGAGGGAATACTTGAGTTGAATATTCCAAAAAAAGGATTACAACAGAGAGACTGGATGCCTGTTTAGGATATGAATACGCAAAAAAAGAAAAAGATATTAGTTATAAGGTTTTCGGCTATAGGCGATATTGTATGGACTTCACCTACCATACGTATTTTAAAGGCTCAAATCCCAAATGCTGAAGTCCATTTCTGTACCAAGTACATTTACAAAGAAATGGTAGAAGCCAATCCATATATTGATAAGTTACACTTTTTGCATGAGAAGCTTGGAGATCTTATTAAGGAGTTAAAAAAGGAAAAGTTTGATATCATCATTGATTTGCATAAAAACGTGCGAACTTTCCTTATTAGGATGCAGCTAAGGTGTAAAACCTACCATTATCATAAACTCACCTTCAGAAGATGGTTGTTTGTCAAGTTTAAACTAAAAACCATGCCCAATTTGCATGTAGCAGATCGGTACCTGGCTACTATAAAGCCATTGGGGTTACAGTATGATAATAAAGGATTGGACTTTTTTATTCCTAAAGGTCAAGAAATTGATATTCAAGACTATTTGCCTGAAACTCACCAACAGGGGTATGTGGCTTTTGTGATTGGAGCCAGTAGATTTACCAAAAGACTGCCTGTGGCAAGAATGATTGAGCTATGCGAAAAAATTGACCGCCCACTGGTTTTGATTGGTGGTAAAGAGGACCAAGTTACAGGAGAAAAAATTGCCCACTATTTTGCCAATAAAATAGATAGCCAAGTAGCCGTATTTAATGCTTGTAATCAGCTAAGTATCAGTCAGTCTGCATCAATTGTTGAGCAGTCAGAAATTGTTTTTGGGCAAGATACTGGTCTTACGCACATCGCGGCAGCATTTGGCAAACAAGTATTTGCTATTTATGGAGGAACCTCTACCCTCGGTTTTTACCCCTACGAAACGCCTTATACCATTTTAGAAAACAAGAACCTAAGCTGTCGTCCTTGTTCAAAGTCGGGAAAAGATGTTTGTCCTAAAGGACACTTTAAATGTATGCAAGAAATAGAATTTGATTTTGAGCTACCTCCGGTTCGAAAGGAAAATGTACAATAAAAATAACACAAGTGGCCTTGAAAAACCTGCCTCAAAGCATTATCATAAGTCGTACTGATAACCTGGGTGATGTAGTAGTTACGTTACCAATGGCGGGTTATATCAAATCCATTGCTCCCAAAACGAAGGTGTATTTTCTGGGAAAATCTTATACCCGCTCAGTGATAGAAGCCAGTAGTTTTGTAGATCAGTTTATAGACAAAGACGAAGTACTCCAAAATCCTCTAATGCTGAGAGAGTTCAACGCAGGAGCCATTATATTTGTGTTGCCCGATAAGGCTGTAGCTCACGCTGCTTCCAAAGCTGCTATCCCTATGAGGGTGGGCACCAGCCACAAAGTATATCACTGGTTGTATTGCAACAAAAGGGTCAGCTTTAGCCGCAGAAAATCAGACCTACATGAAGCTCAACTTAATTTTAAACTCTTTGAGCCTTTTGAGGCACTCACCGAACCTGCTTTTGATCAAATTAAAAATTGGTACGGGCTTGATTTTGGCAATGAAAGCACGAATTTTTCTCAATGGTTAGTAGATGATAAGTTTAACCTGATTGTACACCCTAAGTCTAAGGGAAGCGCTAAAGAATGGGGCGTAGAAAATTATGCAGACTTGGTAGCCCAATTGCCTGCGGATGATTTTAATGTGCTGATTACTGGAATTAAAGAAGAAGGGGATTTATTAAAAACTCAAGTACCTCAGCTGTTTGAGCATAGCCACGTACAAGATTTAACGGGGGCTTTGAGCCTGGATGAACTCATGGGTTTAATTAGCAAAGCAGATGGTTTTTTAGCAGGTAGTACTGGTCCTTTACATATCGCATCGGCTTTAGGAAAATTTACTTTGGGAATTTACCCACCCATCCGTCCTATGCATCCGGGTAGATGGCAACCCATTGGCAAAAATGCCCACCACATTACCCTCAATAAAGAATGCAGTGATTGTCGTAAAAGTGATACCTGTGCTTGCGTGAAATCAATTACTATTGCGCAGGTCAAATCAAAGTTGATAGAATTTACAAAATACCATAACCAAAGCCTGAACGGTAAGTAATGAGCATGGAAGAGAGCAAAGGAGTGGAGGTAAGACGTAGTATATCGGTCGTAATTCCTAATTATAATGGACGCAATTTGCTGGAAGAAAATCTTCCTTCGGTATTTGAGGCATTGGAGGTGGCTGCGGTAGCATTTGAGGTAATTGTAGTAGACGACGCTTCTACCGATGAATCGGTCGATTTTTTAAAAACGGCTTTTCCCCAAGTAATTTTGTTGCAAAACGAACGTAATAGAGGTTTTTCTCCCACTATTAACCGAGGTATTATGGCTGCTACCAAAGACTTGGTACTGGCCTTGAATAGCGATGTGAAGCTCACCCCCAACTATTTCCTACCATTGTTTAAATATTTTACCAAGCCAGATACTTTTGGGGTCATGGGGCGCATCCTGGATTTAGACGGAAAAAAAGTGCAGGATGTGGCCAAGTATCCACAACAAAAGTCGACAGGTAAAATAAAGTCTACCATTGATTTTGTGCTGGAACCTATGCCAAACGATTTTTGGGTGCCCAGCCTTTACCTATCGGGTGCCAATGCCTTGGTAGACCGGGAAAAAATTCAGGAATTGGGTGGTTTTGATGAAATCTATGCTCCTTTTTATGTGGAAGATGTAGACCTGTCGGTGCGTGCCTGGCGACTAGGTTGGTCTTGTTATTATGAGCACGAAGCGGTATGTCACCACCCTGAATCGGTGACAATTGCCAATTATCATAAAAAAAGAAAAATTTATGTGATTTCGGCTCGTAACAAGCTCATTATGCACGCTTTACACTTACAGGGGGTAAGCAAAATAGTATGGAATCTGAAGGTGTTTGCTGACTTTTTGATGTATTGGTTGGCACTTAACTTCCGATTTTATGAAGCTTTTTTTCTATTTTTGCGCCGTTTTAGGCAATTGCGACAATCCAAAAAGCGTATGAAACAATTGCTTAAAAAGTATAACCGTAAGGAATCTATCAATACCATCATTGATCGAATGCGCCAACAAATAGAGGCTTACAATGTGGTAAAGTTGGATATTTAAGCGAATAATCATGCATCAAGATTTAGAAATAAAACCTGAAGATTACTATACCTTGAGCCGACCAGAGATGATGAAATACATCCCCAAGGAAGCTAAGGTAATCTTAGAAGTAGGCTGTGGGCAGGGTAACTTTGCGTATGCTCTTAAGCAACAAAGGCAAGGCTCAGAAGTATGGGGACTGGAACTGGCAGAAGACGAAGCGGCTGAAGCAGCGCAAAAACTGGATAAAGTGTTATCGGGAAGCGTAGAGAGCCAGATTCCAAAACTACCCGAAAATCATTTCGAAGTAGTCATTTTCAACGATGTACTGGAGCATTTGCTAGACCCTTACACCATACTGCAACAGCTCAAAGCCAAGCTAAAACCTGGTGGAATAGTGGTAAGCTCTATTCCGAATATTCGTTATTTCCGTAATCTCTTTGATTTTGTATGGCGAAAAAACTGGGACTATACCGATAATGGCATTATGGATAAAACTCATTTTCGTTTTTTCACTGTAAATAGTATCCGTAAAATGTACGAAGGCCAGGGCTATAAAGTACTGACCCACGAGGGGATCAACGCCACCAAATCGATTAAGCCTTTATTATTCAATATTTTGTTCCTGGGAAAGTTTTCTGATATCAAATACCTGCAGTTTGCTACTGTAGCTCAATTTGCCGAATGAATCATACTACATTGAATACGCCTGTATTATTATTAATTTTTAAGCGATTTGATACTACTCTCAGGGTAGTGGAACAAATTAGGAAAGCAAAGCCAGCAAAATTTTACATTGCGGCAGATGGCCCACGCGATGAAGTAGCAGGAGAGGCTGAGGAGTGTCAAAAGTTACGGGAGGCAGTACTGGCTATGGTAGATTGGGACTGTGAGGTGCAAACGCTATTTCGAGAGAAAAACCTGACAACTAAAGTAGCCGTAAGCGAAGCCATTCATTGGTTTTTTGAACAGGAAGAGGAAGGAATTATTCTTGAAGATGATTGTTTGCCCCACGAAACATTTTTTACGTTTTGTGCCCAATTGTTAGAGAAGTACCGCCACGATACTCGAGTGATGCATATATCAGGGAGTAATCTGTTGCGAGGCCAAACTTTTGGCGATGGTTCCTACTTTTTTTCCCAACATGTAAACATTTGGGGTTGGGCTACCTGGCGACGAGCCTGGCAGCATTACGATCTGAAAATGAGCACGTTTCCTAAGTTTGAGGAGCAGAATCAAATGTTCAACATTATGCGGGTAATGCATGAGCGTTATTTGAAGCGTTTTAAGCGGGTATATGAACATTCGAACAAAAGCGAGTGGGATTATCCGTGGGCTTATGCCAACTTTGCTCAAGGTGGATTGGCCATTACTCCTAATCAAAACCTGATTTCTAACATAGGTTTTGGCGATGGAGCAGGTACTACGTTCGATGCAAAGAATCCGGTAGCCAATTTGCCCACTTATGCCATAGAAGAGCTTAAGCACCCTACATTTATGCTACCTTTTCGGGAGGCAGACGAATTATTTGTGAAATTAACTGCAGGGCGTCCTTCCATTGCGCAACAATTGCGCGTATTTTTCAAAAAACATAGTAATTTTGGTTTTGGTAAAAAGAAATAGCTTGCTACTAATATCAATAATTAACAATTAATCATCAATAATTATCATAATGGTTTACGATTGTTTTCCTTTTTTTAATGAGTTGGATTTGCTCGAAATTCGCCTCAATGAGTTGAATGATGTGGTGGATAAGTTTGTGTTGGTGGAGGCAACCCGTACCTTCCAAAAAAAGCCTAAACCGCTTCATTATGAAGAAAATAAAGCGCGATTTGAGCCCTTTGCCGATAAAATTATTCACATAGTGGTAGATCATTATCCTAACTTCTTTTCTAAGTTTCGGGTGCCGAAATCGATGGACTATGATAATCACCAAAAAGAACAAATCCTGCAGGGATTGACCGATTGTAAGCCTGATGATATCATCATTGTTTCGGATTTGGATGAAATTCCTGACCCTAAGAAAATTATTGAATACAAAGACCAGCCGGGTATAAAGATCTTCAATCAGGTGTTTTGCTGCTACTTTGTGAACTGTGTGATTATGCATGGCAAAAAAGAAGACAACAACCAGCACATGTGGTTAGGCTCAGTGATGCTGAATTACAAAGACTTGACTACTATCAAAACCATCAGGAAGGATTACCGCAACGAGGAAAAAAGTAAACAACACACGATTATTGAGAATGGTGGTTGGCACTTTAGTTATTTGGGAGGCATCGATAAGATTATTTCCAAGATAGAGTCTTTGGCACATCCTGAGGTAAACAAAGCCCAATATAAAGACCCTGAGCGTATTCAAGAGTTGATTGCCAGCGGCAAAGACATTTTTGGCCGCAATATGGAGCACAAGTTTGTGGCATTGGATGATACTTTCCCTGAATTTGTCGTGAATAATCAGGAAAAGTATTCAGAATTTATTTATAACGTTTAATCACCTAATACCCTGTAAGTTAAATTTGCTGATATTTTGTAATGGCTTTAAAATACGACCTCTCGTGGAGACTCACTTTGATAAAACCAAAGACTTGAGCGTGTTTTAAAGCGCAGGGGATTTAGCTTACAGTGTACTAAACAAATAGCGAATGAAAGTTGGGGTTTTGTGTAGTTCGTATGCCTGGGGAGGACTGGAAATCAATGTGCTGAACCTAGCAAGGTGGCTTACTGAAAGAGGGCACGAGATCGTTATATTTTGTGACGATAACTCTACCATTGCTCAAAAGTCAAAAGAAGCAGGAGTGGCTACGCTGCACTATACTTATAAAGGAAAACACTTAAACTTCAGAGCAGCACGACGTTTGGCGAAACTACTCGATCAAGCCCAAATCCCTACCTTAATGATTGGTCACTATACCCAGTTTTATATTGGGATGCTGAGCCGCCACTTTTCCCGCCAACGTCTCAAAACGGTGTACTTGCAACAAATGCAAATGAAACACCGCAAAAAAGACCTTTATCATCGTTACTTCTATAAGCGGATCGACGGATGGATTGTGCCACTGGAATTATTGAAAAAGCAACTGCTAGAGAATGTGAGCATTGCTGCCGATAAAGTGCACGTAATTCCGTTGACTATAGAGGTAGGTCGCTTTTTGGAAGCCAAACAATACCGGGAAGAGGCCCGCAAAATGTTTGACTTACCTCCCAATGCTTTTGTAGCAGGAATTATTGGCCGTATAGACAAAGAAAAAGGCCAGGAATATCTGATAAAAGCGGTAGAGTTGCTACAAAACGAAGATATACCTGTATATGGTTTGTGTGTGGGTGCCGAAACGGTAGGAGGTGAAAAAGGACACCTGCGTTACCTGGAACGTTTAGCCATTGATCGTGGATTAATGGATTTGATTCACTTTCGCCCCTTTGTAGAGGAAGCCCCCAAGGCTTTCGCGGCATTGGATGTGTTTATGATGGCTTCTGTATCGGAACCTTTTGGGATGGTAACTATTGAAGCAATGGCTACTGGTTTACCTGTGATTGGCACCGACGCAGGAGGTACTACCGAACTACTGGACTTTGGCAAAGCAGGTATTTTAATTCCTCCTCAGAATGCAGAAGCAATGGCCGAAGCTTTGAAAAAGATTTACCAAGATAAAACTCTACGTGAAGAACTGGGGCAAATTGGGCAAAATCGAGTGAAAGAACAGTTTTCACACACCACGCAATGCCGTTTGGTAGAAGAAATGCTGGAAGGTCTGTATTAGTGGTTAATGGTGAATGGTTAATGAGCAATTATGAGTTATGAATTGATGAATTATAAATGAGCGATGCATCGCAAAACTATGGATAGTGGACCAATGCCGTTTCCTTAACACTCCGCGAGTCCATATGGCGAAGCGAAGAAGTTTCCTCCTTAGAAAAGGAGGACTAAGGTGGTCTGTTACGCGAGTAACATCCTTAAGGAAAAAGCATTGGACTGTCGTCTATGGACTGAAAAAGCTATGAACTACCCACCCCCAACTACGAACCAAAAAACTGTAGACTAAAAACTACGAACTATAAACTCTATACTATGAAAAAAATCATTTTTACCTTGATCTTAGGCAGTTATTGGGTCACCATTTGGGCTCAAAAGCAAGCCAAAGACCTCCAAGCTATCAAGTTTGCCCAAACCATTACCCAAAAAGACCTCTCTAAACACCTGCACATTGTGGCCTCCGATGAAATGGAAGGGCGACGAACGGGAACTCCTGGTCAGAAAAAAGCCGCGAAATACATTGCCAATCACTTTAAAAAAATAGGCTTAAAACCTCCGGTAAACAATGATGGAGAGATGAGTTATTATCAGCCATTTAGTATGAAAAGCACCAAATGGAAAGAGGTGTATGTAGATGTGGCTGGGCAACGTTACGCGTTTATGAAAGACGTATTTGCTTTGGGAGTATCCGCTATGAAAGCGCCATTGGCTTGTCAGGCAGTTTTTGTAGGCAATGGCTCCCCCGAAGAAATGAAACAAGCTAAGGTGAAAGGTAAAGGGGTTGTATATTTTGCCAAAAACCACGCAGAAGCTGTCAAAAAAGGAAAAGTAGCCACTAATTTGGGAGCCAAGGCTTTGTTTGTGTTACGGGCCAAAACCAAAGACGAATACAAAGATTTACTGAATTTTAACGCCTATTATGTCAAACGTTGGGTGGGACCCAAATTGAGCAAAAAGACCGTCAAGTCAGACATTGTTTTCTACGTATCGCCTCGCTTGGCGGCAGCCATGCTAAACACTCAAACGACTACCCTTGCTAACAATCAGTTGAAACCAGGAGCTAGAGGCCAACAAGTAAAAGCATTGGCCACTCAGGAGGAAAAAATTACCCTGGCCTCCGAAAATGTCATGGGTTTGTTGGAAGGAACTACCAAAAAAGACGAGATTTTGGTGATTTCGGCCCATTATGACCACATCGGTAAATATGGCAACCAGATTAATAACGGAGCCGATGACGATGGTTCGGGCACGGTAGCGGTACTTGAGTTGGCGGAAGCCTTTGTAAAGGCCAAAAAAGCGGGCGAAGGCCCTAAACGCAGCATTTTATTCATTACGGTGGCGGGCGAAGAAATGGGATTGTATGGTTCTCGTTTTTATACCGATATAGACCCGGTGTTTCCACTGAAAAACACGGTAGCTGATTTGAACATCGACATGATTGGGCGCATAGATGACCGTTACAAAACTGACCCTAACTACATTTATTTGATAGGATCGGACAAGCTTTCTACCGAATTGCACCAACTCAGTGAAGAGGCCAATCGCCAATACATTGGCCTAAAACTAGACTACAAATACAATGACGAAAACGACCCCAACCGTTTTTATTACCGTTCCGACCATTACAACTTTGCGAAAAACCGTATCCCAGTAATTTTTTATTTTAATGGCACCCACGCCGATTATCATCGCCCTACTGATACCGTGGATAAAATTCACTTTGCCAAAATGGAAAAAATCGCCCGCCTGATATTTCATACTGCCTGGAAGATAGCCAATCGCCCTCAACGGATTAAGGTGGATAAGTAAGTGAAAAGCTTTTCTGAATTAAA
>DMXI01000505.1 GCA_003483885.1 Microscillaceae bacterium
TAACCGATGATTTCGTGAAAGAATTTGCCCCTTTCTTAGAGCAAAAGTTAATTGGCACCAAGGCTTGGCGTGGGAAAATGAGTAAATCAGAAATGATGACTATCGTTATTTTCTTTCATCTATCAAGCATCCGTTGCTTTTCGTGGTATTATAAACAGATTGTAAAAGAACATCTAAGTAGTTACTTACCAGATACTTACGCATATGAACGCTTTGTAGCCCAAATGAAACACATTCAATTAGAATTCTATGCATTTCGTCACCATTTCTGTATTGGTAAGCCTACCGAAGCGAACTACATTGATAGTAAGCCACTTGCAGTTTGCCATATCAAACGAGAGAAACTCCATCGGGTCTTTCTACATATTGTCCAGAAAGGCGTAAACAGCAAGGGATTTTTCTACGGTCTAAAGTTATACTTACTTTGCAATCAACAAGGTGAAATATTGAAAATCCGAGTGACTTCGGGTAATGTAGCTGATAATAATGCGGAATTGTTAAAAAGTATGCTCAAAGGCTTTGAAAGCACTGTTTATGGAGATAAAGGCTACATTTCTAAACTCAAAAAAGTGCTTCAAGAACAAGGTTGTAAACTGATTACTAAAATTCGTAAGCACATGAAAAAGCCTGTTTTGACCCAGAAAGAACGATATTATTTAAAGAAAAGAACATTAATTGAAACGGTCTTTGGACAAATGGTAAACCAATGTCAAATTGAGCATACCAGACATCGTTCTCCGATCAATTGTATGGTCAATCTTTGGGCGGGAATCATTGCTTATAACTTCTTGGATCATCTCCCAAAGATTGCTGATTTTGATATGAAAGATCTAGACCAGGCAAATGTTGTACTTTTAAAATATTAAAAGCAATAACTCGCGTTAAGCTTTAATATTAACTCAAAAATAGGTGAAAATAGCTCTAATTATTAATGCTACTTTCATCTATTTTTTTTACCGTCTTGTACTGAGATAGGCTACTACCAAATAAAATGAAGGCTTATATCATTTATGGTAAGGATTCATTTTATCAAAATATAGCCTCCTTTTTGGTATAAAAACTCCCCCAAATACCATCTCTCTCGTCTTTAGTTACCATTCCCAAATACTCTCATTGTGTATCGCGGCTTGCTTTGCTAAATCGCTTGTCAAAAAACAAATATATGCTTAGATACATTGGTGAACACCCGTGAGTAAAAGGCGCTTACCTCGTCCTTGATTGATACATAGTGCAAGGAAGTGAATGATGCTTGATCTTTTGAAAGCAGGAGTACCTGAATTAAACCTATGTTGTAATGGCAATCAGATAAAAAAGCAACCCCATTTACTAACCATACTCATTTTGGATACAAAGACCCGCAATATGGCTACAGACACTACCTAATATTAAAAGAAATTTACATCATTAATCAACAAAATAACTAATGATGAAAAGAGCATTAATTACTGGAGCCAATAAAAGCATTGGGCTTGAAGCTACTCGTCAATTGCTACACAAAGGATATTATGTATATTTAGGTAGCCGAGATCAAGCGAGAGGTTTAGAAGCGGTGAAAAAACTGAAAGCCGAAGGCCTAAACCACGTAGAAATGGTACAAATAGATGTGAGTAATGAGGAGTCAGTTCAGGCAGCCCGTGCTGCAATTGGCAAAAGTACTGAAGTATTGGATGTGTTGATCAACAATGCTGGCATCAATGGAGGCATGCCACAAACCACACTTGATACAAGTGTTGAAGTTTTTAAAAATGTGTACGACATTAATGTGTATGGTGTAGTAAGAGTCACACAAGCATTTATAGACCTATTAAAAAAATCATCAGCACCTCGTATTGTAAACGTAAGCTCAAGTCAAGGTTCGCTTACCTTGGCCAATGATGAATCCAATAAATACTATCATTTCAAGGGGGCAGTGTACCAATCGTCAAAAGCAGCTTTAAACATGTATTCCATTGTGCTGGCTTATGAACTAAGAGAAACCTCTATTAAAGTAAATATGGTTGATCCTGGTTTTACAAAAACTGATTTTAACAACCATAGAGGTACTGGAACGGTAGAAGAAGCCGCCCAAAGAATTACAAAATATGCCCTTATTGATGATCAGGGACCAACGGGTAAGTTTTTCAGCGAAGAGTTTTATCCTGAAACCGGAGAATGTCCCTGGTAAAGTCAAGATGAATAGACGATGTTTAAAACATGAAGAAAAACAATACAAACATTCCCCATAGATACGAATGTTTAACTGATATTCACCGGATGCTTGGCTTGCCGAAGCCAATGCATCCGATGATCAGTTTTATAGATAACCTGGATGGCCAATTAGAGTTAAACAAGCTAATCTCCCCTCATACATCAGCCTTTTATAAGATCTCTTACAAAACAGCTCTTCAGGGTAGGTTAAGATATGGACAACACTACTATGATTTTGATGAGGGTGGGTTATTTTTTGTTGCTCCCAATCAACTCGTAGCCGATGATCATAATAACGGTGACCATGCTGGCTACACCCTGCTTTTCCATCCTGACTTGTTACTGACCTCTTCTTTGTCCAAAAAAATCAAACACTATGGTTTCTTTGCTTACACTGCCAATGAAGCATTGTATTTATCAGCGCAAGAGAAAATGATGATTTTCACTGTTTTGGATATGATCCAAAAGGAGGTCAACAGCCGAATTGATGATTTTAGCCAAGATGTTCTGATTTCACAGATTGACTTGCTGCTAAATTATAGTCATCGCTTTTATAAACGCCAGTTCATTACCCGAAAATTGGTTCACAACCAATTGCTACAACAATTAGAAGCAGCTTTGGCAGATTATTTCAACAATGAAAAAACATTGATACACGGATTGCCCACCGTTCAATACTTGAGCAGTCAATTAAATGTTTCTTCGAGTTATCTAAGTGATATGTTACGTGCGTTGACAGGCCAAAATGCACAGCAACATATTCATTATCATTTGATTGAAAAGGCCAAGGAAAAGCTTTCGACTACCCAACTTTCAGTAAGCGAAATTGCTTATTATCTGGGATTTGAACATCCTCAGTCATTTAGTAAGTTGTTTAAATCAAAAACTCACCTCACCCCCTTGAAATTTAGGCAAAGTTTTAATTGAGCTTTAGTTGATTACTCGAAACAACCTATTTAAGCCTGTCATAGCGCTTTTTTTTGACACTTGATATACCAGTAAGTGTGCGATTTTTTGGCTTGAGCAGGCTCCTTCACTTCTTTGGCTTCTATGAGGTTATGTTTTCCAAATTCTGTATGTACCACATCTTGATCGTAAAAGAACAACTCCACCCCATGTTTAGTCAAGAATCTGTTTTCTGAGAGCTTTTTGCCTTCTCCAAACTTGTCATCATTGGTCGAAATTGCCACAAAAATCATCAAGCCGCCTGCACTTAGCTGATCATAACAACGATCAATGAGTTGGCGTCTATCGTTTTCGTTTAATAGATGGATGAGGGCATAACAAAAAATACCATCATATAATTGCTCGTCAAAAGGCATCTCGTTTACGTTGCCTTCATATATATGCAACTTATTGCCAAAGTGTTTTTTTGCAATATCAATGGCAGTTCGAGAAACTTCAATTCCTGTTACGTTTGCGTGGTTGTTCAAAAAAGGTTTTGCGTTTCTGCCATAACCACAGCCTGGAATTAAAACCTCCTTTAAGCCATTGATTTTAAAAGATTCAGCTGCTAAAACCGCTGATTCAGAAGGGTTAAACCCCCACATTACCTGCTTATCTTTAAAACTCGATTCCCAAAAATTTTGCATAGTGTATGAATTTATTTGCATATTCTATCTTCGAAAAGGTGACATTTATACCCTGACTCACCCACTATTGATATGATTTTTTCAATCTGAACAGCAGCCCCTTCAATCCTTAGAATGCTATGGTCACAGGGGTAGTTCAATATTGGACGCTCTATCTCAATATTGGCTTGTAAACCTGGAAAAGCCTGGTTTAAGGTTTTCAAGACAGCACCTGCTTGATTGTAGGTGGCAATGTTCGTTGTAAAAACTTCTATTTCTCTATTCTGGTACCGATCCATTAAAACTTATCCTTGTTTATAGTTAGCTTAATATATTCAAAACCTTTATTGCGATATTGTCGCAATAAAGGTTTTGCAAATGTAATGTTATTTCACAATATTGCAACACTGTCGCATTAAATATATGAAACGAAGAAACACGCAAGCGAAAACAGAAATCCTCGAAATACTCAAATCAGCAGAAGGAGCGTTGAGTCACGACATGATTCGATCTAGTATTAGTTCTAATATTGATCGGGCAACGATTTATCGGGTACTCAATAGATTTTGTGAAGATGGGGATGTACACAAAATCGTTGGGGATGATGGAAAGCAATACTTTGCTATTTGTCCCAATTGTGGAGAAAGAAAAGAAGTGCATTCTCATAACCATATTCACTTTAGATGCCTTCAATGTGGTAAAGTAGAATGTTTAGAAAGAGATATTTCAGTGTCACTACCTAAGGGGTATGTTGCCAAGGTGCATAATTTGGTGATATCTGGTTTTTGTGAGCAATGTTCATAGATGTATTTAGTATCAGAAATTAACGCCCAGTTTCAAAGGTTTAGGTCCTGAAATAACCTGGTAGCATTATGCAATACGAAAATTATGAAGAAGTAAAGCTTTCTGTACCAAAGGGTTATGAAGAGGTCTTCACTCACTTTTATTTTGCCAAAAATAAGTCTGATGAAGTCATTATCAAAACTTTACTTCCCTCTTATCAAAGCATTTTAATTTTTAACCTTGGCCAAAATCCACCTGTTTTTTTAAATCCTAAAACGCCTACGGTGATTGACAAATGCACTGTTTTGGGGCCTATCAAAAAAGCCTTTCAATACGCCTTACCCTCTCAATCTGAAATACTGGTAGCTAATTTTAAAGACGATGCGTTTTATCGTTTCTTTGGCACTACTCCTGCCATTCATCTTCCCTTGAATCCTGATCGATTATTAGAGGACACTTGCTTTGAAGACGTATGGAATGAACTCATTTTAATGAAAGATCAACACCAAAGATTAAAACACCTACTGAACTTTTGCGAACCCTATTTGAAACAAAGACATATTGTTGCTCAACAGCTGGCCAATTTCAACCACCAAAATTATAATCCTATTAAATTCATTGCGGAAACCCAGCGTCAAAGTGAACGTAATATTCAAATCCTTCATAAAAAGTATTTTGGCTATTCGGCCAAAGAGGCAAGCCGCCATCAACGTTTTCTTCAGGTGCTTGCTTGTCTTCAAACTTTGGTTATAAACCGTAAAAAAGTAGATTGGTTCGAGATCATTCACCAATGTGGTTATTACGATCAAAGCCAATTGATTCAGGATTTTAAGCATTTTACCGGTTTTAGTCCTACCAAGTACCTGAAATCACTGAAAGATATATGTAATCCGGTTAACTAATTTTCGTTTTCATACAATTTACTGGATGAAGTGTGCCCTACTTTTGAAATATCAAATTCAAAAAAAGTAGAACAATGAAACACTTAATTATTTATGCGCACCCTAATCCTCAAAGTTTGAATGGACAATTGAAACAAGCACTAGAACAGCACTTATTTGATACAGGACATGAGGTAGTAGTGAGAGACTTGTATCAACTCGGCTTTGATCCGGTGCTCTCTTTGAGCGACGTGCAGGGACAGCTCAAGGGACAGGTAGCTGATGAAGTAAAACAAGAGCAGGAATACATTACCTGGGCCGATTGTCTTGTTTTTATTCATCCTATTTGGTGGACCGGACTGCCTGCTATTCTGAAGGG
The DNA here is from genome assembly GCA_003483885.1 of Microscillaceae bacterium. Taxonomy (GTDB): domain Bacteria; phylum Bacteroidota; class Bacteroidia; order Cytophagales; family Microscillaceae; genus Microscilla. The sequence continues at coordinate 5,802 of DMXI01000505.1, forward strand.
ATATATCGAGCGAGTGTTTAGCTATGGTTTTGCTTACCGATACGACCAGGGATTACAGCAAGGGTTATTAGTTGGAAAGCAAGCGGTGATTTTTAATACGCAAGGTAAATCACAGGCTGAGTATGAGGCTATGGGAATGGATAAGGCGCTTTTGCTTACTTCTGATTGGGGCATTTATAAATATTGTGGCTTAGAGGTAAAACGACATCTGTTTTTTGAGCAGGCCGATAAAGCAAATGCTGAAATGGTAGCAGACTGGACCCAACAAATCAAAGCACAATTTTAATACACGATGGTTTACAGGTTCAAAACTTCTGTGATTATCAATTACTCAAACTAACCCCATTTGATGGTCAGAAATTAGAGGAATATGACTCGCTACTACCAGAACCTACCCAAATTTCGTTTTTCAGGTAGGTTTTTTAAATATCTAACTTAGTCGAGGAATTGTTCTGCCAATTCTTCTCCCTTGATGTTTACCCCCAACGATTCCAACGCGATCAGTGGGTTCCAAAAATCTACATAACTCAGTATTTTTCCTTTATCGGTTGTTTTTACCACAGAGATATACTTTTGCAAATAAGGTTTACCTGTGGAGATTGCTTTTCCATCACTTTCGAACTCGGCAATGACCAAATTTGGGTCTTCAGTCAAATGGAAATGCAAACTTTTAAACTCCACTTCAAAATGCTTGGGGAAGTTTTTCATATACTCAAAAAGAGCCGTTTTTCCTTCTACCCTTTGAGGAAAGTTATCAGGGCCATAGGGGAAGGTCAATACCCCGTCTTCGGTAAACAAATCGACCCACGCTTTAATTTTTCCCGCCGATAAATAACTTAAATGATCTTTGAAGGCTTGTTGTGCTGCTTTTCTAACTTGTTCTTTCATTGTTATTACATTTAGTTTTTTACAAAACAACAAGTTAAAGCACTACTGGTCAAGAGGTTACAAGAGGGTTACATAGTTACCAATTGGTAAAAAATGGTTGTTTTTGCTTGAATAGCCGTTTTTTATTCGGCATTTTTTACAACTTTTCGAACCTGCTCTTCGTGTTCCAATGCCCAAACAAATAAACTGTCCAACAATGGAATCAAAGTCTTGCCAAATTCTGTCAAAGAGTACTCTACACTTGGGGGAACCACCGGATATATTTTCTTGGACACCATTCCATAACCGATCAGTTTTTTCAGCGTTTGAGATAATACTTTTGTAGAAATGCCAGATATTTCCCGTAGTAATTGATGGGTTCTTTTGGTCTCTTTGATTAAAGACATCAACACCAAAAGCGTCCATTTATTTCCTAGCAGTTGCAGGGATTGATGCACTATACAGTGCTCATCAAATTCACTCTTAATCGCAATTGCATTTTCTAATTTTGTCTTTTCCATCATTGATTATATTTTTTTCACAACAACATTTATTGAACATAGTGTTACTCGTCACAATTGTTTACCATATCACAAAACGAAGTTTACGATGGCATTTTACAGGTCAGGTAAAAGTTCAGCCTGAACGCATATAGCACTTTAAGTGAATTGTTTTAATTTTGTAATATGAACAAAACGCAAACCATTGAAGAGTTTTACAAAACTAAGCTAAATTGGGTTCCTGACAATATCAAAAAAGACATTGGGCATTTCAACGTATTTAGATTAGATGATTTTGTGGGGTCTCAGGCCAAGCCTATTCCCTATAGCCGCAAAGACTATTTTAAAATAAGCCTGATTATTGGGCGCAATAAAATTCATTATGCGGATAAGGTGGTAGAGATTCAAAAACAAGCACTCTTCTTTGCAAACCCTCAGATTCCTTATAACTGGGAAGAAATAGATAAGCAGCAAAGTGGCTTTTTTTGCGTGTTTACAGATGGTTTTTTTCATCAATTTGGAAATTTAAAAAACTATGAAGTTTTTCAACCCAATGGCAACCCCGTGTTTGAACTTACCGATGATCAAACTAAAAAAGTAAGTGATATTTATGAGCGCATGTTTGAGGAAATAGGGACTAATTACGCACATAAATACGATTTATTGCGAAACCTCGTGTTTGAAATCTTGCATCAGGCAATGAAAATGAGACCTGCAAAAAATGCGGGAACCCAATTACTTAATGCCTCTCATAGGGTTTCTGTGTTATTCTTAGAGCTTCTGGAACGACAATTTCCTATTGAGGACACGCGCCAACGTCTTCGTATGCGTTCTGCGGTAGATTTTGCCAATCAGCTATCTATTCATGTCAATTCGTTGAACCGAGCCTTGAAAGAAAGTACCCAAAAAACCACTACTGAAATCATTACCGAAAGAATCCTACAAGAAGCTAAGATGTTATTGCGACATACTACCTGGAACATTTCAGAAATAGCCTATACCTTGGGTTTTGGTGAAGTCACGCATTTCAACAATTTTTTTAAGAAAAAGCTGGACATGAATCCGACTCAATTTCGGAATGTTTGAATTTCGTAAGTTGTAGTTTGTATTTCGTTATCTTTTCCGTCTTAACTCCCCTTAATTTTGCTGCATAATAAAAATCAAAAAATATGATGAAAGCAGAAAAGGTGTGGTTTGTAACGGGAACCTCTAAAGGACTGGGGCAAACCTTGGTAAAAAAACTACTGGCTAAAGGGTACCGGGTGGCGGCTACCTCACGCAAGGTTCAAACTTTGGTGCAGACATTTGGCAAAGCCTCTGATAGGTTTCTGCCTCTTGAGATGAACCTGGCCGATGATGAAAATGTAAAACAAGGCATCACTCAAGTGGTTGCTCATTTTGGGCAAATAGATGTTGTTGTAAACAATGCAGGGTTTGGCTTGATCGGTACGCTGGAAGAGCTAAGCAATGCTGAAGCAAAAAGCAATTTTGAGATCAATGTGTTTGGGGCGCTCAATGTGATTCGCCACGCAACTCCTTATCTACGTCAACAGCAATCGGGACATATTTTCAATATTTCGTCCATTGGTGGCTATGTCGGTGGGTTTGCGGGTTTTGGGGTTTATTGTGCTACCAAATTTGCCGTGGCTGGATTTACCGAAGCTTTAGCCGAAGAGATGAAAACATTTGGCGTACATGTAACCTTGGTATACCCAGGGTACTTTCGCACCAACTTTTTGGCCAAGGGTTCTGTAAAAACCGCCCAAAACCCCATTGAGGCTTATGAGGTAGCGCGCCAGAGCGAACAGGCGCATCTTACCCAAATCAACGGCAACCAACCCAATGACCCAGAAAAGGCCGCCAGCGTACTCATTCAAGTCAGTGAACAAGCGACTCCTCCTGTGCACTTATTTCTAGGCAAAGATGCTTATGAGTTTGCGCATAATAAAATTGAACTCATGCAGGAGGCACTCACCCAAAACGAAGCCTTAGGCACATCTACTGACATTACAAACTCATAAAATTCGAACAACATGAAAGACAATCATCAGCAAACAGTCCTGATTACTGGGGCTGGCTCTGGGATGGGCTTGCATACTGCCCAAACCTTGGCTTTGGAAAACTACAAAGTGTATGCAGGTATTAGAGCACCAGAAGGGCGAAATGCTCATAAGTCGGCCCAACTGCGTGAATATGTGGAACGTCATGGCAAAACAGTAGAAATTGTAGATTTAGACATTCATTTAGAAGACTCTTGCCAGGCAACAGTAGACAAAATCGTTGAAAACGATGGAAGTATTGACATACTAATCCATAATGCCGCCCATTTATTCATTGGTTTTTCGGAAGGTTTTACTCCTGAACAGCTCAGTAGCTCTATCAATACCAATGCTATAGGGGCCCATAGGCTCAATAGGGCAGCACTACCTTATATGAGAAAACAAAAAAGTGGAATGTTGTTGTATGTGGGAAGTGGTATCACCAATCTTACTGCACCATTTATGACTCCTTATGTCATGGGAAAAGCAGCATTTGATGCATTGGCCGAAAATACGGCCTATGAAGTGGGCCAATTTGGTATTGAGACCACGATTGTTATGCCAGGAGTCTTTATGGAAGGCACTTCACACTTTGCTACCGCAGAGTTTCCTAGAGATGAACCTATCATCAACGAATATGAATGCCTTCAACAAGATTATCAGAACTATGAACCTGGGCTTAGAAACTTGTTTCGCTTTGGAGCTGCACCTATCCAGGGAGTGGCTGACGAAATCGCGGAAATATTGAAATTACCTCGAGGCCAAAGGCCACTGAGAACTACGGTGGATTATTCGGATTACCTGGCCGAACCAGGAAATGTTGTCAGGGAGTCGCTCACGGAACGGGTTTTTAGAATTATGAATTATTCACACCTATTAAAAGTAGACCTACATGCAAAATAGCATTGGTCAAGCCTGGAGGAGGAGTTCCTTCAGGTATTTTCAAATTTTGGTGTGGTTATCACTTGATATTTTCTTCACTGGATGTATTGAAGGTAGTAATCCTAATACCTACAATGATGCTCAGGTAGTGCATAACAAAAATCTCGTTCAGGAAAAGTTTGATCAATGGAAAAATGGAAAAGGTAGCTTTTTTGACTTGCTGGATGAGCAAGTGGTGTGGACAGTGGCTGGTAAAGCACCATATAGTGGTACTTATCAAAATAAACAGGCTTTTATCGAGCGAGCGGTCATCCCCATTACCCAAAAACTAAAAACACCGATCGAGCCTAAGTTGATTTCAATTACGGCTGAGGCTGATGTAGTTTGGTTAAACTGGACAGGAAAAGCTACTACCATCAAAAACACGGTCTACGAAAATCATTATGCCTGGATGATGACAATAAGGGATGGCAGGGTTATCAAAGTCACTGCTTTTTTGGATACCCATGAACTTTATAAACTAACAAAAATGAAAGAAAACAACGCTCGAACAATGGAGGCAAGTAAAGCTTACATTGGGATGTGGGTTACGGCTGATGGTTACATACGTCATGAGTTATTACCCAATAATAGATACGATGAAGCTCGAGGCAATAAGATAAGTGCCTACCAAGGAAGCTATCAAGTGACTGGTAATCACATTGATTATAAAGATGATACAGGGTTTACCGCAGATGGGGAATTCAAAAATGGTATCTTGTATCATGCGGGAATGATTCTATACAAAGAAAAGTAAGGAGTATTGCCAAAAAAATTACCTGGTATGCTATATCAGGTAATTTTTTTTATCAAAACTAACTGTAGTTTTATATTTAAGAATAACAGACGCATTATTCAAATTGAAAACCCGCGATTTATCTGAGTCACGTCAAAAGTGTACCACTTGAAATATTTCTGGAGAAAGGAATAGATGGTAATTTAGACACTAAAAATTTCTATGAATTATACCAAAGAAAAACTATTACAATTATTAAGGTCTACTGATGAAGCCAATATAGCCTTGGCACTGGAAGTAGCGAAAGGAGTTCCAGAAATAGATGTTAACAGGTATTTATCCGCTATTTCAAGCTTCTATCATATTTGCTTTGAGTATGATCCTGGGCAAGTAACCACAGAACATATTGTGGGAGTCAATGAATTTCTGCAAGAAGAAGAATGGAATCTACAGCCTTATTTATTTAAAACCAATACTCCTGTAAGCCAGTTTTTTGACGTACTGGATACATTAGATGATTTTTTGCAGCTCAAGGCGCTCATATTATATGATTATGACTTCTCTCATCTCCCTAACAATATTCCTAAACTTCAATATTTACATACCCTGTTATTAACCAATAGCCAACTTGTTTCTTTACCTGATACCATTGGCCAACTCAAAGCATTAAAACACCTTGAATTAGGATCAAATCAATTAAGTACTTTACCAGAAGGCATTGGCCAACTCACGCAATTAGAAATACTTGATTTGTCTGAAAACCAATTCGTTACATTGCCAGAGAGTATCACTGAACTCAAAAAAATAACGTATCTGAAGTTAGAGAAAAATCAATTAGTGGCCCTTCCCGAGCGTATTGTTAAACTCACAACATTGACCGGGCTAAGCTTGAAGGAAAATCAACTCAGCTCTTTGCCCAAACAGTTGACAACACTCACCAAATTACGCTTCCTGGAGTTGGATGTTAACCAGATCGTTACCTTACCAGAAGACATTGGCCAGCTTACGCAATTGAGTACATTGTCATTATTCAAAAATCAACTCAAATATTTACCCAAAAGCATTACAAAACTTCATCAATTAGAGCGTTTGCAATTGTCTAAGAATCAACTTGTGAGTTTACCAGAGGATTTTAGTAAGCTCCAGAAATTGAAAGACCTGGACCTCGGTAACAATCAGCTCACGAAATTGCCCCAAGACATTGGTCAATTGCAACAACTAGAGAAGCTGACGCTAGCTAGTAATCAACTTACTCAATTACCAGAAAGTATTGGGCAACTCAAGCATTTAATAGAACTCTACTCAACTGGTAATCAATTAAATTCCTTACCTGATGCTATTGGAGGCCTTTCACAATTAAGAATACTCTACCTCGATCATAATCAGTTAGATTCCTTGCCAGAAAGTATTGGGCAACTCAAGTATTTACACACCCTCAGCTTGAACAATAATCAGTTAGCATCTTTGCCTGATTCTATAAGAGGGTTTTCACAATTAAGATATCTTCACTTGGATAATAATCAATTAGCTTCCTTGCCAAAAAGCATTGAGCAACTCAAGAATTTAAGAACGTTAAACTTGCGTAATAATCCATTGTTAGCAGAAGAAATAGAGAAAGTCAAGGATTGGTTGCCCAATTGTAATATTCAATTTTAGTGATTATAAGAGATGATAATCAATTCAAAGTTTTTCGCTATGGTATGCATACCTTCCCTGACTTTCTACTATAAAAATGTTGTTTTTTATGGATAAGTTAACGCTAGTACTCTGGGGCTAAGTAAATGATCCATTAATTCGAATTTATTTTGTTCTTTGACGATCTTCAAAATTTATCCCGTAGGGAACTAGCATAGCCATAGCTACGCAATATTTTTTAAGAGAAGCCAGAGGGCAAAAGAAGCCGAAGAGTGTAGTAGGTATTTAGTTTCCGGAGTACTAGGCTACTACGCCAAAGCTCAACATGAAGTCGTATAAGTCGCACGACGAATCAAACGCCATTTTTTTGCGCAAACGATAATACCGCATGTGTACACTCTTCTCAGAAATGGCCAACAAACGAGCAATTTCCGCGGTTTCGAGGTTTAGCTTGAGCAAAGCACACAGTCGCAGATCGCTTTTATTTAATTCAGGAAAACGTTCGAGCAAGTTGGTGTAAAACTGAGGGTGTAACTGATCAAAAATGTACAGAAAACTTTCCCAATCTTGTTCCATATTTAAGCTAAAGTCTACCAGACTATCCAGTTTGCGGTAATGCTTTTTGGCACTTCTAAAATCACTTTGTTGTAAAATTACTTTTACTACTTGTCGAATCTCTTGTAAGGTTTGATTATTACGTACTTTATGCAAGGAAAAAGAGGCGAGTTGCTGGTTTTGCGACAGGATTTTGTCTTCTAATACTTTAATCGTTTTGGCTTGTTTGTGTTGGGTAGTGAGCCAGCGATTGTGCAATGCCTGTTGTTGAGTTTCTTGGTTTTGTTTGAGTGCTTTTTGGGCCAAAGAACGCAAATGGTTTTGCTGGGACTGATGGTAAACTAAAAATGCGCCTACTGCGATGCATAAAAGCCCTATTAATGGCAGTACGAGGTTTAGAATATTTTGCATGATGTTAGTTGGTCATTAAGTGAATGTTCTCAAAGCCAATTAATGACAATTTTGTGACCTTTTTAAAAAAACGCTTGAGACATCGGATGGACATCTGCTGACAAATTTTTTCAGGTCAAAAAACGAATTAAATCTACCCTAAGGAATGGTGAAGAAATAAGAAGTTTCTTAGGCAAATTGGCGTACTGCATCTAACAACACACTTGAGGCAAGTACCCCCATTTTTTTCTTGATTCGGTAATGTTGTTTCACTACACTAGGTGCCGAAATGTGTAAAATCTGGGCAATTTCTTTGTTAGAAAGCCCAATCTTGAGATAAGCACAATGCCGCAAATCTATGAGGGTGAGCTTAGGGAAACGTTGTTGGAGTCGGTCGAAAAACCGAGGATGTACCTGCTCAAAATGGAGCTTAAAAGTTTCCCATTCGTTTTGGGTGTTCAAATTGCGTTCGATCCGTTTTTCCAGATGAATCAATTGCTTTTGCAGCTTGCCTTGAGCCTCGGTGGCCATATTGTGTACGTCGCGACGCAAGGCATCGAGCAATTGGTTCTTTTGCGAAATCTCCAGCATTTTGGCGCTCAATTCCCGGTTTTTTTGTTCCTCTATAGTTTGTCGTTGTTGATCAATCGTTTGCATCGCCTGGTACATACGTAAGGCAGCATCGGCTCGGGCGTATAGCTCTACCGGATTAAGGGGTTTGGTAATATAGTCGTTGGCTCCCGCATCAAAGGCTTGTTGCAGGTTTTTGGGGGTGGTGTTTACGCCGGTAATGACAATAATGGGAATTTGAGCCAACGCTGATTGTTGACGAATGCGACGAATCAGCGCCAAGCCATCCATTTGGGGCATTTCCCAGTCGGTAATGATCAAATCTGGGGTAACCTCTCCGAGTACCTCCAGCGCGGCGCGGCCATGGGCAGCGGTCATAGGAGTGTATTGCGTCTTTTTTTGTAACATCAACTGTAGCAGGTATTGTAAGTTGGCCGGGTCATCGTCTACCAGCAATACCTTAAAAGGAGCATTTATCATAAGGCTTGGGGGATGTTGCATACGAATGCGTGTATGCAACAAACTCCAAGCCGATTTTATAATGTTACCCACCAACTATCTACCTCCAGACATTTATTAAATTTGAGTAAAAAGTGTCTGAGAGCGTTGGCCTTGAAAATACCTGATCATATGTCACCATTTATTTCTTTTTCTTCTGAGGTTTTTCGATTCCTTGCTGAACTTTATTGATACCTTTATGGTGTTTTATAAATTTATTGAAATTTGCTTCGTCCATAGTTTTCTGCAATTCAGACTTAAATTGATTGACCATTTTTTTCCGCATCTCTTCAGGAGTTGGTATCAGGTAATCTTCGTGGCTTATGTCGTATTCATAAAGTTGAGACTCAGATTTTCGCCGTTTCCAGTGGGGGATTTTTTGGGAGCTTACCTGTAGTGGAGGCTGATTAGACACCACTCCATTGGCTTGTACTAATACCAGTTTATTTTTAGCACTATTGAGTGCAATATGCCCAGCGCTTTGGGTATAGTCCCAGTCTTTTTTGAACTGGGGTTTCTCGATATCCTTGGTTTTATATTCAAGCGGCGTCTCCAGGCGTGTCCTTTTCTTTTTTAGTGGTTGTTCATATTCCATGTACCCGAGTTTTCCTTGTTCCAATCCAAGTTTGTTCCGTAAATCATTCTTAATACTGGTGTCTTCGGTAAGCCAGACAACGGCAGTGTTTTTTTCAAGTAAATAAGCACCGTTGCCATAAGCACTTGGCAGAGCACCTCGACCACTCATCACATATCGGAGTTTTCTTTCAAGCTTGGCATTGGGTTTTAACATAGATCCAGAATTTTCATAGGCATCTTTGGTTCCGCTAAAGTGTTGAGAACCTTTTAAAAATATATGGATATGTTTTTCTCGGTGTTCTTGGGCGGCTTCTACTATTTGGTCTTTAGTTTCTAAATGGTGATCATTACCAAAGTAATGAACCTCAATCTTCTTTTCTGGCTTTCCTAACTCATTATGGGCATCTGTAATCGCCTGTTTGATCATCTCGAAGCCCAAATTATACTGCTCCTCTTTGCTATTGAGGTCTACCTTATGTTTAGTCCCCTTAAAGAAGTCTTTTTGTTCAGAAGACGTCATAAAGTATTTACCAGTATTCGTATTACTGGTATTTTCTTTATGGACATGTACCACATTTCCAGTTTGTACTCCAGCTTTTATCAACCGCTTGAGCATGTTCACAAACTGAGGGTGGTCGTGCCACTCAGGTATATCATGATAGGTACCAAAGTTTACCAAGGCTTCTATAGGAGCATCACTTCCTGTACCCCACATTTTTCGATACAAGGCTCGCATCCCTCGAGGGTCTATGTTGACCAAATCGTTGAGTTCGGCTTGCATTTCTGAAGTAATATTATTTTTAGCTACTCCGGTAGTGATGAGATGTTCTAAACCACCCGAAACCGCTCCTTTTTGGATAAGCCCTTCTTTAAAACTATTGATTTCTTTTTGAAATTCCTGCCAATTACCAGAGTGCTTACTATCCTTAAATTTGTAATAATCGGCAATGATGTCCGTTGCGGCAAGTTTGCCGTATACATCCCATAATAATTCTTCGTTCCCTTCTGGGATATACTTATCCAAAATACTCTTGATAGATGCTCCTTTGCTTTTCATATCATTATAAGAATCCATCTCTCCTTTGGCGTTTTTTAGGGCTTGCTGTAACTTAGGTTTTGAATCTAGGCTTTTTATTTTCATCTCCAGAGCGCTTTTGGTCGTAGTATAAAACTTTCCATCACCTTCAAAGTACAACCCCTTCTCATCTCTCCATGTCACCGGATTTCCATTCACCATTGCGTACAAATTCAATTGCCCACTCTCAAACCGGATAGGGTCGGCTCGGTTCCAAATACCATTCTTTTGATAATAACGGTAGCCATAGGCCAGCAAACCGGTACTGTCTTCTTCTTCGCCCGAATAGCCCCACTCATCTTGAATTTGCTCTGCGTCTAATACTTCCTCTTGCAAGGTTTCGCCATAAGGGGCATAATGAGTGTAACGCACCAAATTGCCTTGCTCGTCTAGCACCACTTCGTTGCTATCCAGGTGATTGAGCGCATTGTAAGTAACCGTAGTGGTGTTGCTTGTGTCGTTTTTGGTAATTTTGCCCACCTGTCCGTGATCCGAAATAATCCGGGTAGTCGTCCATTGTTGGGTAGTTTCGGCACCAGTCACGGTTTCTCCATTATAGCTCATATCAGTTCCGGTGTAGCTGGCGTGAAACTCCAGGCCTTGCACATATGCCACGGTATCCAACCCTACCAATTTACCTCCTTGGGTTTCGTGGGTTTCGGTCACTTTACGGCTACGTACCCCTGGCGAGAGGTAGGCGTAATACTCAGTAATGGCGTGGTCACCCTCAATGCGCACCGTTTTGCACAATTGTCCATCCGCATTATACACCATTTCGTCCAGTGCGTCGTTTTGCAGCTGGTTGCCGGCCTCATCGTAGGGGTGTTCAGTTTGGCGGTTGTTATGAGGGTGTACTGGCTGATATTGAGTAATGTTTCGTTGCCCATCCTGGTGCTGCAAAGCCAACAGGTTGGTGCCCGCATCATGTATATAATTTTGAGTATAGGAATTCATTATTTAAAGTTTTGAGTTTTTAGACCTGACAGATCTGGATTATTTGGCTTAAAATATCTTACGAGATAGCCTCTTATAAATTGACCTGGTTAGGTTGCTACTAAATCTACTACCTCCGCTTGGGTCAAATGATACAAATTATCGTACTTATTTATAGGCTTGTGGCAAGCCATAGCGGTGGTTTTGGCAGTCATAGCAACGCTGCCGCAAAAAATAACTACCTTTGTTATTTTTTGTAATACCTTTTTTGTCCCACAGAAAGCTTAAAGGTTGAATGATTTACTCCTTGTGGTTTTACGCTCACAACAATCCCAGTCACGTCGGGGTCTCCAATAATTCTATCCCTATCGAGCAATTCGTTGGCTAATTGTGCATAGTTTGTTTCCGAAGAATAATTACCCCAGTTTTTAGCCATTATTGCGAGGTTATTTTTTACCCAAGGTAGTGACATTTGCTTAGAGGCAAGGCGAGCTCCAGGGCCTTTAGCCTCGACTACAAGAATTTCCTTGATCTTGCCATTGTTATCTTTTTGTATCCACAACTGGTCGATTCCTGCTCCATGTCCGGGGTTAACTGGAAAAGCCAAACTATAGTTACCTTTCCAAGCCATGTATCGCAGAGCTGCTGCTTCCCCAATAGCCTCAGTTACTCGGTGTTGCATAAAGGCATTAAATTGACCCTGGAGTCCCGCTCTTGCGTTTTTAAAAGTAAAATTCTGAATGTTATCGATAGATTCCTTATGAAATCTTTTGTTCTTTGCCCTAGATGGTATAGCCATATTAATAGTGAAAAGATTGTTTGGGTCTTTGTTTTTGTCATGTTCGTAGAGGATGGTGATGATATTTGGCCTCTTCTCTTTAAACCAAACGTGTTTTCTTAGCGCTTTTCGAATGACAAATTGCTTTGCGAACTGTTTGGTGGGAAAAGAATTTTTATTTAATTTTTTATAGAGCGCAAGGGAGTTAAATGATGTATACCCCTTGTTAATGCGTCTCACGACTTTACGTTTTGTATATTGTGCTTCCTTTTGATAATTGTTACGGATGGCTTTTTCGTTATATGTTGGGTTATGGCTTTTTGCCTTTCTTGAGAGAGATTTTCTTTTTTTGATCTCTTTGGGCATCAGGCCAAATACATCCCGAAATGTGATGGGGTTTCCACCCACCATCGCGTATAAATTCAATTGTTTTCCTTCAAATCGAATAGGGTCAGGAGTTATCCAACGTCCTGTGGTTGAGTCCAAGTAACGAAAACCAAAATAATTAAGCTTGGTGAGATCAAGTTCCTCCCCTGAGTAGCCCACGTTTTTTGTTTCATCTACGGCATGTTGCATACTAATCCCTCCATAAGGGTAATAGTTTTCGTAGCTTATCAAGTTTCCCTCCTTATCTACTTCACCACTGGCATTGTCTAAATGGTCTATCAGATTGTAAGTGATCTTCTCAGTGGTGGCAGGATAAGTTTTATTTTTAGTGATCTTACCTACCTGCCCTTGGTCATTGATAATCCGGGTGATAACCCACTTTTGAGTAGTTTCAGCTCCTACCACGACTTCCCCGTCGTAGCTCATATTGGTACCTGCATAGCTCACTCGAAACTCTACTTCCTGTGCATAAGCCACCGTAGCGAGCGCTACCAAATATCCGCTTTCGGTTTCGTGGGTTTCAGTGACTTTGCGGCTACGTTCGCCGAGCGAAAGATAGGCGTAATACTCAGTAATGGCGTGGTCACCCTCAATGCGCACCGTTTTGCACAATTGTCCATCCGCATTATACACCATTTCGTCCAGTGCGTCGTTTTGGAGCTGGTTGCCAGCCTCATCGTAGGGGTGTTCAGTTTGGCGGTTGTTATACGGATGCACCGGCTGGTATTGGGTAGTGTTTCGTTGCCCATCCTGGTGCTGCAAAGCCAATAGATTGGTGCCCGCATCATATATATAATTTTGAGTATAGGTATTCATGATTGAAAGTTTTGAGTTTTTAGACCTGACAGTTTACAATCCCGCAAGGCGGGGGGGTAAAACCTGTCAGGTCTGGATTATTTAGTCCCTTGTAAAACGACCAAGCTAGGTAGCTACTACGTCCGCTTGAGTCAAACGATACAAACCATCGTATTTGTAGGCCGCTTTATGACTAAATGCCTGTACTACGCTGTCTTTGTCGGGGCCTTGGTATACACTGAGCGGCAAAGCGGCTACATTACCCGCTGGGTCAAACGTATACACCAGATTTTGACGAGTATCTCCCGTTTTATGATAAATCACTTCATGTTCATCCACCCGATTTACATCCGCATCGCTATGCGAGGCATAGATTTGTACCAAGCCATAGTTTTTGGGATCATAAGTGTAGTGGCAATGGGTAACTAATGCCTGCGCCGCATTTTTCGTTTTTACCGAAAGCTTTTGCTTACGCGCATTGTATACCACTTCATCCATAAAGTCAATGCCATTGACCTTCATTTGGGCCACCCCTCCCGATAAATGAAATTGGGGAAGGTGTATGTTTTGGGCAACATCTATCAGGCGTTGTACTTCACCAGTAGCATCAAATACTGCCGTGTTTTCATAAACATCGGTTTGTAATACTTGGGCTAAATTTGCCGAAAGCGCCACATTTTGCAGCACTTGGGCGGGTTCCAACACTAGGTCGCTCAAGTCTACACAAGGTTTGGGAACAGCGTACCTAAAATCAGGAATAAACGCTTTGGTAAGTCTGAGGGAGTTGCCCAAAGATTGCCCCAAAATATTGAAGCCACGCGAAGTCGCACTCCAGCCTCCTTGGGTAAAGGTTTGCACGGCCTGCCCCCGAAAGTTAAACTTATGAGCATCGGCAATGCTTTCGCCATAAGCAATACGGGAAGTAGTAGCCGACCAAGAGGCAGTGGCACGTAGGTGTTGTTTTACCGCAGTGGGGCGATGCAAAGCATCATATACTACTTCGGTTTCTATATTACGGGCATCACGATTCCACAAATGCCTTCCCAATACATCGGACAAGGCCCAACTTGGCCCCGCATCGGCATAATCAGATTTTACGGCGGCTCCCAATGCCCCAGCATAGGTAGTGATCAGGTTATACACCTTTTCATTTTTATTTGTTTTAAAGTCGTTGGCCGCAGTAAAGCGTGGGTCGGCAATTTTGGTAGCCCTACCATACACATCGTAATACGAACTGGTTTCAAACTTTTCTCCTTTGGCCCAGCCCAGCATCATCACCAAATTGAGCAGAGGATTGTCATCACTGTCTTCAATTATTGGGTAATCTAACGCAGCTATACCAAAAGTATACCTGGGAGAACTTGGGTTGGACGCACCGGACATAAAAAAACCAAGACTGGTTAACTTATCGAGTAGCTCCCAATACTCTTCCTTTCGCCAGGGAAGCGCCCCCACTCCCAGTATTTGATCAAACTTAGTTTTAAAAGTATTGGTAACACTTTCTTGGATTCCACTCATTTGATCATTTGTTTGGTGCATCGCCCAAAGTACCGCCAAGATTGAGGGAGCAAACAAAGAAAATTTACGCTCTAACCCATCGGTCAATTTTTTGATTTCGTTTTGGGCTAAAACTGGGTACTTTTTAGTCTGTTGAGCCGTTGTTGGAGTGATATTTTGCTCATCCCCCGAAGCTTTTTCTTCCAAATACCCAAGGTTTATGAGTTTTTCTAAATAATTCAAAGAAGTACTAATGCCAGTTCCGTCCAGCACTGTGTATGGCTTTAGCATAAACGTGATGTAAAGGTAATTTCCTGTTTGGCGGGAACGCAAAGTAAGTCCCCTATTGTCATGCACAGTATTGGTAGGGGTAAATGCCAGTCGCAGGGTTTGTTGTAGGGCTTCTTGGATAGAGGTGGCTATGCTCTTTTCATCGTCATTGCCGCTACTGATTTTTGCCAGCTTATCGTCGGTATAATCAAAGAAATACTTCACTGGGTCGTGCTGCGATTGGGGGCGGGTAGTACCATCCAAAAATTGCTGATTTACCTCATAATAAGGCGACAATAGCAGGCTGTCGTTGGCATCCCATATGGTATTGCTCCAGGCTGTCCACTCGTGCGCCATCAAATACCCCTTGGGGGTAATGGAATGAGTAACCCTTCCCAAGGCATCGTAATAATTGATAGGACTCGTACCCAGGGTTTTCAGTAACTCACTCTCCACAAAGGCGGGAGTATCTATATAATAAGGATCGTAAGCAAGCACTACTTCTCCTTTATTGTTGTATGCTACGTGGCCTTGGGTAAGCCAACGGGTAGGTACTGCGTTTCCGGTATTGGTAGTCACCTGATTATTGGCAAAAATAAAGCATTCTTGCCCTGGTTCGGCTTTGATCTTACGCTGAAGCGACCTGCCTAGTCCGTCGCTGTATTGCAAGTGTTGCTCGATGCGCTGATTCAGGGCTTGTTGGTATAAATCGTACACCGCTTGTTGGGTAGCACCAAAGTTGGTAAAAGCATTGCCCAAGGTGATAGCCGTAGCCTGCAGTTGGGCTACAAATGAATTGACATCCGTGCTGTTTTCCAGGGCGGTACGCATGGCTGAAGTAAATATACCATAAGTACTTTGCCCGTTATTATTGCTTATTTCCTCATGCAAATAAGGCGGATTGGTAGCATAGGCGGTGGCCAACCAAGTATCTACATTTTGATGATGTACTTCATCATTGGTTTGCAAGGCAATCAACTGAGTGCGACTTACCCTGGCATACGACATATCGGGGTAGTCCTTTATGGACGTTGAGAGCATATGGGCAGGTGTTGTTTCAATGATCGATTTACGTAATAACAAATCATGGATCTCCTGCTGCTGGGCGTAGGAAAGCGTATCCAATGAAGTTTGCTGTCGCTTTTGGGGCAATACGGGTATTTTTTCCCATTGTTGCTTAGTATCAGAGGCATTGTAAGTAATTACTTGCAGGCCTATACTATCTTCATAATGAGCATCCTGAATGGCCAGTCCACCATCTAGTTTATTACGAAAGATGAGACTGTCTCCCAATTCCTCTATAGACCATTTGGTACCATCCCAATGAAGGTTGGCCGAGGACGTATGCCAAATCCAAGCTCCTGACCCAGCCCCTTGGGTGTAGGCCAAGAATTTTCCTGAACCTGATACTATATGAAAATAACTCTCTTCGTCAGAAGGGATCAACTCAAATTCTTGTTCCTGATGGTGTATATCAATGGTACTTTGGTTGACTCCCTGCTGGGTATCCAGGAAGTTGTTGGTAGCTCGATTACGTAAATAAAACCTCGATGAAGCTTCTGAATCATTCGCAGAAAGGATATCCAATGGATCAGACATAAGTTTTTGAAGCGAAACCGACCTTTTTTTCCACCTTTGTTTGGAATCTGAGGCATTGTAGGTAAACACTCTCAAGCCTATACTATCTTCATAAGAAATTTCTTGAATGGCCAGACCTTCGTTCAATTTGTTTCGGAAAATGACCTCTTCTCCTACATCTTCTATCCGCCATTTGGTGCTTTCCAATTGCGTTGATGTGACGGTCCAAATCCAGGCTCCTGAACTAGCTCCTTCGGTATAGCCCAAATATTTTCCAGTGCCCGATAAAATATGCACATAGCCCACCTCATTGGAAGGTACAAACTCAAATATTTGTTCCTGGTTATTTACCTCAATAGCGCTTTGGTTGGCTCCTTGTTGAGTATCCATCAAGTTGCCTGTAGCCACGTTACTAAGATAGTACTGCACCCGTGGATGCTTGAACGCATCACTCACCCGACTCGAGATCGCTTCTTCCTCTCCTATAAAACCCTGCATTTGCATCGCTTGATACCAATTGGTCAAGGCCACGTTTTGAGATTCATCCAATACCGCCGCCTTCAGTTCGTCAAGCGAAACCCGCCCCATCCAACTAAACGGCTGATAGTAGGTGTGTTTAGCCGCCATTTGCAAGTGGCTCATAGGAGCCTCAATCACTGCCTGAACATTGGCCGGGGATGTGGTAGTGTAGGTCTTATTGGCAGTATCTGATGCATACAATTCTCCAAAACCTTCTCTCGTTTCTTCATACACATTGTTTTCTTCGTTCCAGCGCATAGTAGTGCCATAATGGGAAGAAGCGATTACCCGCCCCAGGGCATCAAATACCACTTCTGAGGCATTGTCGTTCAAGTCCAAGGTTCGGAAAGGTTGCATCAACTGATAATCTACGGCTCTTTTGGGCGTATTATCAGCATAAGTTGCAGTAAGTTCGGCTACCTTAGACGTATTCCCCAAGGCATCAGTCTGCGCTATAGTCAGGAGGTTGTAACGATCGTAGATGGTGGTAATAGTGCTCCCTTTGGGATCAGTATATTCTTGGAGGGTGTAAAACTGCTGAGCATCATTGTAGGTGTAACTACCAGATCGGGTGGCCCAAAAGTCCTGACTTTGGGCGTTGGCATTTCCTGTACTGGTCAGGGTCTTTCTCTGATAGTGCCCTTTATCGGGGAGCGACATCAAACTGCTAAGCTCAGACGAAGTGAAAAACTGATCATCCTGTACCAATATATTTTCCAAGGCCGTGAGATCAAAGGCCGACTCTGCGGTGCCATCGCCTCCTTTAGGTAATAAAAACCCGCGGTACCCTGGGCGGCTGAGGTCATTCTTTTTAGAGAGAAAGGCAGATGAGGCTGGATCAGCCACGTTGTCGTTGGGCTGTACATAGTAATACTCCTGGCTGCTCCAGTGCATCAGTTCCACCTCAAGGTTGGCCGCAGCAAAAGTGACATCATTTCCGGCACTATCGATGGTGACAAATTGAATGAAATTTTTGATGGTGTCGTAATCATAGATCGCTCCCTGATAACCATCAAAGGCATTGTTTGGGGTTACGGCGGTGCCAATGGGACCCAAGGCGGCCGAGTTTTTTATAAAATAAGCATAGCTATGGGTGGGTACTCCCAATAGGTAAAACTGCTCATTGCCATAACTTGCCCCTAAATCGCTGGCTGGGTCTGCAAAGTTTTCTATTTTGTGAAGGGTAGTGAATGCTCTTAAGGTGCGTTGTTCGTTGTTTACTTCAACATGAGCATCCTGGTAATCCTGACGACGAGGATACTGTAGGGTACAACTTTGCAATACATGGCCATAATTATCAAATTTGATAGCCGCAGTGTAGCCTACCATTGGATCGTGCAGATTACGTTCATAGTGATAGCCCAGGTTTTCGCGAGGCAACACCTGAAACGAAGCATAATTGAGCAGGGGCAATGGTTGAGACGCTTCCATGAGCGGTTGTACCAACCATACGGTTTCGTTGCTCAGGCTGGAGGTGTACAGTTCCCAGGCAGTGCTATCTGGGTTTTGGGCATAGGCTTCTTGGTTCAGACCATACAATTCGGAACGAATGGGAGCCCCCGCCAGATGTAAATGCGCTTGGCGCGTAAGTTCATCCGTGACAGTTTCGGTCCCAAATTCGGCATTGTAGGTGGATAGATATTGGGCCTGGAGGTCTTTTTTAGCACTATTAGCTAGTAGATTGCCTCCTTGACTCCCCGCCATAAAATATTCCAGTTGTTGGTATAAACTGGTGATGTCGCCCTGGCGAGGATTGCCACTATGGTACCATACGCAACTTTTCGAAGGAGGCGAGTTTTCGGGTAGGTTGCTGTCATTGTAGCTGGAAATAACATCGGTATGCTCCACGTAGCCATAGCCCCGAAAAGTTTTTTCTATGCCATCGTAATAGCTGTGACGGTAACGATAAGTTTCGGTAAGTTTAGATTGACTCACTTCGTCGTCTACGATTACCTCATGGATAGACCATACCGGAAAAGGGGCTCGGGTAAACCACTCAACTTGCTGTTGTTTGTCTTCCAGATAAAAATGCACCGAGCTTCGATAAGAGGTAGTAGTTACTGCTCCCTGGTTATTGTTGTAGCGCGCTAGTAAGTAGGGTTTTACGCCTCCGTTAAAATCGTATACCCACTGCCGAGCTTCGAGCCCCATTTGCTGAAAAATCATACAGGTAAGCCCATTGCCAAATACATCGGTGAAGTACAACTGCGTATGTAAGTCATCGTAGGTTTGTTCGTCAGGGTAAGCAATGAATATTTCTGAACCCAGACGGTTACCGCATTGATTAGGATAAATCGCAATGCCATTACTTTTAGCCAGGATCAAATCTGCGGTGCCCGTGCCATCTAAATCGGCAAAATGAATGCGACTTGTTTTAAATTCCCCCTCCGCAAATGTAGGGAAGTTGTCTATTTCAATGGCTTCTCCAAACTGCCCATAGCCCAGGTTAGGATAGTACTTGAGCTTCTCCTTGTCAAGATGTACCAAATGTTGTTTCCCATCTCCAGCAATATTTATAAAATCAAAAAACACTTCCTCTGAAGATTGTAGCGAAGAAGGAAGGGGAGTATTTTGCTGTTCCTGGCCTGGCTCGAACCCCACAGGTCCATTGTTTTTATAATAACGAAGTTGACCATTACTCATCGGAATGACACAATCGACAATATGATTGCCAGTGACATCTACCCAAAAGCGTTGGGGTCTGCTCAGTTCAGTTGGTGTAAGCGGAATAGGAGTAAATTCGCCCCAAGCATCTATAGGCTGCCCCGTATCAGCATCGTTTTCGTTTTGTAGGGCTTCATAATACCCCAGTTGTCCAGCGTAATTGGTGACATAATCCAGCCTTCCATTGCCGTTGATGTCCATCAACTGATGATGATTATTTTTGCTCAGCATTCCTAAAGGCAATCGTACTGGGTTGTCGGCTCGTTTGTAGTATACCGGGTCACCTCCTCCTAGCTTGCCATCGATGGCATCCCAATCGGTTTGGTAATAAAAAGCCTCTTGCCCATTGCTGGCTACCCAACCAGTAATGCCCTCTCCGTACAGATCGGCTGTAAAAAAGTTGCCTCCAAAGCCAGTAAGGTCGGGGAGTGATTGATCGTTGCCAGTGGTGTTTTTGACCAGCATTTCGCGATAAGGGCGCTTCTCAGGGGCAAAATGATGATACGCCATTTCAAGTGGAGGCAAATAGTTGACATCGTAACGACTGCCATTCCAATAATACCCCGCTTCCTGAGACGCTACCAATAAAGTACGTACCGGCGATTCGTTATAAATATAGGCCGTGGCGCTATGTAACAAAGGCGTAGCCGTGTCAAACTCCTCGGGAAAGCGATGAAAGGTCAACACTCGACGACACAAGCGGTGGGTGCGGATCTCAAAACCACAAGCATAGTCAGAGTGAGCATCCTGGCGTTTGGTCCAGGTAGTAATGCCCTGGGTTGGGTCATGGGACTGATAAATATCCTGCTTGGTAAGGTCCCTCAAATCATATTGTCCGTAGTCCCAGACTGTTTCGAAAAACCAATCGGGTTCTACCAAAGTATTATTCAGGGCTTTACTTAACACCAATGAAGCGGCTAAAGGGGTAGTGTGTCCTGAACAAATCCGATCGAGGTAAACTTTATTGAGATGGGCGTGGTTTTTTTCAGGCGCTATATTGTCATTTACTCCTACCTTGTTTTCTTGGGCATACTTAGTAAGGGTACAATGCCCCATGGCATCTAAGTGTTCCTCCGCAAGCCAGGAACATACTCGTTTGGGGTTGAGCGTGCCACTCGAGTCTCGGTCGCTTACTTTGGCTACATCGCTTACGCCAAACAACGAAAGGGAGTTATCGGCACCTATGACCACCCAAAACGAGGAGGGTAGGGTGGTTGATTTACCAGATAAGCGTTTCCAATAGTAAATGAGCGCGTGATCGTTTTCTTTTTGCGGACGGTATGGGCGTACCTCGTAATCATTGTTGCCCTTAGTTTCGTGCACAACAGGACGTTTCCAATATTGTTGATCAACCGCTTCATCCTGTAGGGAGCCATATTTAATTACTCGTTTTCCCTGCTCAAGCAAAGGTACCAGCATTTGCCCTGCAAGCTCAAAGGTATCGAGATTGTCATCATACGTAGGGGTGTTTCTATGGGTACTCCGGGAGATACCTTTTCCACTGGCCACCCCAAAGCCAAAACCATGTTCGCCATTACCTGCACTGGTATTGTATTCCAAACCGCCCAAAGACAGGCCTCCCGAACCGGTAAATCCCGCCACTTTAAATTGCCCACCATAGCCACTTAATGATCCTTCGGGGCTAGGTAAGCTGGGTTTGAGGGTAGGGCCTGATTGATTTGATGTTTTCATTGTATTAATATTTTTGAGGTTTTGGAAGCAAATGGGTTGTTGAAGTGTTTTTGAGGTATTCGCCAAAGTTGCTGGTGCTCATTTGTAATGAGT
>DMXI01000307.1 GCA_003483885.1 Microscillaceae bacterium
GTTACATAACACTCTCCATGTTCATAAGGATTGAGTGTACCTGGATCAATATTTATATAGGGATCAAATTTTTGAATGGTAACAGAAAACCCGCGGGCCTGTAGTAGTTTAGCCAATGAGGAGGCAATGATACCTTTGCCAAGAGATGATGCCACCCCTCCCGTAACAAAAATGTGTTTAGCGAAAGCCATATATCGTAAATTAAGGTAACTTCTTTTTTTTGCTTACGGGATACAAAGATAACACAATAATTATGATTTATAAAACTATAGATTTGAGGCAATGGTGAGGTAGGCACAAAAAAAATTGGTGCGCTAGAAGCTAACACACCAATTCACCCAATTATATTACACAATGTATATATATTCTTACGAATTTATATCTCTTTTGATGTCACAAAGGTAACAGGTCGTTTCCAAATAAAATTCTGCTTGCAAGTTTTTTCGAAGTTTTCATGAGTATTTTCCACCATTATATAACTTAACCAATAAAAAAATGCATTTTCACCGAAAAACTAGTTATATAAGCTTATTAATCAATTATTTAGCAAAAACAAACTTCATTTGGGCAGACGCTTTTAAGACCATATTTTGTCCTACGGGGATGTAAACCTTGTTAGAAATAGCGGTTTTGCCCTCATAAAACAGAATAATATTCTAAACAACTGTTTTTATATCAATCAAACTTTGGCCTCTATTAGCCTTGAAAGGTTTATGATAGTTTTACAGAAAAAAAGAGTTCAAATTACTAAACTTTTGAAACGGAATATCGTAAGTGTAAAATTATTGTAGGATAAAAGATCGTTTCATTAAATTATCCTTTCTTTTTTCATTCTCATCCACCAATTAATTTTATTACTTTATAAAATCTTCCACCAATTGATTTACCCTGGCGGGTTGGTCTTGATGTACAAAAATACCTGCATTTTTCACCACTACTACCTTTACTTTGTCACCCGCGGATTTCCAAGTATCTATAAAAGCTGTTCGATAAAACCGCTTACTAGCCTCAGGATATAAATCGTCCAAAGCTTTACTAAAACCTGGAGCAATGGCCAAAACAGGTACTTTTAGTTTATCGAGCTCGGTGGTAACATCATAAGCCCAGTGCTCAATCATATAACGCAATAAATTGGGCACTGGCACCGCATTTATCTTATCTGACAATCGTTTTCCATTTTTGGCATTGCTCGAGTACACCAAATCGTCCCACATATTAGAATCCCAGGTTTCGCCTGTAACGGTTTTGAACCAATGGGGAGCCATTTGCGCATCAATACCCACTTGACGCTGTTTTGGAGTCAACTTTTGCGGTGCTAGTTTTCTGACCAATTCTCCCCCAATGGCAATGACTGCCTTTACCTGCTGAGGATGGGCCAAAGCAATCCGTAACCCAATCAATGTAGGTGTTTGTGAGTTAGTGATGATCACAGGCTTTTTCAGGTTATACTTTTTCATTAAGCCAAGAATTACCTTTTGGCTATGCTTATGCCAGGTAAGCGCTGCATAGCTAGTACCTGCGGGAGGCATGGCATAAGCCTGGGTACCACCATAGCCTGCCAATGTAATGGCATACATGGTGTATTTACTGGCATTATCACGAATAAACTGGGCAAACACTTGATCAGAGGCCAGCCCCAATCCGGCAATTAAAACCACATCCTGGGGGCCTTGACCAAACTTTTGCACCTTCCCAATTTCGTTGATCGGCAGGGTTTGGTAACCTGCCGGATGAATGAGATTATTAATGGAGGTATCTTGTTTCATGATGCGCTTTTTGCGCTGAGCCAGAGATTGGTTTATAAAAGTAGCCAGAAATACAGCAGTCAAAGTTATTCTACTGATCAGGTTTATGTTCAAAATTGTTTTCATGGATTTAAATTTTTGGTTAGGTCAAAGGTATGCCCCAACTCCATTGAAAAGCTACCTGATTTCGTCACAGGGCGTTACATCCCCACGGATTTTACTAAGAGTATGTTTAAACATTATAATCTGGACTAAAAAAGTACCTTTTACGCATTGATTTCAGCAATTCCCCGACTCGTCGGGATCTAGGGATTTGCAGCAATAGCTTTGGCTATTCCTTTAAAAATATGCTTCATCAGCACAAAAAATTAGTTTGTCTGTTTACTTTCAAAGGTGAAACAGAGCTTATCATTCTGCTTCGCTGAATGAACGGTTCACCATTTTTACCCTCGAAGACAAAATTTAAACATACTCTAAAACAACTCTAGGAAACTTGATTTTGACGACTTTGCGCTACATAATCAGAAGGGGTTTGTTGGGTAAATTTCTTGAAGGCCCTATAGAAGCTTACCTTGTTGTTATACCCCACCTCGAGCGCCACTTGCTGGATCACTGGGCTTTCTTGTTGCTCAAGCAAACGACAAGCCTCTTGTATGCGAGAGGCATTGACCAATTCGGGGAAACTGGTCTGGAGTTCCTGGCTTAAAACCTGAGAAAGGTAGTGCTTGCTAATGCCTAATTGCTGAGCCAGGATATCGGAGGAAAAGTCATTGTTTAAAAAAGGCTTTTCTTCTTTGAACAAAGTTTGCAATTTCTCTACATATTTATTCTTGTATTCTTGGGGCAGGGGCGATTTTAGGTAACTGTTGGAGTCTGACTTTACCAAAGGTCGAGACAGAACAGGGGTGAGGATAAGCCAATACCCCAAAATATGTAAGCCCAGCGCAAAGGCAAAGGGTTGGAAAAATAACGCAATTCCCAAAGGACGAATTGGATAAAATAACCAAATGACTTGCCCTATGGTATACACCCCAAGAAAAATGACCAGCCCTGTTAAAAACTTCCTGATTTGGCGAGCAGCAGGCGACCTGGTTGCTTTTGTTCGTAAAATAAATATCGCCCACATCAAAAAGCATAATGTAAATCCATTGAAGGGTAGGCTATTGCCTGATAACATATAAAGCAAAGGAAAACGGTCTTTGAGCGTGCTAAAATGACCTAATATGGAAAGTTTGAAAGCAGGTTCAGTCGCATAAAAAGGTATAAATAGCAGGTAAAATATTACTGGTACTATAAACCAGGCATAGGTTTTCTTTTGAAAACTGTAAGTGGCTTTTTGGGCAAAAATCAAAAACAGAGGGCCTATGCAAAAAAGTAACGGGTAGGACATCAAAATAAGGTGTGGTAAACGTACGATGGTGCCCGTAATGACTAATAAAAACTCCCCAATGTAGAGGGTAAATGCCAATACAATAAATTTGACGTCATTCTGCGTTTTTTTGTCTCTTGGCCGAAACGATAAAACCAAAAACAACACCAACCCGTGGAAAAAAGTAAATCCGGTAATATATTGTAGTAGGTTTATCATCCTTGTCCAAGAATAGTTTACACTTGTTGATCCTTTAACAAATCAAAGCTAGGCTTTAACCCAATCAAGGTGACATCATCACGATGGGCAGTACCCTGCGCATGTGCTATCAATGCTTCATTAAATATTTGTTGCTGCTCAGTTAGCGGAAGATGGGCTGATTCCATCATCATTGTTTTCAACTTTCGAGAGCCAAAGCAGCGTCGCTTGGGGTTAGGAGTATCGGCAAATCCATCAGTAAACAGATAAATAGTTCCACTATCATCTTCCAGCGTCATTTGCTTTAACTCAAAGGTAGGTTTCCCACCTATCGAATATCCTCCAATACTTTGCTTATCACCTTTCCAGGTCAACATCTCCTGATGGTTGATATACACCATTTCGTTTTTTGCACCGCTAAACTGTAAATTGATTTTGTCTACCCCCTTCATAGCTTCCAATACCAAGACTACCGCATCCATTCCATCATTAATATCACTCTCAAATTGTTTCAGGGTTTTCACTACCTCTCGGTGGAGTGTACTCAGGATATGATCAGGTTGATGGATTTTTTTTAGAACAACGATCTCTTTTAACAACGAATAACCAATGATAGACATAAAAGCCCCTGGTACCCCATGGCCAGTACAATCTGCTACTACAAAAAATACTTTGTGCTTTTGGCGATACATCCAGTAAAAATCTCCACTTACGATGTCTTTGGGATGATAAACAACAAAATGTTCGGCAAAAATTTGACTCAGTTCTTTTTCGCCAGGGAAGATCGTTTGCTGGAGCCCTTTGGCATAACGTAAACTATCGGTGATGGCGTTATTTTTAATTTTCAACTGGAAATAAAGCCTTTCCAGCGTAACCTTTTGGTCTTCTAAATCTTCATTGGTTTTTTCTATTTGCCCCTGTTTTTGCTCCATATTCTCCTGAAGCGTCATTATCTCTTCCATATGGCGGCTCAGCTCTTCTTGTTGGGCTTCCAGTTCCTCGTTTCGATGCTCGAGGGTTTGTTGGGTGTCTTTAAGTTCGTTGGTATGCTTTTCCAGTTCCTCATTCTGTCTGGCAATCTTATCTGTATACAAACGTAACTGCTTCTTTTTGCGCGCACTTTGATACAGCAAAACCAAAATCAACCCAATTACTACAAATAAAGCCATCACCAATAATGTAAAGTATTGGAAAAGCGTCTGATCTTTGGCCAATCGGTGCTCTTTCAGCGCAAGCACTTTTCCTTCATTTAAAATTTTATCGGTTTGATTCTTCCATACCAAGGCATCATCGTAGTCAATACTTAAGGTAGGTAAAAAATTCACTTTCGGAAAAGGCTTTTTTCTCAGAATCTTCATAGCCATTCTAATGGCTTCTTCCCCTCCAGTTGGGTATAAAAAAGTAGCTTCTAGTTTTTTATCCAGTACCATCTGAATTCCTCCCGATTTTCCAGGCAATGCATCAATCCCTACTACTTTGACCCGCTCCGCCAATCCATATTTTTTGCATACTTCATAGGCTCCCAGCGCCATTACATCGTTATGTGCATAAATAGCATCTATGCTCTGGTATTTATTAATTACCTTTTCTAAGGCTATTTTGGCTTTTTCTTTTTCCCAATCACCGTATATTTCTTTGCTCACCAACAAGTCGGGGTATTGGCGAGTGGCTTCTATAAAACCCGCATGACGCTCCAACGAAGGAGATGACCCCAATAAACCACTGATCTCTAGAATATGCCCTTTTTTATTGAGCAACCTGGCCAAATAATGCCCAGCTTGTCTACCAATTGCTTGATTGTCTCCTCCCACATAGGCCGTAAACTTCTCAGTATTTACCTTTCTATCTACCAACAAAACCGGGATTCCACGATCATAAGCTTTTTCAATTACCGCAGTCAAAGCACTTGCTTCCAAAGGGGAAACAATTAATAAATCAATAGGCTTTTTAAGCAGTTTTTCAATGTCTGCTACCTGTTCCTTAAGATCGTTGTGCGCATTCTCAAATATAAAAGTTACCTCAGGGTAAAAAACCAGTGCTCTCTCCATCTCCCGCAACATATTCCTACGCCATTCGTCTTCATTAGTGCATTGCGAAAAAGCAATCACAAATTGCCGACTCCTAGTATTACAAGTAGTCATACTCAGAAGAATGGCTACCAACTGAATCCAAAGAATAAATTTGACAAATGAAAAATAAGGCATTTAAGGTTATATTGGTGATTGTTTTTAAGATATGATTTATTCAGAATAAGCTTGATATTTTTAAGGCGTTTTTTCTAGTAATAAATCAAAATCAGGTTTGATCCCAATCAAGGTAACATCATCTCGTTGGGTGGCACCTTGTAAGTGAGATGTCAAGGCATCATTGAAGATTTGCTGTTGTTGAGCCAGCGGAAAGCGAGCCGAGTCAATCAGCATCGTTTTCAACTTACGAGAGCCAAAACAGCGTCTTTTAGGGTTGGGAGTATCGGCAAATCCATCAGTGAATAGATAAATAATACCGTTATCGTCCTCTAACATCCTATTTTTTAACTTAAAGGTAGGTTTTCCATCAAGCGAATAGCCCCCAATACTTTGTCTGTCACCTTTCAAGACCACTACTTCTTGGTCGCTCACATATAGGATTTCGTTTTTAGCCCCACTAAATTGTAACTTAAGCTTGCCTGTCTCTTTCACCGCTTCCAATGTAACAATCACAATATCCATCCCATCATTCATATTATTTTCAAACTGCTTTAGCGTTTTTATGACTTCTCTATGAAGTACATTGAGAATATCATTAGGCTGATATATTTTTTTAAGCACAATGATTTCCTTCAACAAAGAATAGCCAATAAACGACATAAAAGCTCCTGGCACTCCATGTCCAGTACAATCGGCCACCACAAAAAATACCTGGTGGTTTTGTTGATGCATCCAGTAAAAGTCTCCACTCACAATGTCTTTAGGTTGATAAATAATAAAGTGCTCCAGAAACACGCGCTTTAGCTCACTTTCACTGGGAAGAATCGTATATTGAATGCATTTGGCATAAGTCAAACTATCGGTAATGGCAGTATTTTTACGTCTCAATTCCTGATACAGCCTCTCCAAAGTTGCTTTTTGTTCCCCTAAATCTTGGTTTGTTTTTTCTATTTGTATTTGCTTTTGCTCCATGTGCTCTTGCAAGGTGAGCACTTCTTCCATATGTCGATTGAGGTCTTCTTTTTGAGTTTTTAGTTCTTCGTTGCGATGTTCCAATTGTCGTTGGGTGTTTTCAAGCTCAGTTGCGTGGTCTTCCAACACCTCATTGTGCTGAGCAACTTTATCTGCATACAACTGGAGTTGTTTCTTTTTGCGGGCACTTTGGAACAGGATAATTAAAACCAATATAGTAACCAGGGCCAAGGCTATAATCAATAAACTAAAATATCGGAACA
Source organism: Microscillaceae bacterium (assembly GCA_003483885.1). GTDB lineage: Bacteria > Bacteroidota > Bacteroidia > Cytophagales > Microscillaceae > Microscilla. The sequence goes on from DMXI01000307.1 coordinate 6,734, forward strand.
AAGTCTGATCTTTGGCCAGGCGATGCTCTTTGAGCGCTACCACTTTCTTTTCATTGATTAACTTATCGGTTTGGTTTTTCCATACTTGAGCATCTTCATAGCCAATACCCACGGTAGGCAAATGATTGACCTTTACATAAGATTTATTCTGCAAAACCCTCATTGTGGTCCTGATCGCTTCTTCCCCTCCAGTTGGATTCAAAAAAGTAGTTTCCAATTTTTTATCCAGCACCATTTGAATCCCCCCTGACTTGCCGGGCAGAGCATCTACACTCACAATTTTCACCTGATCAATCAAGCCATACTTTTGGCATACTTCATAAGCACCCTGGGCCATCAAATCATTATGGGTGAAAATAGCATCTATCGTTTTGTATTTACCTATGACCTTCTCCAGGGCTAATTTGGCATCTTTGGTCTTCCAATTACCATATATTTCCTTGCTTACGAGTATGTTGGGGTATTTACTGATGGCTTCCAAAAATCCAGCGTGGCGCTCTAGCGAAGGTGATGAACCCACCAGCCCACTTATTTCCAGAATTCGTCCTTTTTTATTGAGTAGTTTCGCCAAATGATGTCCAGCCTGTCTCCCAATGGCTCGATTATCTACCCCAATATAAGCGGTGAATTTATCGGTGTTTACAGTGCGGTCTACCAAAATTACAGGGATACCTTTGGCATATGCTTTTTCAATAATAGGCACCATTCCTTGCGCTTCTTGTGGTACTACAATCAAGGCATCTATTGGCTTAGTCAATAAGTATTCGATGTCGGCAATTTGCTCATTGATGTCATTATGCGCATCTTCAAACAAGAATGTCACCTCGGGGTAAAAAACCAACTCTCTCTCCATTTCGCGCAGCATATTCTTCTGAAAGGCGTCATCGTTAGTACACTGGGAAAAAGCAATGACAAATTTTTCGTTGGTCTGGGTATTTTGGCAGGAAGCGCAAACATAGATGATGCTAATAAATTTAATCCAAAGAAAATATTTCCCAAGTGATAAATGAGACATCTAGTTCTATGTTTAAAGCTTAGTGGTAGAAATCATCTCGACTTCGTATTGTGTTTTTTTCTAAGATAATCATATCAGAAAAATTTACCCACTGTAGCCTCTATTATATTTGATGATCAAAGCTAAGATGTTCGTTTTGTATAACCTCTTCAATCACTGTCTGTTAAGCTTAACAACTCATTAACAAAGGTTACCAACCCATTAAGACCGCCTCCCTCCCCTTCTCCCTTCTTTTGTACTGTTCCAAAACATTACTAACAATTTAAATTATGAAACAACTCAACGCCTTGGCATCTCTAACCCTAATATTGATTGTGGGAATGATGCTTACCTACCATCCCACTTTTGCTCAAATCAATCAAGAAGAAACCTCTCATATGCTAGTGGGTAAAATCAATCAGCAAGGTTTGGAAAAATCTCCTTACAGCGATTGGTTTAACAAAAATTATGAAGCTTACAAGGTAAAAACCCAAGAACTACCGCTTGACAAGAAAGCATTACGAAAACTCAAAATCACCATATTTTTGGGCACTTGGTGCGGCGATAGTAAACGAGAGGTACCTCGTTTTTTGAAAATAGCCCAACAACTAGGTGTCTCTCCTTCGCAAATTAAAATGATTGCCCTGAAACGTAACCGAAAAAGCCCTGGGCAGGAATACAAAGGGTTGAATATTCACCATGTACCTACATTTATTATCTCACAAGATCAAAAGGAATTGGGGCGTATTATTGAGGAACCAACCCAATCGTTGGAAGCTGACTTAGCAAAAATTATCCAACAAAAAGCCTACACTCCTCATTTTGCGGGTTCGGAGTATTTGTTGAAGTTATTTGCCCAAAAAAGCGCTACGTATGTACAACAAAATATGAAAAGCATTGGTAAAAAGCTTAAACCTCAATTCAAAAACCAATGGGAATTACTACGATTGGCCTACATTCTTTCTATCAATGACCAAGCCGAGGCCGCACTTACTACTTGTCAGTTGGCTGATCAAATTTACCCAAAATCTATAGAGATTTGGTTGGCTATAGCGCGTTATTCACCACCCAAAACTGCCACCAAAACCATTCGTCAACAGTATCAAAAGGTCTTGAAAGCCGACCCTTACAACTATGAGGCCCTTCGTGGAATAAAACAATTGGAGAAAAGTGGGGATTAGGTACTATGACTAGTTACTTGAGTACTCTTCCAAATTTGCAATCTGAAAGCCAGCCGTAAAGGGTTTTTAATCCTGTCTATCTATGAATTAAAAACTCATCACAGTATACATTCGGATTGCAAATCCAAATTAGCAATTGCTGCTCTTACAGATTTGTAATCTGGATGTCAACTGTAAAGGATTTTGAATCCTGCCTACCTATGAATTTAAAATTCCTTACAGCCCGAATTCGGATTACAAATCCAAATTAGCAATTGTTAATCTTCCAGATTTGCTCAAGTAGACACCTCGGCAAGCTCGGTGTGACAAAATGCTTACTACTAAATTAACTTTAAATAACTAATAATTAGTGTTTTATAAAGATTTGTCATCGGTTCTTACTACCGTCAGGATGGCAAGCCCAAGTTATTATTTATCAGATTATTAAAAGTCATATGACTGCACTACAAATCCAAATTAGCAATTGTTTACAACCCTACTTTTTCTTCTTCTTTTTCTTGGATAAAATACGAAATGAAAATTGTACAGAAGAATCCCAATCAAGGTTTGGTAAAATTTGCAGCTTGCGATCTCCTAAATTGATGGTAGGTAAAAAAGCAGTTTCTTCCAACTGAACAATTCTCCTAATATCCTCTGATATTCTCTTTTGAAAAGGTTTTCCGAATTCTAGTACAGTAGGTGAAAAAAGCGAACCAGAGTCGCCAGTTTGGAGGGTAAGCCCCGACTCTACAGGTTGTTGTAAGCGAGACACAGATTGATCATTTTGGGCAAAAGCAGTCAAACTAAATAATATCCAGGCGGCGGCAATTAAAAGGACTTTTTTCATAGAGAATACAGGTTTGAGGGTGACACTTGTTTTCTACTAAAATAATAGATTGTAGCCGTTTTTGTTTGCGTAAAACTGCTTTTTATACGAACAAAGGTTTTTGTGATAGGAAATGAGTGCTTATTTGAAAGGCTTTTTTTTACTGTTCTGGATCAGCTTTTAATTGTTTGGGTTGGTAGTTCATGATGAGAAACCATCCTATCTTTATTTATTGCTAAACATTACCAGTAATTTTTATCCTCCAACTTTATGTTATTTCTTAAAAGTACCTCTTTAAATCGCTTATGTGATGCTCTCTTTAAACCGTAATGAAAATAATGTCCTCGCCCTAAGACATTTACCATTAATTCGTACAAATTTTCTGGTTCACCTGATTCATTTGTATATGATCTTTTGATAATGGTCATATCATCAATGTCCCTTAATAGGAGTGTTGACTTATCGAAGAAAAATGTTCTGGTAAATACAAAATGTGTCTTGGTTATTCTAAATGATGTAATCGTAGATAAATAAAACGCTATACCACTACCAAATACAATAATAATAGCTATCAACCAAGGTAATTGTGCTGGAAAATCTAGGTGAGCAATAAGCACCACTGGAACAACAGCAATGGCCGCAATTCCCAAAAACTTCTTCCATAGATATTCATACACGTTCTCTGGATAAAAAGTATAGCGCTTGCTCTGTTTTTTATGACGGTTTATAGAAGAAGTAGAGGTTACTGAGAATTTTTGGGAGTCTTGATACAAATGGTTCTTACCATACTGTCTTTTCCCTTTTATGATTAGTTTTTGATATTTTTCCCAAAACTCTTCATCGGATTTAGCGGTAAAACCCCGCCATAAACGCTCTGCCTTATGCTCAATATGGGTCTTTTTATGCTTCATTTTTTGTTGTTTGATCTTTTTATTTTATATCTACTAGAGTTGTGCAACAAAGGTTGTGTTCGGTCGTCAGGTTACTCAATTACAAGGCTTATTATACAATTTTCCCTATCTTTAAAATCTCAAGATACCAAAATCAAGACAAAATAAACGAGGCGTATGTATTTTATTGTTTCTCCCATTGCGGCCAATTTTTTCTATAACAGTCTGCAAGTCATTGGGGAATCGGTTGATTTGAAAATAGCCACCGTAGCAGGTGCTGAACCTGAAGAGGGCCTAAGTGAAGAAAATATTCAGGATTTACGCAGCGCCACGTTGCAGTTGAATGCCTTGTTTTATAACCTCATCAAAGAAATTACTGCCAAAGAATCACAAATATTTTACAGTCATTTTGCCCAAATCAGTTTTGTGTGCGAAGCCTATAACCTCGACCGCGATTTTGAGGCTGAAATCCATAGTTGGCGAATTTTATGTCGACGCACCCAACGCCAAGACGATTTTGCTCCCGCTCCCTGGCAAGTATTGGCAGGTATTCAATTGATGGCCAGTTTGGTCTATCATTTTTCCCAAGAAACCGTGCCTGCGGTCTTACTCAATTTATACCAAGACGTAGAGCTTCCTTCCCTTTACCAGCCCAACGATCCTGCGGAAAAACTATCGTTGTTGCGCGCCGTAGTATTGCGCACCAAAGGCCACGAAACGCTGCCCAATGGCAAGGGTCGTTGTGTGCTCATTTGCGAAACCGAACAATATGGCAAAGCGCGCATTCAGGTAACCGATACCAATTATAAACCCATTAGTCAATTTGGTCGTTTTGCCCACCCTTACCAAACCATTCACGTTACCGACTTGGCCAAACAAGAATCGAATGACGAAAATGACGCTACCCCATTTACTGAATTTCGCACTACCGAAAGTTCGCACCTCATTCTGGAACCCGATTATTTGGTAGATGCCTCGGCGATTGCCCGTTGTGTAGACCGTTACGGACGACAATCGTCTTACAATTACTTATTGAGCAATTTGCGATTTTTTACTGGATCAGAGGCCACCTTTATGGGAAATTTGATCAATGAAATGCTCGACCAAATCATTGACAACGAACACATTACCTACGAAGAAGCTTATCGTGGCGCCCTGCACAAAAACTTTTTAGAAGCGGTTTTTCTCAAAGATAAGTTGATGCTCATTTACCATAACCTGAAAACTCAGTTTGAGCGTCTACAGCAATTTGTCAAGAAATACCGCAGCCAACGGCTTACAACTGAACCCACCTTCTTGTCAGCTATTTTTGGCTTGCAAGGTCGGTTGGATGTATTGGTAGAGTATGATGAAAGTGAGGCTGACCAAGATCGTAAAAACCTGAAAGAAATCATTGAACTCAAAAGCGCCAAAAGTGTGCCCCCAGTAAGATCTAAAGCCTGGGCCAATGACTTGGTACAGGTGGCTTGTTATAATTTACTGCTGGACGATACTTTTGAAAACCGTCGAGGAATTAGTGCAATTTTATATTCACAGGCCGAAGATGGCGAGTATTTACGCAACTGTGGTAAGCTCAACTTTGAGCAGCAAGATGCCTTGTTACTGAGGAACCAAATGGTGTTTCTCGACTTTATGATTGCCAAAGAAAATACCCGCATTTTTGACCAATTACACAAACGCATTTCGCAGGCTGGTTTGCCTTTTTATGTGGTAGACGATGCCAAAGCTTTTGATGATATGTGGCGAGGGAGCAGAGAAATTGACAAAGCTTATTTTATTGCCTTTGCTGGGTTGGTTATTAGAGAAAACATTGCGGCCAAAATTGGCCAAACCCAAAACGATTTTCAAAATGGGTTTGCCAACCTTTGGAAAAACTCCCGAGAAGACAAAAAAGCCAACTTTGCCTTGCTAGAGCAACTTACGTTAGATTTCGAGCAATCTGACTTGGCTACTTCTACTTTGGTATTTCATCGCCAAACTACCCAAAGCAGTGTAACGACCTTTCGAAAAGGGGACATTGCCGTGCTTTACCCCATTAACCCCAATGGTTCGTTGACAGCCCTCAAGTATCAATTGCTCAAATGCAACATTGCCAGCATCAATACCCAACAAGTCACTATTCAGGTTTGGAACAAACACATTGACAGTCATTTTTTACAAAAGCACGTGCATTGGGCCTTGGAACCCAATTTACTAGAAAGTGGCAATCGGGATTTATTGGCATCCTTGGCGCATTACCTCTCCATTCCCGATGCTCAAAAAGATTTATTATTAGGGCAACGGCCACCCGAATTTGGTCCTGCACCTAATATTCACATTGAGCGGCTCAATGCTGAACAAAATCAGATATTGAACCAGGCCCTGGCGGCCAAAGATTACTTTTTACTGCAAGGCCCTCCTGGCACCGGTAAAACCTCTGCGATGTTGGCCAATATGGTGGGTCATATTTTTCACAAAACCGAGGAAAACATATTCTTGCTGGCTTTTACCAATCGGGCGGTGGACGAAATCTGCAAAAAGATTGAACCGATTTGCGGAGGACAAATGATTCGTTTGGGCAGTGGAAAAGAAGGTAGTCCTTACAGCCTCAGTAACTTAACCAAGGATAAAAAAATCAAAGAAGTGCATCAGGTATTGAGCCAAACCAGGGTGTTTGTCTCCACGGTGGCTTCTTTTTACAAAAACCTCAACTTGTTTAAGCTTAAGACTTTTGATACCGTAATTGTAGATGAAGCTTCTCAATTATTGGAACCACATTTAAGTGGGGTATTGCCTCGTTTTAAGCGCTTCATCTTGATTGGAGATGAAAAACAACTCCCAGCAGTAGTCACCCAAGATGCTGAAAAATGCCTTACCCAGCAAACCGATTTACACGAAATGGGCATTCATGACTTGAGCATTTCTATGTTTGAGCGCCTCTTAACCAATGCCCAAAACCGCGACTGGCACGATTGCTACGCGATGCTTACCACGCAGTTTCGCATGCATGGAGACATTACCCAATTTGTAAATGACCATTTTTACAAAAAACTTAAAATAGGTACCGAACGGCAAAAAACGCCTTTACAACACCCCAAAGGAACCACTGCTGACCAACTTGAAGCTTGGCTCAATCAAAGTCGTTTGCTATTTTGGGATTCGCCTTTGGAGCCTCATAATAAAATCAATCGTACTGAAGCTCAAAGAGTGGTTCGTTTGCTCCATATCATTCGCGATATGTATCAGCAAGATTTCAAGGCCGATACGGTAGGTATTATTACCCCTTATCGAGCTCAGATTGCCGAAATTTATGGCCAATTAGATGAAGAACTTCAGGCCAAGGTGAGCATCGATACGGTAGAACGGTATCAAGGAAGTGAGCGGGAGATTATCATTATTTCTATGGCAGTCAATCACCCTGAGCAACTCAAAAACCTACAGGCTTTTAATGCTGAGCAAACTGTAGACAAAAAACTCAATGTGGCGCTCACTCGTGCCCGTGAGCAGGTAATTTTGTTAGGAAATGAACAAGTTTTGCAGGAAGGGACATTTTATAAAAAGTTGATTGAGTTTATGAAGACTGGCAAATAAAGAAGAGCAAATATTTTTATCAAAGATATAGCATCACAATGCATAATAAAACCTGGAATTCCGACAAAATCGTAAGTGCTTCGGCCATACTCATCAGCCTGATGACTTTGTTTGTGTCGCTGTATCAAACGGCTATGATCAGGAAACAGCAACGTCTTTCGGTATTGCCTTATCTATCATTGGGCAATTATAACACTGGAGGGCCTAACTACAAATTGGTTTTAAAAAACGATGGCATTGGTCCGGCCTTTATTGAATCAGTAGAAATAGTGTATAAAGGGAAAAAATATCCCTATGATTTACCTGTATTTATGAGTAAAAGCATGCCTGACTCAATCAAAAAAATTAAACGCATGAGTCATTCCAACATCTACGAAGGTCAGATGATACCAGCTGGTACTACTATCCCCTTGTTGGCCATTCATAATTCTCGGGAAGACGCGGATAAACTTGTAATATTGCTTCGTTCGCTAAAAAAAGAAGGGCTACAACTCCACATTATTTATCGTTCAGTATATGAAGAAAGATGGCGATTAAGTTTTGACAGTACCATTCCTGAGAAGCTATAGCGGGTTACGAATTATCGTAAACAATACGTTATATCGTACAAAAACAACACTCATTAATTATACTTTTCAATGATTACTCTTTTCCACTCAAATTTTTAAACCTGATTATCAACAAGTTATAAAAACTATTTTTAACAAATCTAATATTGGCACCTGGTTTGAATATTTATAAGCAAAGATATTTAATAAGCTTTGTGGTTAGGAAAGGAAAAAGACACTGTTTTGCAGTGTCTTTTTTTTGTGGCCAAGTAAAATTGTCTGCGCTCTATTTCAACATCAAATCATAACAAGCCTCGATTACCTCTTTGCCCCAACCGAACGTCTTAACTTCCTTGGTTTTAGTAAAACCAAATTTTTGGTACAAATGCGCAGCTGCTTCCAACTCGGTAGCAGTCCACAGATATACAGAGTGGTACCCTGCTTCTTTGCAAAAATCCAGGGCCAATTGCATGAGCTTTTTGCCCAAGCCCAGCCCTCGATATTGAGACAACAATAAAAAATAACGTAACTGGGCCACCTTGCCCGAACGCCCCATAATAGCAATGGCTCCCACAATCTCTTCGTTGTCTTCTATTAGCCAAATATGATCTTTCTTTGCATCATAGTTTTCCAGCAATTCGGCTACTCCCTGAGCCACGTATTTTTCATACACTACATTGTAGCCGTACTCTGCACCGTATAGTTTACCATGCAAGTACGTAAGATAACCCAAATCTCCTCGTTGGATTTCGGTTCTAATTTTCAATTGATCGGGGTTGATTGTTTTCATCATTATATGGTTTACGAATAACCGTAATACATACGAAATATCGTATCAAAATACACATTTCCAGTGACGGTTTTTCTCAATAAATACTTTTTTTAAAAAAATTTCTATCTGATTATCAACAAGATACAAATTAATTTCCAAACAAATTCAGACTTGGTATTTGGTTTGAATAATTATAGACAA
>DMXI01000306.1 GCA_003483885.1 Microscillaceae bacterium
ATACGACAAAGTAAAAGAAAGGGTTTCAAAATCACAAAATATTTTTCAAAAACTTAACTCAACGCAATTATTAAATAAATACAATTTATACTTATATAATCGTAGCCTCGTTTGAAATTCCCTGTTTTAGTTTCAGAAATTTTACTTACTTTGGTTTTGCAATTTTACCCTCAACAAAATTTACAAAGATGAAACTCCATTTCTCTTACTTATTCCTGGCTTGTGTCCTACCTTTGGTCATAGGTTGTAAAAAATCCAGCAAAACCACCGACAAACCAGCAGTTAATAAATCGTTGTGGCAAGTAGATGCTAAAAAGAGCTATGGTGCCGATGAGAAAGTGGTGATTAAATTCAAAAACATTAGCCAGCAAGCTATTACGGTTTATGACCCACTTATCATAGAGGTAGAACAAAAGTTAGCCAGTGAAGGCTCAAAAACACAATGGAAAAAAATGCGTTGGTTGTATTGTCCTTGTGGTGCTTCTTGCCCTCCCCCACCTCGTAGACTAGATGTAGACCAAGGGCAAGCCAGAGATTTTACCTGGAATAAGATAGAAAAATGGTGCGATGCTCAAGGCAAAACCGCTCAGCAAAAAGCGCCCAAAGGCACTTATCGCTTAAAGCTTACCTATAAGCATCCCAAGACCTCTGAGAAAGAAGTTCATTATCAGGAATTTAATCTGGAGTAAACACTAGTTTACCCCGTTTGCTTTCTGAAACCTCCTAAGTTCTTGTTGAACCTTGGCAATGTCTCGCTTAAATTTAGATTTGCGAATCTGTTCATAGATTTTTCGGAATCCAGATGACCCCAGTTGACGCAGGCTTTCTACAATCGTGCTTTTGATTGGATGTGGGTATTCGTCATATTTGCGAATGGTCTTGAAAGCAGGGAAGTCTGCACTTTGCTCTAATTCTTTTTCCAGGTAAGTATCGGTGAGTCCTAGCTGTTGGCGAATAGATTTGAACTGAGGAGCCACAAACATATAATCGGTGTGGGTAAACCAAGAATTCAATTCGTGCCGATACACATCTCCCTGAAGATGAGAACCACCTGCTAAGTCTACCACATCGTTATCAGCAATATTGTGGGTAACTTGTGGGCGGTTTTTCTGTCGAGCAAACTGTGCCGCTGATTCTTTATCAATCCCAGGAGCCTGAAAGGTAACGACTCGATTGGCCACTCCTGGATAATAAGCCGCAGCATATTGGGCTAAAGCCCCTCCTAAACTATGTCCAGTAAAGTCAGCTTTTCCTCCTGCATCTTTGATGATTTGCAAAATCAAGTTGACATTCTTGTACATTTGATCAAAGCCCACCCCTACCGGGTTCAAATCGGTGGTAATATCTTCTATATGGGTAGGCTGGGTACCACGAAAGGCAATTACTGGGTTTTTGGATAGTCCTCGCAACGGTTGAATACGTACCGCGTCAAAGTCTTGCCTCCCATGATATACATGGGCGGTACGTAAATCATAACCCATTCTCCGCAAAATCTTGTTGGCTTGCTGCCACGATTTACTAGGATTATTGGTTTGCCCCTGATTGATAAAATCTTCGTCTTTATAAGCCAAAAAGTGCGCCAGGTACTCAAAAGATACATTCTCTACACCTAGCTCCTCGGCATAACTATGGACCTCTTGCTGAAACTCATAAAAAATAGGTGCTTGTCCTTTTTTGCTGGCTTTGCAGACAATTTTATGGGAACCGGGGAAACCAGCTTTAAAACTTCCAACAGCTGCTGATGAACCCTTGGTCATAGAGCCATTCTTTTTGTCATAGGCTTCAGTGGTGTTAAAATCATTGACTGCATACCACTGATAGCTATCGTAGTTTTGGTTTAATTGATAGGAAACCCGGTCTCCAGGATATACGGCTTTGCGCGTGTGGCTACTCTTAATCCCGCTTCTTTTAATGGTAAAGTTTGTAGCGGTTTCTTTGGGAAGATAAGCTCCAAGCCCAGCAGTTTTTAACTGGTAAGCAGCAAACTGCCAGTCTTCATCACTCCAAAAACTTTTCATTTCGTCCCTTAATCGGGGAATGAACTTTTCTTTATAAGTCGCTTCGTATTGGGCAATCACCATTTTTAATTGCTGATGCGGTAAATTCAATACCCGGTGTACGGCTTGTTCGTCGGTACCCAAGCCTGAAAAGGCTTCATAAACTTGTCTTACTAAATCTCCGGTAGATTCTTCGGTAGAATTGGGTATAAATCGATTCGTGAGTTGTTGACTGGTAGACTGTTGTTCCTGACTTTGTACCATCGTCTCATCCGACTTCAAGAGTTGCGTTTTCTCAGGCATAGTGAATGACTTTGCGAGTTTTTATGTGTGTTTGGTTAGTGATTTTGTCGTATTCTCCTACTCAATATTTTTAGCCTTGGTTTGTAGCACCACAAGCGACCACTTCAAAAAAAAAATTGAGTGGGGTAATTTTTTGGCTACACAACTATAGCAAAAGTAATGCTAAAGCCAAACAATTTATGGTCTTTTAACACCATTTAGGATAATAACTCTAAGCCAGTCTTTTATCGACAAAATATAATTTCCATAGAAAGCAATTACCCAGTAAAAACTAGTATTTAAGTACTAATTGAAGATTATATATTACTTTTTATTTATAAAATTCAATATAGAGGTATTTTTCAGCAATAAAGAGGAACTCTTACCGCTAAAAGACAATTACATTTGCCATAAGTGATATTTGTAATATACAAGGATAAATTTATCCAATACTCATCTCAGGCAGATTCAGGCACATCTTAAAAATCATTTGGGTCCCATTTACTACTTCTAACATTTTAGCAACAATGGCTACGATCATTTTTGATTTCGCAAAGCCTCTAATTGTTGTGACTGGATATCTATGTGCTATTGTTTTTAAGACCTGGTGCCCAGAGCACTAGTGCAATCAATCAATACTTAACCCTTAAATTCCCAATGAAACAAGTCATTATTACACTCCTGGTTATTTTGGGACTACTACCTGTAGTACCTCAAAACACGTATGCCCAAGTAGATTTTAGGGAGGAAACCATTTACTTTCTTCTTACCACACGCTTCTTCGATGGTGACCCCAGCAATAACGTTCCCAACGAATGGAGTTCTTACAACCCTGATCCCAACATCAACCCTACGATTACTGATCCTAATGATGTAACCTGGCGGGGTGACTTCAAAGGATTGATCCAAAAACTGGATTATATCAAAGATTTGGGATTTACCGCCATTTGGATTACCCCCATTGTTCAAAATCGTAGCCCTTTAGATTATCACGGTTACCACGCTTATGATTTTACCAAGGTAGATCCCCGTTTGGAGTCTCCTGGAGCCACTTTTCAGGATTTGATCAATGCAGTGCACGCTCGTGGGATGAAAATCGTGCTGGATATTGTTACCAATCATGCGGGGCGATTTGGCATTAAAAATAAAGCAGAAATAAAGTATAACACCGACCCCACTAAACCCTGGGGACAAGACAAACAAGGCAATCCGTTACAACCTAACCCTAATTGGACCTATGATGGCATTACTCCCAATCCAGATGATGGAAAAATATGGAGTCGGGCCAATCTCCCAACTTTACCTCCTCCTTACAATCAGAATCTGGCAGCTTTTAACTGGCCTTCTAAAGAATCATATGTAGACACCAGCGATCCCAATTGGTACCACCATTCGGGCAATGGGTTTGCTCAGGGGTTTGATGATTTAGAAAACCTACATAATCGAGCCTTGGCGGGTGATACTCCTGATTTAAACACGGGTAGCCAAGCAGTGAGAGATTATTTAATCGCGGCTTACACCACATTTATCAATATGGGAGTAGATGGTTTTCGCTGGGATACTATGAAGCATATGAGCAAAGAAGATGTGCTTTATTTCAAAGATGCTTTTCATAGTGTCAACCCTAATTTATTCATTTTTGGAGAAGTGGCTCAGTTACGGCACGAATTGCATAATTTGGAAGAGATCAACCCTCACTGGTATACCTGGCGCGGTCAGGTAGGTCAGTCGGCTAACTCAGACATTGCCGTACTGGATTTTTTTGCGGAAGCTACTTTTCACGGTGTGTTTGAAGAAGGACGCAATTTTTCAGAAGTCACCGCCGCCGCTCGCTACGACCATTTGTACAGTGACCCGTCTACCTTATTGACTTGGCTGGATAATCACGATTTTGGCCCCAATAACGATTGGAACCGTCGCTATGGAGGTACCGCAGAAAATCTGGCAGCCTGTATGAATTTTATGTTTACCTGGCGCGGTATTCCAGTAGTATATTATGGTACCGAAATACAGTTTATGAAGGGGGCTTATGCTGATATTCATAATGCCGCGGGTATTGAGCAATCCATCGACTTAACGGGAAGGGCTTATTATGGCGATCAGTTTGCCAATGCTCCTAATCACATCATTTATCAGCACATCAAAAAACTCAACGCGATTCGTCGAGCGGTACCTGCATTACAAAAAGGTTCATATCGTTGGGATGGCAACGGGGGAGGCAAAGCAGTTGGCTATGTGCGTAAACATGGTGATAGTGAAGTAGCGGTAGGTTTGGCCAAAGATGGTGGCGCTAGTTTCACCTTCTCGGGGCTTACCAATGGTATCTATCGCGATGCCGTTACTGGAGCCGAAATATCGGTTACCAACGGGTCACTCAGTTTTTCGGTGACCTCTGGTTCAGCAGGTATTTATGTACTCAATGGTCCCGGAATGATTGGAGGAAACGGAGTGGGTTACTTTCAACCTGGTAATGGCAGCAACGCCCCTATCGTAAGTGCTAGTCCAGCTTCTGGGATCTATTCTTCGGCTATTCAGGTAACACTTTCGGCCTCTTCTAGCAATACTCCTGTGACAATTTACTATACAACCGATGGTATCAACCCTACCACCAATAGCCCTCAATATGCTGGAGCTTTTACCATTGCTTCTACCAGTACTGTAAAAGCCTTGGCTATTGATAATCAAGGGAATCAATCACAGATTTTATCGCAAAGCTATGTAATTGGTGATGCTGGCTTTTCCGTTTATTTGAAAAAAGATCCAAGTTGGAACGAAGCGCGTATCCACCACTGGGACGCGCAACCTGCGGGGATATTGAGTGATAGCAATTGGCCAGGGGTAATCATGACCGATGTAGGCGATGACTGGTACCGTTTCGATTTCAATGGGGTGATTAGTAGTAATTTATTGTTTCATAACAATGCTGGAAGCAAAACAGTAGATATGTTTCGCGATAAAGATGGTTGGTACCAGAATGGTCAATGGTACGATGAAGATCCCCGAGTATCAGTAAACCAGCCTCCAAGCCTTACGGTGAGTCCAGTAGGTGGTAATTTTTCTGAAGGACAATCAGTGCAAGTTACACTGACAAGTTCCGATGATAATGATCCATCGCCTGCCATTTATTATACTTTAGACGGTAGTGAACCCAATGCCTCTGCTACTCCCTACAGTGGCGTTATTAATCTTACCCAAACCACCACAATCAAAGCTGTTGCTATAGATAATCAAGGCTTGGCTTCGGTAGTAGCTACCCATACGTACACATTTACGCCAGTGGCAAGTGGGCTAACAGTTCACTTCAAACCCAATGGATACAACAACCCTACAATCTATTATTGGGCAGTTACGCCAAGCGGGCAAACTACTGCTTGGCCAGGGGTACCGATGACCGCCGAAGGTGATGGGTGGTATCGTTTTACGCTCGCTGGTGCCAATTGCGCTCAGGTGATTTTTAGTAACAATGGAGGAAATCAAACCCCTGATTTATCGCGATGTAGCGAAGGATGGTATGTAGACGGAGTTTGGTATGATCAGCAACCCACCCCAGCCGCAGGACTAACTATTCATTTCAAAAAACCTGCGAATTGGAATACTGCTCATATGCACTATTGGAATGTGACTCCAGCGAGCATTCCGGGTACCAATTGGCCAGGGGTAAGCATGCAAAATGATGGCAATGGTTGGTATAGCTATACCATTCCGCAGGCTACTTGTACCAATATTGTATTCAACGATAATGGAGGAAATCAAACCAGTGATTTGTCTCGCTGTGGTGAGGGATGGTATGACAACGGATGGTCAAGTACGGCTCGTCGTACTCAACAAGTACTGGTTCCAAGCCATACCACCTTGCAAACTCGAATTAGTCCCAATCCCTCCAGTAAATATACATTGGTAAGCTTTGCGCTTTCAAAGATGCAAACGATCCAAATAAAGGTGTACGATCAACGAGGAAATGAGGTGCTAAGCAATATAGCAAAACGGCTTGGTCAAGGAAATCATTCGGTGGTGATAGATACTGGTAAACTGGCAAGTGGGGTGTATATTATACAACTCAATACTGCTCGTGGTACTATCCAAAAGAGATTGGTGATTCAGAAGTAAACACCCTAAAAATAAATCAAATTCACCCTAAAAAGCTACTCAGGTTTTCTTGAGTAGCTTTTTTGATTAATTAGCAGCATACATTGAAATTCCTGCTAAGTCGTTGCTTCGTTTGCAAAGAGGGACTAATCTTACAAGCAAGCTTAAAAAAATGAAACTGTCAGAGGCGATCGAATCAAAATCAACGAGCTTAATCATGAAATATACCCAATTCAGGTTTTTATATATTTGACGTGTCTGGGATACTTAAAGTCTAAATATACACTTAGAAGTCATCTTTCAAAGAACCTAGAAAGTGAACAGTTTTTTTTAGGCTTCATAAATCTGGTATTTTTACCCCTTACTTTTTGCTCCAGGTCAA
>DMXI01000676.1 GCA_003483885.1 Microscillaceae bacterium
GTACGGATGCGGGTAGAACGAAAGCCTACCTCCTCTACCGTTCCGTTGATGTTCCCCGCTACAATCCAATCTCCTACCTGAAAGGGACGATCCATAAAAATAGTGAGGGAACCAAAGAGGTTTTTGATCGTATCTTGCGCAGCAAAGGCAAAAGCCAATCCACCTATAGAAAGCCCAGTGATGATATTTTGTACATTGAAGTTGAGCGCTTCGAGAATAAATATAAAACCGATAATATACACAAAGGTAGTCAAGGCTCTTTTGAGCAGAGGGATGAGTTGATCATCCATTGTACCTTCGGTTTTTTCGGCTAGCTTACCCATGTACAGGGCCACAAAATCTACGACCTTTACCCCAATCATCATGGCATAAATCGGTAAAGATACTTTCAAAAATAAGATCGTGTATGCAATAAAAGTAAGCGGAAAAACAAAACTAGGTAGCAACCATATCCATAACCTAAAAATGAAAAACAAACTGGCGGGGCGAGCAATAGATTGTACCAATTCGGTTACCCGTTGTCCGCGTTGCCCCTTGCCTAATTTGGTAATGAGGCGAGTGAACAGGTTACGAAAGAAATAGGAAAAGAACTTATGGAGTAATAATGAGATAAACAATAAGGCTACCAAGGCCAAATAATGGAAAATCGTCATTCCTAAAATTTTGGATTCAAACCAAGCAGGAAATTGACCGATGACCTTCTCCACAATACCTATATTTTGATACAATGAAGGAATTTGATCCAAGGTTTTTTTGGTGTATAGCCATTGTGATCCTACTTTTTGTACCGCAATATCGGGCAGTTCATTAGGAAACAGTCGATAAATCTTTTTGTTGGCTTCTGAAGCAGTAGTATCTTCAAACTTTGGGTTTCGAGGTAGTTTTTCATAGTCAACTTCTAACCCTCGGGCATCCATTATTTTCAACAACTTGATCGCCAGATCCTTACGTTTTTTTAATGACGCATACTGGCCTCCTCGATAAAGTGTCTGAGCAGAAATTTCGGGATGGTAGTTGTCTTTTTGTAGGTTATCAATGTGGGTAGAAATGGTGTTATAAGGTGTGCTTAGGTCAAGGTTCTTCGTGTTTTGAGCTTGAGCAAACTGAACAACAAAAATGAGGATGTTAAAAATATAAAAGGTAAGTTTCTGGGTACGCATTGCGTTGTTTCTATTTAAAACAATGATGATTAGTTCTTTTTGATGCCGCAAAGTTAAATAATTTGACCAAACGAAGGCAAACTCCCTCGTGTCGAAATTATTAGGATTTGTGTATTGGTGAAACTGGTACGCAAAAGGTTAGCCAAGTCAACCCATATTACAAAAAAAGCAGGCCCTAATCCTAGAGCCTGCCCATTAGTGATAAATATTTTAAATACAAGACTAAGCTACGGTCTCCGCAGCAGTTTTATAATCGGTGTATCCTTTTTCGCCAGGCGTATAAAAGGTGTTTTGGTCGGGCTGAGCCAATTCGAGACCTTCTTGAAAACGTGTTACCAAATCAGGGTTAGAGATAAATGGGCGACCTACTGCCACTAAATCGGCAGCTCCGCTTTGTAAATCTTGCTCGGCACGCTCCACTTCGTATCCTCCGCTCAAAATAAGGGTGTTTTTGAAAGCTGCACGAATACGATCTACTACTGCTTGTGGTACCTCAGGAGCTCCCATAGCGGTATGGTTTACTAAGTGAATGTATACCAATCCAATTTTATTGAGTTCTTCGGCTAGGTAAGCATAAGTATCGTCTAGTTCAGGATAAACGCCCATATTGTTAAATACTCCATAAGGCGATAAACGAATCCCGACTTTTTCTTTACCAATGGCATCAGCAGTAGCCTGGGCTACTTCCAATACAAAGCGACTGTGATTCTCGGCGCTTCCACCGTATTCGTCGGTACGTTGGTTACTGGATTTATTGATAAACTGGTCAATCAAATAGCCATTGGCTCCGTGAAGCTCCACCCCATCAAATCCAGCTTCAATGGCATTTTTAGCTGCATTTACAAATTCCTGAATCGCTTGTTGAATGTCTTCTTTAGTCATTTCGCGTGGTACTGGAGTTTTTTGCATTTGCTCAGTATCGGTCCACATATCGCCTTCGGCTGAAACCGCAGAAGGCGCTACAATTTCGCCACCCTCGGGTAAATTGGCTTGATGAGCCACTCGCCCTACGTGCATAATTTGCAAAAAGATTTTCCCGCCTTTTGCGTGTACTGCATCGGTCACCAATTTCCAACCAGCCGTTTGCTCAGCGCTGTAGGCCCCTGGAATACGGGCATAGCCCAATCCGTTGGCAGAAGGAGCCGTTCCTTCAGTGATTAATAGTCCGGCATCGGCTCTTTGTGCATAGTAAGTCGCCATTAATTCGTTGGGTATATTGCCAATAGCACGGCTTCGTGTCATGGGAGCCATTACTAGGTGATTTTTCAGGGTAAGATTTCCAAGTTTCGCTTCGGTGAAAAGTTTTTTACTCATAACTATATTACAATTACAATGGTTTTGTGTTCAACTAATGTTTTTACATTTAATACAAATTATGTAATTAATACTGAAATGTGCAAAAAAAGTTGAGGGTACTTTTGTAAATTATTTGTTAAAACTGGAATTCAGAAACCAGGAATTAGATGGATAAATGAAAAAATTGAAATATAAGTAGTCTTTAGGTTGCTTTTATATGACAATGTTTATCAGCAAGGCTCAAATATTCACATAAAAATACCCGCCAAACCAGGGGTCTGACAGGTATCAAATATGTTTAATTAAAATTGATAAACTACAAAGCTTCCTCTTGCGACACTGCAAGTACTTGTTTGGTATTGGGGATCAATTTCTTAAATAACTGGCGCACGATTGCCAATACCCACAAAGTAAGTATTATATCTATTAAAGTAGCACCTACATATATCCACTGTATTCCAAACAGGCGAGGTAAAATCAGCATGATAGGCACGTAAAATACGAGTTGGCGAGCCAACCCAATGATGCTTCCATATTTCCCTTCGTTGATGGAAGGAAAAAAGGTTAAGGCCATAAACACTACCGGCAACACTGGTAGTACTGCCATATACACTCTGAAATTAAATAATTCTGATGCAGTAAAAACCATCTTAGGTAATACCAAATGCAAGGCTCCCGAAGGGAACAAAGTCAATAGTAGCCAGAAAGGAGCAACGATATAAAAACCAGTTTTGGAAAAAACAATAAAGCTACGTTTCACTCTATCATAGTTACCTGCTCCAAAGCTAATACCAGTCACTGGCTGCATGGCTCGCATGAGGCCAAATAGGGGTGTCATTAAGAACAGCATCAAGCGGTTAGCTGCTGCAAAGAAAGCCAAATCTCTTTCGGTACCATAGTTACTCAAGGCATTGAATACCACAATCGCCTGCACCAACCCCATCAGAGACATAATAAACCCAGGCATTCCCATAGAAACTATAGAGCGAAAAACAGCTTTATCATACCTAATCACTTGTATTTGGGCTTCAAAAGAAGCTTTTCCTTTGACAAAGTACCAATACTCAATGATACAGTACAGTATCATACCAATATTGGTAGCCCAGGCAGCTCCTTCTACTCCCCAACCTAATACTTTGATAAAGATCGGGTTAAGTATAATGTTAAGCGCCAGACCGTAGATCATCATAATGGCTGCCTGTTTCATTTTACCTTCTCCCCGGATAATAAAGTTGAGGCCTAAACCATAAATCCAAAAGAAAGAACCTAGCAAAGTAACCTTAAAATATCGTACTCCTTCTTGTAGAATGGCCCCCTTCCCTCCCATCATTTGGATGAGTGATTCGGCAAAAATATAGGCAGGAATGGCAAAAATTGCGGTGCTCACCAACATCATCAAGGTCGCGTTTCCCAAGAGTTTTTTTTGCGTAGTGGCATCATTGGCACCTAAAGCAATACTCAATGCTGAAGCTGCTCCTGTACCCGCCAATGACCCTATGCCAAACATAATACTGGTAAGTGGGTAAGCCAGTGCTACTCCGGCCAGGGCAGTTTCATTGATGAGCTGCCCCACAAACACGGTATCTAAAAAGGCATTTAACCCAAAAAGTACCATAGCAGCAATCGCAGGCAACGAAAGCTTCCACATAACCTTGGTAAGATCCTCTTTTAATATAAATTCTTTTTGATTATTACTTGTGTCCATAATTTTTTTCGCTTGCAGACGCACTCTTTGAGATAATTATTGTATATTTTCTCATGAAAAATTAGCATTGCTCAAAAACTTATTATTTGAAGCAATTTATGCAAGGTAGGTTAAATGAATCAAGGTATACTTACGCTAGAAGTAATAAAAACAACGACACCCGGAATATGAAGGTAAAGCTGCACACTCAGGATTTACAAGAATTAGTATTTGAGAAAAATTATCCCCGAAATTACCTGACAGAAGATGGAAACTTAATTGAGCAAGAGTACAGTGGCGAGGTGATGGGGATTCATGGCCACTACCGAGAAGTATTCATGGAAAACATACGTATTGGCTACGGTGATATGATTTTTCGCCCTCAAGTAGAACTTGGATTTGAATCCGATTTTGAAACGGTAGAAATGCACTTTTTGCTTTCGGGAGCCTCTACTACTTTTAGCCAGGAGCCCCCTCAGGAATTTCGTTTTGAGGCCAACCAACATAATATTATCTACGCCAATGGCTTTAGAGGCAAGGTTAATTTTTGGGGAAATAAAGGACTTAAATTTCTGGAAATCAATTTAGTACCAAGTTTTTTTATCAAATACTTACCCGATCAAGGCAATCAGTTTTATCAGTTTCTAAAGAATATCAATAACCAACAAACTAGCTATATCAATGCCCAAAGTTATAGCATTACCCCGCCTATGCATTTTATCATTCGCGAGATCTTACACTGTTCTCATGAAGGTATTTTCAAAAAAATGTTTTTGGAGGCCAAGGTAATGGAACTGTTGATGCTGCAACTAGAACAAATCAGTAAAACATCCCATACTACCCGTTCTATTTCTAGTTCGAACCGGGAAAAAATATATGCTGTCAAAGACATTATTAGCAAAAACCTGGAAAGCCATACTACTTTAAATAACTTGGCCCGACAGGTAGGTACCAATGAGTTTACCTTGAAAAAGGGATTTAAAGAAATATTTGGTACCACGGTCTTTGGTTATTGGAACGAACTAAAAATGGAAAGAGCCAAACATATGCTTTTACACGAAGACATCCCTATTAATATGGTATCTGAAAAAATTGGCTACAAAAACCCACAACATTTTACAACTGCCTTCAAGAGAAAATATGGTGTGGTTCCCAGTGAACTCAAAAAAAATAAAGCAGGATGAAATCACATAATTTCAACCTGCTTACATCTCAAATTATCAGTAGTTTAATTCTATTAAGCTAGCACCTCTTCTTGCGCTACCTCTTTTATCACTTCTTCTTTATCCGATTTTTTACGTTTACCTCTACCTTTGATAAGGTCTACTCCCTTTTGGGTAATCAAGCATAATACAATCATTACTGCCATTGCCAATAACACTTGCCCAGCATTCATTTTTTGGAAGCCAACCAAGCCCATCCCCCAGCAAATCAATACCCACTGGATAACATAAAAGGAAGTAATACGAGCACTCAAATAGTAAAAGAAATTGAATATCTTATTGGGCTTAGTAACATCTACTAAAAATTTGGCAAAACGAGCCAACAACAAACTGGCCCCAATCAGATACAATGCTCCTCCTGAACCTAAGTGAAAATAATCGCCATAAAATCTTTTATAATCATAAGAACTCAATGCCAAGCCACCCAATACAAACAACAATCCGATTTGCCACATTTGTCGGAACGCACGTTTTTCGTCGCGGTCATCTTCCAGGTATACTCGGCCAAAATAAATACCCGCCAAAATCAGTGAAATCCAAGGGAAAACCGGGAAGTATACATTGAACTGCTCACCCCACAATAAGTCAAGAAAATAGTCAAAACCAGGTACTCCAGCTCTGATACCTCGCACAAAGCTGGTAGCTACGGCAAAAAATACCGCCATTCCCAAAGGCACAAATTTATTTTTAGATAAATGATTGGCAATCCCCATAATAAATAGTGATATACCTGCCATTTGCAAAATATCGCCAGTTCCTAACATATATAACAAATTATCAAAGGTAGCGGGAGGTGTCCACCCATAAGCTTTTATTAGATCCACCGGCTGAAAACCTAACAGGTTGGGGAAAACAAACTTCAGAAAGTTCATTCCGTAGCCTACCAATAAAAGTAAAGCACCTCGTCGAAAAGTCAATTTCAAACTTTGGTTTCGAGACATCGTAAATGAGAACCCCATCGTAATCAAGAACATCCCTGTACCTGTACCTGTAAAGTGAATAAATTCCCCTAGTAACGTATTGCTTTGCGTCTTGACATCTGCATACATCCACAAAGTATGCAATGGCACTAATAATAAAACTCCTATGCCTCGAGCCAGGTCTATAGACCTCACTCTTTTTTTAGAACCTCTCCCTTGGTCTTCCAAAGAGACTTGTTGAATTTCCATTGTTTTGTGTATTTTTTTAGATAGAAAAAGTGTATATAATTTGATTGATTACAATTAATCAGTCGATTCATCTCCAAAGTCCCAGCGTAGCTTTTCCTCAAGTGGTCTGCGCCGACTCACGGCCTTGGTAGTAGCTGGTTCGTAATGCCCCAGCATAAAAACTCCCATAGAGCGCTCCCCTTCACGGGTAAATTGCTCCACATATTGCATGGCTGCGTCACAGGTTTCCCAATATCCTCCCAACCCATGAGCTGCACAACTCAACCACAAGTTTTGCACAGCACAAGACACTGCCGCCAATTCTTCCCATTCTGGAATTCGTGCCCGTTCATCCCGCTTCATTATAATCGCAATGAGTGTAGCGTTTTTGCAATATTGCTTCAGCGAGTTATAGCGTTTTTCAAGAATATAGTCCTTGTAAAACTCCGCCATATACGCTCCAAACTTCGCTGGGTGGTTCCCCTTCAATACCACAAATTGCCAAGGTTCGGTGCGCTTATGAGTAGGTGCCCAAGTGGCATCGGTAAGCAATTTCTCAAGTAGCTCCTGCGATACCTCCTCAGCAGTATAGGCATCGGCAAAAATGGTTCGTCGGTTACGAATTACCTCAGTAACCAATGAAGCCTTCTCCATAGGATTAATTTCAATTTTCATCGATCAACTGGGGTTTATATTGAGCAATTGGATTCTCTAGTACAGAAGCAAACTTTAGGCTATTGATAGGATCGGCCAGGTTGAGCATGTGCTTGTGATTGCTCAACTGCAAACGATTGAGGCAGCAACGCTTAAACGTAGGTACGAAAAAGTCATAGCGCTCATATTTTGCCTGATGTTCAGGATGTTGCTGCTGATATTCCAGCACACATTCGGCCACTTGTTCCCAAAACAAATCTTCTGAATACTTACCTTGGGTATGCAAAATGGCTCCTAAAAAGCGAAAGAAGCAGTCAAATACATCGGTAAACAAAGACAGGATTTGCATTTCGTCGCTTGCTTCGGTATAGAGTCGTTTCACCTTTTCGGGCAACGTCAGATTTTCATCATACACCAACACTTCCTCAGTAATGTCCTTCATCAAAGCGCGTACAGGCAGACCTTCTTCCAATACCATGATCAGGTTTTCGCCGTGAGGCATAAACACCAACCCGTAAGTGTAGAAACAATGCACCAAAGGAGCCAGGTAACATTGTAAATAGGCTTTTACCCATTCACGAGTTGTCACTCCCGAAGCCTGGATCAATAAAGGAAGTAATGCCTGACCATCGTTATCCTGGTGTAAAAAAGCAGCCATGGTCATTACTTGTTGATGGCTTTGCGTCTTTTGGGCCGGGCTTTCTCTCCACAAGGCTGCCAACATTTTATTTTGAGGATAACTGGTGCCAAAAGCTTCAAAATGAGCATTGGCATATCCTACAGTAGCTACCTCATCCAGCATTTCAAACCCACAAGTCTTCAAGTACTCATCTTTGTCCAACAAATCACAAATCCAATCGGTGATTGGTGGGGTGCTTTTCATATAGTTAGGCGAAAGCCCTCGTACAAAACCCATATTGGTAATACCCAGAGCAGTTTTGGTGTAGTGCTTGGTAGGGTTACTCAAATTGTACAGGGTGCGTACCGATTGTTGAGCCGAAAACTGATCTTCTCCCTCTCCTAAATACACCAATTTTTGCTGGGCAATGTCTGCGGCAAATAAATTGACCAATTTGTTGTTCCACTGCCAGGGATGTACCGGCATGAGCACATAATCTTGGGGAGACAATCCCAGGCTTTGTAGTTTTTCGTGAAAACGACGAACTTGCTCCTCTCCTAGCTCTTGTTCAAGTAATTGTGCATAGCTCAACCCCGCAATCCCAGTATATTGGGCGTAATCTTGGTGTCCTGCTAGCCAGATCAGGCAAAAAGGCCGATTGGCTTCGGGTGAATAACGCTGATAGTCTTCAGTACTAAAGCCCATACGGCCATTATTGGCCACAAAGCAAGGGTGCCCTTCCGTCATGGCATGTTCAATCCCCTGAAAATCAGCAGTTACTAATTGCTCCGCAGTAAAGTATTGATTACGCCATTTGTAGGCATAGCCCAGAAGCGTACTCGAGATTTCTTCCAAATAAGTGGCTCTAAATTGAGGCGGTATGCCCAATTGTTCCTGAAACTCGGTAATAAAGCGCAAAACATCTAGAGGAACATCCTCGCCATTGACCTTCTTTTGGATAGAAGACGCATGGATGTGCCAATGGTCTAAAATGAATTTTTCGGCCTTGAAACGATACTCAATGGTCGCATTATCGGCCCTAATACGATACCAACAAGCTTTGTCTAGTGGTTCAGGAGTGAGCAAAAGCTCATGAGCAAATTCACTGATGGCTTTTCTTACCAACCAACGGTTTACTTTTTCCCAGGTATCCATTTCTAACTGACTGGTCACTCCTTCTGGTTCAACGGTTTTCTTCTCCAACAATTGATCTCTTTGCATGGCATTGGTAAATTGCTCGCGGGTACAAAAAGCCAGGTGAGCCGTTTTGTGAGGTAACTCCAACACTTTATCGTATACAAAACCTGCTCGTTTATTGAGTGCGTGAATTTTATCGTTGCGGATGTCAGGCTCTACGACTACCCGTTGTACGTTTTCGTCGGCAAACAAAAACTCCATAATAGTAGTGAATACCTGCCAGGTAAATCCAGCAATTTTACGCTTGGGTGGTCCTACCAATACATGCATGCCTCGATCCCCTTTTTGCACCTCATAGTGCTGAGCAATGAGGTCATGTTCCACCGCATAGCATTCCGTAATAAAAATAGGCTCTCCTTGCCAAAAAGCAGTAAGCACCTCATAACCAGGAGTTTCTAACAGCTCTACGTAGGCCTTGCGCACCTCTTCTATCGAGCTATTCAGCATTCCCCAATATTGGGCATAAGGTTGATTTACCCAATTGTGCAAAAACTCGACATCGTCTTGTATTGAAAATGGCCGCAACTCGAAAGCACCCAATTTAGGGATTTCTCGAGTATACGCCATTGCTTGATTGATTGTATTCATAAAGCCAAAGTGGTTAGTCGGTCAAGTAAGCGACTGATGCTAAAGTAGATTTGAATTGAGCTACCGGATTCTCCAGGGTTCCTACAAACTGTAGCAATACTGTAGGGTCATCTAAGTCAATCATTTGCTTGTGGTTATTCAACTGTAAACGATTGAGGCAAGACAGTTTAAATGTTGGTGCGAACAAATCGTACTGCTCAAACTTTTCTTGCATCTCTGGATATTTTTGTTGGTATATCAAGATGTTTTCAGCCACCAACTCCCAAAAACGCTCTTCTGAGTAGTTCATTTGCGCTACCAAAATGTGGGATAAGAATCTAAAAAAGCCATCGAATACATCAATAAAAATAGACAACAGCTTCACATCCTCAGCTACTGGCGCGTACATACGCTTAAGGTTTTCGGGTAGCTCAAAATCAGGGTTCAAAATCACGGCTTCTTCGGTAATGTCTTTGAGTAGTGCCTTTACAGGTACGCCGTTTTCGATTACCAAAATCAGGTTTTCGCCGTGCGGCATAAATACCAAATCGTATTTGTAGAAGCAATGCAATAAAGGACTCAGATAAGCTTTCAAATAACTGCGTAGCCAATCATCGGTATTTAACCCTGATACCTTGATCAATTCTGGCAACAATGCATTACCTTCATGATCAATGTGTAACAAAGCAGCCATAGTCATCAAGCCTTGCTCCTCGCTAATTTTGCTCATGGGACTTTCTCTCCATAGCGAAGCCAACATTTTGTTATAGTCATTGTGGGGTCCCCACTCTTCGTAGTAAGGGTTTACATAACTCACCGAAGCGATTTCGCCCAACATTTCGAAACCTGTTTCCTGAATGTATTCATCTGAGCGCAGCAAGTCTTCCAGCCAGACCGCCATTTCGGGGGCTGTACCTAAATAATACAAAGGCAAACCTCGCATAAAGCCCATATTTAGAATAGAGAGCGAAGATTTGGTGTAAAATTTATGCGGATTGCTAATATTGAAAAGCGTACGTACCGATTGCTGAGCCAGGTATTGGTCAGGGCCATAACCCAAGCAAATCAGTTTGCCTTGTGCTACTTCTGGCGCAAAAATGTTAGCCAACTTGTTGAACCACTGCCAAGGATGAATCGGAATAAAAGTATAGTCTGCTGGATCAAATCCTTTTTGAGCAATTTGTTGTTCAAAATTGGCTCGGGTAGTTTCATCCAACTCTTGAGCAATCAAGGTAGTATAAGGTAAGTCCTCAGTGCCAGCATACACGGTGCGATCCTTATGACCTGCCAACCATAATAAAGCAAATGAATTGCCTGCTTCGGGGGCATACGCCCTATAATCGCCACTGTCGAACCCTATGCGCCCATTGTTGGCTACAAACCCAGGGTGCCCCTCGGTCATAGATTGCTCAATGGTCTGAAAGTCAGCGGTTGCCAACTCTTCAGCCGTCGGATTCCCCTTGATTAATTTATAAGCACTGCCGTACAATGTACTGGTGATTTCTTCCAAATACATGGGCATTTGGGCTTTAGTAATTCCCAACTGCTCTCTGAATTCTTTGATAAACCAAAGTCCATCCAAAGCCACTATTTGGTCATCTACATATTTTTGTATTGAAGCCTCGTCAATATTTAGGTGATTCAAAGCCAATAGTTGGGCTTTGAAAGTATAATATACGCTGTCTGAATCGCTGGCTAGCGAGTATAAATTCCAATCCAATTTATTCTCTACATGTGCTTCTATAATTTTCGGAGTGATCAAACGCTCATGCGAAAATTCACAAATCGCTTTTTTGATCAATAATGAGGTGGCTTTTTGCCACAATGCTGGGGTAATATGAGCCACCGCTTGCTGAGGCGACACCGTATTGTTAATACTATTCATGGCACTTCTTTTTATCACATGTTTTAAGTGTTGATTTTTTTGGTATTGCGCTCTGGTATAAAAAGCCAACTGAGCTGTTTTGTGAGGCAAACTCACGATGGCATCCAGGGTAAAACCAACGCGTTCGCAAATGGCAAACATTTTTTTGTTGCGAATGTCAGGCTCTACCAATACCCGTTGTACTTTGGGATCATCAAATACCAAATCGGTAATAGCTCTGAATATGTACCAAGTAAAATCGGCAATGGGACGTTCGGCGGGGGCTACCAATACGTGAATCCCACAATCATTTTCTCTTGCGTGGTAATATTCGCCAATAGGGTCGGTTTGGGGATGGTAACATTCCAGCAAAAATGCCGGACTTCCATTGTACAGTCCCACCAATACCTCATAGTTTTCGCGGGCGATGAGCTTCTCATACTCCTCTTTTACCTGAGCCACCGTCGTATTTTGTAACCCCCAAAACACGGCGTATTCCTTGTTTACCCAGGCATGTAGCATAGGAATGTCCTGTGCTATGTCCAATTTTCGGAAAGCAATGTCTCCGAAAGATGGATAAGATTGGGCATATATGATATCAGCTTGTGCTGTTTCGTTGTTGTTCATTACATTATTTGCTTAAAGCCAAAGGTTCTTCTGTTTGCGTAGAGCGATTTTCTGATTTGTTCAAAGATTGGTTTGCTTGCTCTGAAGGAGTTTCTTTCTTTGATTTCATCTGAGCGCGAAACATCCAATAATAAGCAGTAAACGATAGGCCAAACCCTAGCAATGCTAGCCAAAATGGCATTTGTAACCCTTGTGCATCTACTATAAAACCTACCGAAAAAGAAGCGAGTAACACGCCCAGGTTTTGAAAAAAATGGATTTTACTGTAGTCTATCGCATAAGATTCGGGAGTGCTTAACTGAAATAGTAGTGCGTCGAACCGCACCATTCCTTGAAAAATGGCCCAACCATACACAACTCTGCCTAACAAAACAATGGCTTCGATGGAGGAAGCCTGCAAAAACAGTCCTACCATTCCTACAATGAGGGCAATAGAAATCCCACGATATTTTTGGTCATTTGCCGAGGTGTGCTTCCAACTTAGCCATAGGGCAAACACAGCCACAAACCCTGGAATGGCATACACAAATCCTGAAACTAACTTGCTGTCATAAAGTGAAATCGCCTCCCAATAGCGGGAAAAGAAAGGTCGGATTAAGAAATCACTGAAGTATAGTACCAAGGTGATGAGTCCAATTTTGAGCACAAAACCATTGGGAATCAAAGGTTTCTTTTCGGTGGATGTTTGTTCTGGAACTTCAGGCTTTGCGGTATTGAATCGCGCACTTTTCAGTAAATAAATGCTCATCAACATTTGAATAAAATCTCCCGCAGCCATCACCAAAAATATATAGGCTGGATTGATAAAATCTACTACTAAACCGCCAATGACCGCCCCTAATATTCCTCCCAAGTGCACGACTACCGATAAAATACCAATGGTTTTGGTGTGCTGATCGGGGCGAATAATTTTGAGAATGTAAGGGTATACCAAAAGATAGCTCCCTTTAAAGCAGATCATGACGAGCGAAGCAATCCAAAAATTTTCGTAAGAGGTAGTCCAAAAGCAGTACAAGGCCAATATTCCAGCCACTAACTGGGTATAAACCAAAATTTGCAACTCGGCTACTTTTTTGGAAACATACGCCCAAAACGGAAAAGCGATCATTACCATAAAACAAATGGCGGCAAAGTAGTACCCTACTACTTTTGGGTTAGTTACGCCAAATCTCGCCTCAAAAAACTGGGGGTAGAATGGGTGCAGTAGATAATCACTTACTACTGCCACCATGGTCATCCCAATCAAAAACGAACGTAAATTTTTCATTGCCTTTTTGACTATTGGTAATCCAACATCAACTCTTCTTCTTGCGAAACCCCAAACTGTTGGAAGGCAATTTTTCGCTCCACAGGGTAATGCTCTACTCCTGTCATTTCTTTGATAATGTACGCATTGCGATAGCAACCCATGCCCAAGTCTGGGGTTACAAAACCGTGGGTGTGTAATTCCGCATTTTGCACAAAAATCTCGTTGGCATTTTGATCAATGCTATAGTTGCGGTTTACATCGTAACGCCCTTGATCATCCCACTTGATGCGCCCTTCGATTGGATCAATAAATTTGGGCTGCTTGTAGCCGTAGCCCGTAGCCATTACCAAACCTTCGGTGCGATGGCTATAGTGCTTGTCTTCTTCTTGTTGGTGCAAGGTCAATTGGAACTCATTGCCTTCTTTGCGCACTGCAGTAAGCGCCGAATGGGTGCGTAATGTAGTGTGCATATCTACTCCAGCTACCTGATGAGTATACAACAAGTCATAAATCTCATTGATCAGGTCGCTATTGATCCCCTTATACAAATGCTTTTGCTTGCCAATGATGTTGTCTCGTTTTTGAGCGGGCAATGCATGGAAATAATCTACGTATTCAGGAGAGGTCATTTCTAAGGTTAACTTGCTGTATTCCAATGGGAAAAACCTTGGAGAACGGGTAATCCAATGTAGTTCGTACCCCTTCTCGATTTCTTGCAACAAATCGTGGTAAATCTCAGCCGCGCTTTGTCCACTTCCTACAATGGTAATACTCTTTTGTTGCTGTAAGGCTTTCTTTTTGAACAAATAATTGGCAGAATGTACCAAATCTTCTTTCACGGTATCGCAGCAAGATGGTAGTGTAGGACTGGTTCCAGTACCCAATACCAATCTTTTGGCTCGATACACTTCCGTAGCCTGTGTTTCCTGATTGGTTACTGTTAAATAATAGCAACCTTCCTCATCTTGATAATGAATTTCCTCTACGGCCTGGTTGAATCGTACATTCGATAATTGCTGAATCACCCACTGGCAGTACTGGTTGTACTCGTTACGTAACACTAAGAAGTTTTCCCGGATATAAAAAGAGTAGATTCGCCCTTGTTTTTTGATGTAATTCAAAAAGCTATAAGGACTGGTAGGGTCAGCCAAGGTAACCAAGTCGGCCATAAAAGGAATCTGTAGTGTAGTACTAGGCATCAACATTCCTGGATGCCAGTCAAAACCACTGTTTTTTTCCAAAAATAGGCCCTCTAATTCTTCAATGGGTTCGGTCAAACAAGCCAAACTTAAATTGAAAGGTCCCAGACCAACGGCTATAAAATCATATATCTTCGTTTGCATTTTTATTCGTTTATGAGAAGTCATCTTGACTTCAATTTTAAAAAACTGGTGATGTGGTGCTGATTAGAATATCTTTTTCAATTTTTCTATTAACCTCATAAAACTTGTGCATTTGGCCCTAATGTAGGAGGTTAAAGGCTCAAAATGCATGAAGTATTGACCCACAGAAGGTCAATTGAACCATCAATGTTATGCTGTAACCAACTGCTTTTCAACCTGATATTTTTTACCTTGTGCCACCATCAATTGAATAATATGCTGGATATCTTCTTTGGTAGATTGAGGGTTTAGTAAAGTGAACTTGAGATAAATACGATCGTTGAGACGGGTACTAGCCACTGAAGCCTGTCCAGATTTAAACAAAGTGTCTTTAATAAATAAATTTATTTCATCTTGTTGATCTCCATCCTCAAGGGTAGGCAAGCGATAACGGAA
Organism: Microscillaceae bacterium; assembly: GCA_003483885.1. GTDB lineage: Bacteria > Bacteroidota > Bacteroidia > Cytophagales > Microscillaceae > Microscilla. The sequence goes on from DMXI01000676.1 coordinate 15,067, forward strand.
GACTACCGTGCTCAATTCAGGGAAATGTGCCAGCTCGAAGCAGTCTTCTTTCAAGAGTAATTCATAGGCATCTAAAGCCAACCGGTGCACCCGCTCCAGATAATAAATCAAAGATGCCTCGTCTACCATTCGGAGGGTAAACCAAAGCTTGAGTGCATCAAATCTTCGCGTAGTCTGGATAGACTTGGTAATAAGGTTTTGAAACTCAGCTTCTTTAGTTTCTATCGGGTTCAAGTAATCGGCGTAATGCGATACGTAGCGGAAGTTTTGCTGGTCACCCACCAAAAATACGCTGGAACACACTGGCTGAAATAAAGATTTATGAAAATCTACCGTGATAGAATCGGCATATTGGGTACCCTCAAACAAGTGCCCGTGGGTATTGGTCATCGCAAAGCAGCCTCCATAAGCTCCATCTACATGAAACCACAT
>DMXI01000300.1 GCA_003483885.1 Microscillaceae bacterium
CCAGGGGCCTTTATGAGTATGATTGGCAACGATTTGCTGAATGACATTGTCAAAGCCCGCCATATTTTGGAACCCAATGTAATTCTAGATTTATTGCATATAGGGGTACGCAAAGCCTTACATCAAGAAACTGGAGAAAATTCGGATGGTATGGACATCGCCTTGTGTGTGATTGATCCTCAACAAAAAACGGTTAGTTATGCTGGAGCCAATAGCCCCTTGGTATATGTAAAAGAAGGTGAGTTGACTCGAATAGCCCCTAACAAAACCTCCATTGGTGGGAGCAAAACCAAATTTGACAAAGGGTTTCAAGCTCATACCATTGTTTACCAAGATGCACCTGTGATGTGTTATCTGTATTCGGACGGTTATCGGGATCAGTTTGGGGGAGAAAAGGGGAAGAAATTTATGCGCCCTCGTTTTTTGGAATTGGTATTTTATATTTCCCAACTCTCCATGCAAGAACAACGCCGCCAAATAGAAGATACCATCACTGAGTGGATGAAACAAGGGGGCTACGACCAAATGGATGATATGCTAGTAATGGGCTTTCGACTGAGTTAAAATTCGATAATTATTGGGTGAGTAGACTTCTTAAATTTAACAAACCCAAAACTTTAAAATCTCTACACGAATCATTAACTTAGCCCTATACGATACTTTTTTAGATAAGCTACATTTCTTTTTACACCCTATACTTTTAATCAATACCTACACTCTATGGGAAAACTATTTTGTGTCTCCTCACTTTCTTTTCCCTTACACATTGGTACTTTGCTACTAATTTATTTTCTCACTTTTTCGCTGGCATTCTCTCAAAAGAATACCAAAAAAGATAGCCTCTTAAAAATTCTTAAAATCCTCCCAGATGACACCAATAAAGTAAATACATTAAATCATTTGTGTTTTGTTGGTGCCAAAAATGATACTGAAAATGCTATTACGCATGGTAAAGACGCTCTTGAGTTAGCTAGTAAATTAGATTTTAAATTAGGAGTATTAACCGCTTATGCTAATTTAGGGTATGCATATCGTAGTAAAGGGAACTATAAAGAAGCTGTAGTTTATCAGAAGGGGGCATTGGAAAGAGCTAAAGCTTTGAAAGACTCTTCTAATATCGCAGAAAGCTTGAGAGAATTGGGGATTATTTATCGCAGGAAGGGAGATTTTCCTGAAGCCTTGAATTATTTTTTAAAATCATTAAGTATTTATGAAACAATAGAGGATGAAAAAAGTCAGGCAAATACATTAACAAGTATTGGTGCTTTATATTATCGCCAAAAGAAGTATGAAAAATCAATAGAGTGTTTTAATAATGCTTTGGTGATTCATAAAAGTTTTAAGCAGGAAAACAACATCGCAATAGATTATAATAATTTAGGTAATGTTTATAATGATTTAGGAGACTTTGACAAAGCGCTATTTTATTATAATAATTACAAAAAAATAAAAGAGAATTTAGAGGATGCTAAAGGAGTAGCAATAGCTTTGTCAAACATTGGAGGGGTTTATATTAAGTTAAAAAAGTTTCAATCAGCAATTGATGTTTGTACCAAATCATTAATGATAAGAGATAGTTTAAGGTTACGTAAAAGTAAGTTATTTCCTTTATCACAACTTTCTCAAGCTTACTTTGCTCTCAAAGATTATAAAAAAGCGATTAAATACGGTTCAGATGCCTTTAATATATCAGAAGATATTGGAGCAAAACATAGAGCTATGAATATTGCTAAGTCGATATCGAAAATTTATCAGGAATCTGGAAATTTGAGCAGCGCGCTATTTTTTTATCAAAGATATAAAGCCTATGCGGATAGTGTATTCAATGAAACAAAATCGGAGCAAATTGCGGAAATGGAAACCAAATATGATACCGAGAAAAAAGAACAGGAAAATAAATACTTAAAATTGCAAGACGTCAAAAATAAAGCCTTGATCCGCCAAAGCTTTCTACTGAATATTGTGTCAGTGATTGGGGTAGTGTTGTTGATGGTTCTTGCAGTAGTATTGTATCGTAGCAATTTGCGAAAGCAACGCACTAATAGAGTGCTCTTATCACAAAAACAAGAAATTGAAATCCAAACCGAGGAGTTAAAGACCATAAATAATGAGTTAACAAAAGCGAATGCCTTAATCAAAAAAGACAGAGACGAAAAAGTAAAGATCTATTTGCAAGAAGCCACTGAGGCTACAGGTAAATTACAACAAATTCAAGAAGCCTTCGCACAGAGGGGACCCGAAATTGCTCAAAAATTACTGGCTAATGAAATTAATACTTCAGGCGAGTTGTCAATCATTCAAGAAAAAGTACGACCTGAATTTCCTGAGTTTTCTGATACTATCGATAAAGCGTTAGTAGATAAGAAAATTACTAAAGTGATGTGGCAAGTGGGTTATTGCCTTAAACTTGGAAAACCTCCAGCAGAAATAGCGAAGATATTACCTATAAGTAATCGTACTGTATCGGTATATGGCACTAAACTCCGAAAAATGGGTGTTTTGGAAGCTGTAAGTAAGTGAATAGGATAATTACTGTAGAAATTGACCTATTATTTCTCCTTAGTCTTTTTATAAGGGAATGCCACCATCAAATGGATGATATGCTGGTGATGGGCTTTCGCTTGAGTTAAAATACGATAATTATTGGGTGAATAGACTGTTAAAATTTAACAAACCCAAAACTTTAAAATCTCTACATGAATCATTAACTTAGCCCTACACGATACTTGTTCAAATAAGTTACATTTCTTTTTACACCCTATACTTTTAATCAATATCTATACTCTATGGGAAAACTATTTCGTGTTTTTTCACTTTCTTTTCCCTTGCGCATTGGTACTTTTTTACTGATCTTCTCTTTTATTTACCTACCCTTATTTTCTCAAAAAAATGCTGAGAAAGACAGTCTTCTACAAATACTTAGAACCCTTCCAGAAGATACCAATAAGGTAAACGTATTGAATAGACTCAGTTATATTATTGCTGATAGAAATAATGTAAGAGAAGCAATTAAGTTTGGTGAAAGAGCTTTAAAGGTAGCTAATAAGCTTAATTTTAAGAAAGGAGCTCTATTTGCCGAATCCAATTTGGGCTATGCTTATAGAATTTCTAAAGTTTTCGATAAAGCGATTTATCATCAAAATTATGTGTTAAAAATTGCAAGTAACATCAACGACTCGATAAAGATTGCTGAAAGTTTAAGAGAATTAGGAATTATTTATCGGAACAAAGGTGATTTTTCCGTTGCACTAGATTTTTTTCTGAAAGCTTTAAATATTTATGAAGTTATAGGAAAACAAAAGAGCCAAGCAAATACCTTGGCAAGTATCGGTGCTCTCTACTACCGACAAAAGAAATATAAAAAATCAATCGAGTTTTTTAATAATGCTTTAGTGATTCATAAAAGGTTTAAACGAGAAAATAATATTGCAAGTGATTATAATAATTTGGGTAATGTTTATAATGATCTTGGTGATTATGAAAAGGCTCTGTACTATTATAATAATTATAAAAAAATAAAAGAAAAACTATCGGATGATAAAGGAGTGGCAATAGCTCTATCAAATATTGGAGGTGTTTATATTAAGTTAAAAAAATTTCAATTAGCGATTGATGTTTGTACCAAATCACTAATGATAAGAGAACGTCTAGGATTACATAAAAGTCAGTTATTTCCATTATCACAGCTTTCGCAGGCTTACTTTGTCCTCAAAGATTACAAGAAAGCTATTAAATATGGTTTAGATGCTTTGAAAATATCAGAAGAAATTGGAGCAAAACAGAGGGCAATGAATATTGCAAAGTCACTCTCAGATATTTATCAGGAAACTGGATATCTCAGTGAAGCTCTCTTTTTTTATCAAAAACATAAAGCCTACACAGATAGTGTATTTAATGAAAAAAAATCAGAGCAAATTGCAGAGATGGAGACCAAGTATGATACGGAGAAAAAGGAGCAGGAGAATAAATACTTAAAACTGCAGGATGTCAAAAATAAAGCCTTGATTCGTCAAAGCTTTCTTCTCAATATTGTGTCAGTGATTGGGGTAGTATTGCTGATGGTTCTCGCGGTAGTATTGTATCGAAGCAATCTTCGAAAACAACGGACCAACCGAGTGCTTTTGTCGCAAAAACAAGAAATTGAAATCCAAACTGAGGAAATTTTGGCCCAACGCGACATGCTCGAAGAGCAACACAAAGACATTCGGGACAGCATCAATTACGCCCGTAAAATTCAAACCGCTATTTTACCCCTACCCGAAGAAATTTCCGCCGCTTTTCCCGAACATTTTTTGTTTTACCAACCGCGTGACATCGTTAGTGGCGATTTTTATTGGTTTGCTGAAGTAAAATACAGTAAACAGACCAAATACGTACTTTCCGTGTCTGATTGTACTGGTCACGGGGTACCGGGAGCTTTTATGAGCATGATTGGCAATGATTTATTAAACGACATTGTCAAAGATCGCCGCATCATCCAGCCCGATATTATATTAAATCACCTGCACGAAGGGGTACGCCGAGCGTTGCACCAAGAGACTGGTGAAAATACCGATGGCATGGACATCTCGCTATGTGTGATTGACCCTCAGGAGAAAACCTTGAGCTATGCCGGAGCCAATAGTCCTTTGGTATACGTGCAAGACGGAGAACAAACTCGAATTGCTCCTAATAAAACCTCCATTGGGGGAGACATGTCACCCGGAGAGGATGGATTCCAGGCCCACACCATTTCTTATCAAGAAGCACCGATTATGTGCTATATGTACAGCGATGGGTATCGTGATCAGTTTGGAGGCAAAAAAGGAAAGAAATTTATGCGTTCCCGTTTTTTAGAACTGGTGTTCTATATCTCTCAGCTCTCCATGCAAGACCAACGCCGCCAGGTAGAAGAAACCATCAATGATTGGATGAAACAAGGGGGCTATGAGCAAATGGACGATATGTTAGTGATGGGTTTTCGTTTGTCATAGGTTTTTATTGAGACTTTGCTTTATTTAAAATTGAAAACCAAACGGCCTGAACGTTGTGGAGTATCGGGACTTTGAATTTGCCTTTCCGAATCCTAATATTAGGGTTTCCATAATACATTAATGAAGATAGCAACCTGCTGATAACCAGTTATATGAAGTTGTTATCAGTGGCCCCGCGAAGGGTTTGAGTGATAGACTTGTTTTTATTCAGATGCTTCGCTGGGCTATCGATGACAACTTTGAGAAATTGTGGAAATGCAGCCCCAAAAGATTGCTTCAGAATTGTGGATTCAAGACAATATTATATTCTAAATTTCCCTTCCACAATTCTTCGCAAATAACAGCCCTCTTAAGTTGTCATCTCCATCGGTGTGTTTTGAGTAACAAAATATTAGGACTCTGCATGACAAGTAAGATTCCTACAACTAAATCTAATGCTGTCATTAGTAGACCTAATTAACTTCGTTGAACTCGTCACAACAAAGCTGTAGACTCGGTTTTTTGATACCCAAAACACATCAATGGTCATGATATGCTTGGTTGTCATGCTGAGCACCGATGCATCGGTATTTTCAACTTGTTGAGGCATCTGATAGTTATCTTTCAAGCAGACTCCTCAACAAGTTCGGAGTGACAAAACCCAGATATCAAGTATTATTTTAATCAATTAATAATCAACGCTTTATATAAACACATCATCGGTAGTAGTAATACTTTGGTTCCCAAATTACACCAAGATGACCACTCAAGTAGGCATATTGTCACCCAGAGCACTGCGAAGGGTCTGAGTGGTAGACTCGTTTTTATTCAGATGTTTCGCTCCGCCTGATAAGTAATATCCCTAAAAATAAATTGAATGCGATCATTGCAGGTAATCTGTGGCGACAAAACAGGCACTTCAGATTTTTATTTTAATCTACTAATAATAGATGTTTTGCTAAAATACCCCTTCAAAGTTCGGCAAGATGATGAAGGTGTCGTTTAATAGAGTACTAAGACAGAATATAACTTTGCCTACATCAAATTATAAATAGCTGAATTTGCAAATATGATAGTAAATAATATCACTTGTTAGAAATTGTTGTAAAAACATAAACACAAAAAAACCTCACAAATTTGTGAGGTTCATATATCATAAAGTTATTGAAATTTCTTGAATTAGCATCCGCCCCTTCTACGCAGCCACCGGCGAAAACGGCGAATAAAATGTCTTGCTTGACGTCGGGTGTATCCAAAATCTTCAAACCATTCCATCATTTCTGCTCGAGATGTTTCCTGCAAAGCAGTTGCAAAGGCATCTGGATTGGTAAGAGCAACAGTTTGTGGGTCTTCTCCTTCCATCCCACCTTGAATATATAGCATTTCTTCCTTAGTAAGTACTGTCCAATTATTCATTTTCTTATCTATTTAACGTTACGAAATTTCTACTATTAATATATTTTACAAAACTTATCCTCTAGGTTCATCAACCTCAGTCTCTCCTCCATTTCCACCCTTTACCAAAATCATTTCTTCATTCGTCAATACTGCCCAGTTGTTTAATTTGTTATTCATAATAGTTACGATTTTATATTTTGTTGTTAAAGCATTCAGTAATTGTTTCTGCTGTATATACTGGGGTTTTGAGAGAAAGGTTACGGAAAATACAAGCGATTTTTGCGAAAAAAATAATTTAAATTTACCTTTGTAAGTTTTTGCTGAGAAAGTAATTTTTATTGAAAAAGTACAGTAAAAAATGGGAAAAGTGATAAAAGTGAGAGAGAAGTGAGGGAATAGGTGAAAATACGCTTTATCGAAAGTTGTTTTTGCTTCATCCTTCTAAACATCAAATTTAACGAAAAAAAAATAATAAAGTTGGGCTCAACTGATCATAATTTGATTTTAGTTAACCAAGGTAACTAAAATGCGTTTTTTTACCACTTCTTGTCAAAATACCCCAAAAAGATATGCCAGAGAGGTTTTGTGAGAAATTCCGACACAATAATTTGCTCCAATATTTTTACCCAAATTTTGGAGACGTTCACCCATTTTTTAGTGTTCGTTTACTTTAAGCCTTTGTTGTTTTGCCCAGTATCTCCCCACATAAACAGCAATATTAGAGCGATTTGACTTCTGTAATACTTAAAACAAATACCTTCCACAAATTACCCAACTTAATACTTACCAAATAAAACACTGCACAAGACCAAGATTACATTTTTTCATTTGGAAAATACCCAAATCAACATTTGCATAGTTCGATTATTTATATTTATTTGTATTTACCCTACAAACATTTGTACTCTACAATATTTTTGTAGGGTAAAGAAGTAAAAAAGTACTATTCAAGTACAACCCTTGCATATCTGGACAATCACAAAATCAGGTCCCGATAACCTATTCCAATTACCCTATTAAAGTGAAGTTGACCAAGAGCGCGATCATTTTTTATAAGACTGAAGTCAGAAACTTATATTCAAACTAAATACATAAAAAACTGTAAACCAATCACTTGTATATGGGAATCCCTATTAATGTAAAAGTAAATGGTAAGGAATATAGCCAGGAAGTAGAGCCAAGACAATTATTGGTAGACTTCCTCCGCGAAACCTTGCGGTTGACTGGTACGCACGTGGGCTGCGATACCAGCGGTTGTGGTGCTTGCACCATTTTAGTAGACGGCAACGCCGTAAAATCTTGCACTTTGTTGGCGGTTCAAGTCGATGGCGCGGAAGTAACTACTATTGAAGGCCTTAGTAAGAACGGTGATCATCCGCTTCAGGAAGGATTCAAAGAAGAGCATGGCTTACAATGTGGCTATTGCACCCCTGGGATGATTATGGCCGCGGCCGATTTGCTCACCAACAATCCCAATCCCTCAGAACAAGAAATTCGCCATGCCTTAGAAGGAAATATTTGTCGTTGTACGGGTTATCACAATATTGTAAAATCTATCCAATATGCTGCTGATAAAATGCAGGGGAAGGAGGTAAGCCATGGGTAGTATTATAGGAAGCTCGGTAAAACGGGTAGAAGACAAACGTTTTATTACTGGAAAAGGAAATTATACTGATGATATCCAGTTGCAAGGAATGACTTATGCCTACATCATAAGAAGTCCGTTTGCCCATGCAAAAATATTAAGCATCAACACCGAGGAAGCCAAAAACGCCGAAGGAGTGGTGGCTGTATTTACTGGAAAAGACATTGCCGATTCGGGCGTAGGAGGAGTACCTTGTGGCTGGCAGGTAAATTTTCGCAATGGTGATACCATGAAAGAACCATTGCATCCATTATTGGTGGTAAACAAAGCGCGTCATCAGGGAGATGGCGTAGTAATGGTGATTGCTGAAACTAAAGAAATTGCCAAAGATGCCGCCGAGTTGGTAGAAATCGAATATGAAGAACTACCTGCGGTAACGGATGCCAAGCAGGCCATGGAGGCTGGACAGCCATTGGTACACGATGATTGCCCCAACAACCTAAGCTTTGATTGGGAACTGGGTGATAAAGCCGCTACCGATGCGGCATTTGCCAATGCTCACCACGTAACCACCCTGGAGTTTACCAACCAACGGGTAATCCCCAATGCCATGGAACCCCGTTCGGCGATTGGCCACTTCGAACCTGCCACTGACAAGTATACCTTATATACGACTTCTCAAAACCCACACCTGACGCGTCTATTATTATCGGCTTTTGTATTGGGTTTACCCGAACATAAAGTAAGAGTAGTAGCGCCCGATGTAGGAGGGGGATTTGGAAGTAAAATTTTCCATTATGCCGAGGAAGCCTTGGTAATCTGGGCTTCTAAAGCCTTGGGAGTACCCATTAAATGGACTGCCGAACGCAGTGAAAGCTTTGTAACTGATGCCCATGGACGTGACCATGTCAGTAAGTCGGAAATGGCTTTTGATGCAGACGGCAAAATGATTGGGTTACGTTCCAGTACTGCCGCTAATATGGGGGCCTACTTGTCTACCTTTGCACCGGCAGTACCTACCTATTTGCATGGTACTTTATTGCAAGGTTTGTATACGACTCCTGCCATTTATATAGAAGTATATGGGGTATTTACCAATACTACCGCGGTAGATGCTTACCGGGGAGCTGGTCGCCCAGAAGCTACTTATTTATTGGAGCGCTTGATCGATAAAGCGGCACTAGAAATGAATATGGATCCAGCAGAGCTTCGTATCAAAAACTTGATTCCTCCTTTCGATGGGGTAAATCAGCCTGGTTATGAAACCAAGGTAGCGCTTACTTATGATAGTGGTAACTATGAGCCTACCATTCGTAGGGCCATGGAAATGGTAGGATATGAAGACTTCCGCAAAGAGCAGAAAGAAGCGCGCGAAAATGGAAAATACCTGGGAATTGGATTTTCTGCTTATATAGAAGCCTGTGGTATTGCACCCTCAGCGGTAGTAGGAGCTTTAGGGGCTCGAGCCGGATTATTTGAGTCGGCCCAAGTACGCATTCAGCCTACGGGCAAAGTAAGCGTATATGTAGGTTCTCACTCTCACGGACAAGGCCACGAAACCACATTTGCTCAAATTGTAGCCGATAAGTTAGGAGTGGGAGTAGAAGATGTAGAGATTGTGCACGGAGACTCCGAAGCAGTAGCCTTTGGTATGGGTACTTATGGTTCTCGTAGTTTGGCCGTAGGAGGAAGTGCCATTGTAAAGAGTGTAGAAAAAGTACTCGAAAAAGGGGCAAAAATTGCCGCACATAAACTAGAAGCCTCAGAGGATGATTTAGAATTTGCGAATGGACAATGGACGGTAAAAGGAACCGACAAATCTATTGGATTTGGGGATGTAGCGCTTACTGCTTATGTGCCCCATGATTACCCACAAGGCCTGGAACCTGGGTTAGATTTCTCTAGTTTTTATGATCCAGCTAACTTTACCTATCCTTACGGATGCCATATTTGTGTGGTAGAAATAGACCCTGATACTGGAAAGGTAGAAGTGAAGCGATTCATTGCTTGCGACGATGTAGGAAACGTCATTAACCCTATGATTGTAGATGGACAAATCCACGGTGGTTTGGCTCAAGGAATTGGTCAAGCTCTCTTGGAAGGAGCTATTTATGACGAGTCGGGTCAGTTGCTCAATGCGTCCTATATGGATTATGCGATGCCTCGCGCCGATGATTTTCCTATGTTTGAAACAGATCGTACCGTGACTCCTTGCCCACATAACCCACTTGGGGTAAAAGGTGCTGGAGAAGCTGGATGTATTGGATCTACACCGGCAGTAGTAAATGCAGTGATGGATGCTTTGTCACCATTTGGTATCAAAGATTTAGAAATGCCACTCACGCCAGAGCGTGTTTGGAGAGCCATGCATAGCAACGGATCAAATTAACTTATTTTAAACAGAGGAATTTACTATGATACCATCAAGTTTTGAATATCATCGTCCAGCATCCGTAAGCGAGGCTTTACAATTGCTGCAACAATACGGAGAAGAAGCCAAAATTATGTCAGGTGGGCATAGCCTGTTGCCTTCTCTGAAGCTTAGATTGAGTGAACCTGGGCATTTGATTGACATTAGTCGTATCAGTGACCTTAGCTATATTCGCGAAGAAGGAGGAGTAATTGCCATTGGTGCTTGCTCTACCCACAACGCTATCGGTAAATCTGCTTTAGTGCAAGAAAAAATCCCAATGATTTCTCAAGCTGCTCTGGCCATTGGCGATGTTCAGGTACGTAACCGAGGAACCTTGGGAGGGAGTATTGCCCATGCGGATCCAGCGGCAGACTGGCCTGCAAGTATTTTGGCATCAGAAGCCGAAATCGTAGTAGCTGGAGCCAATGGTACTCGCAATATTGCGGCAGGCGACTTCTTTACTGGAATTTTTATGACAGCATTGGAGGAAAATGAGATCATTACTGAGATCAGAATACCGATTCCACCTGCCAATACCCATTCGGCGTATTTGAAATTTCCTCAACCTGCGTCTCGCTTTGCTTTAGTAGGCTGTGCCGTGATGATTACCCGTAGTAACGGTTCAGTAGAACGTGCTCGAGTAGCATTTACTGGCGTTTCACCCAGTGCATTTCGCGACAATGCAGTAGAAGAAGCCATTACTGGGCAAGCTGTTAATGCTGATAGCATCAAAGCCGCAGCAGATAAGGCCGCAGAAGGAGTAGACATTATGAGCGATCATTATGCCTCTCAGGATTATCGCAAACACTTGGCAAAAGTATATGCCAAGCGAGCTTTAATGGCAGCATCAAACTAGACGATTAATTATTTTTATCATATAAAAGCGGGTAAGTGGTTGCCCGCTTTTTATTTGCAGACTCAACAGAAACATTTCATTCAATTGTATGTTGGGTTTAAGTATGCTTACCTAAAACTATCTTCCCAAAATATGGAAAATAAAGAACTCGCCAAGGTTCAAAAAATGCTCCACGAACAGGGCTATATTACTGAAGACTCTATTGTCATGTCGGTGTTTTTGGCGATGCAATTGAATAAGCCTTTACTGATAGAAGGACCTGCTGGGGTAGGAAAAACTGAAATCGCCAAGGTAATGGCGAGTGCATTAGAAACTGATTTGATAAGGTTACAATGTTATGAAGGCTTAGACGCTCCTCAAGCCTTATACGAATGGAACTATCAGCGTCAGTTACTTTACCTCAAAATGGATGAGCAAAGCAGCAAAAGCGTAGAAGAAAAAGAACAAACATTGTTTGGTGAAAACTTTCTGCTTAAGCGTCCTCTTTTGCAGGCAATTACCCATCATAAGGCCCCTGTATTATTAATAGATGAGGTAGACCGCGCCGATGAAGAATTTGAGAGCTTCTTATTGGAAGTTTTATCCGATTGGCAAATTACGATTCCCGAAATTGGAACCATTCAGGCTACCCATAAACCCTATGTAGTAGTAACCAGTAATCGAGTGCGAGAAATTTCAGAAGCGCTTCGACGACGTTGTATGTATCTGTGGATTACGTACCCTACTTTTGAAAAAGAACTCAACATTGTACGAGGAAAGGTTCCTCAAATAGATGCGAAACTGGCTGATCAAATCTGTGGTTTTATGCAAGAAGTACGCAAAATGCGTTTGCAAAAAATCCCAGGCATTGCCGAAACCCTGGATTGGGCGATGGCATTGACTTCTTTACATATCGATCATTTAGATAAGAAAATTGTAGAAGATACGCTGGGTATTGTGCTCAAAGACTGGCAAGACATTCGTCATACTCAAGATTCCTTGTCCGAATTGTTTGAGAAAGTAGGTGTAATTCAAAAGTTAAGTTGATGCTTCACAATTTTAGTCCATAGTTTTTGGTTTGTAGTTGGGAGTGGGTAGTTCGTAGCTTTTTTGAATTAAAAATGCAGTCAAGTGAAAAACGAAAAGTGAGATTCTTCCTACATCAGGACAAGAGTGAAAAATGAAAAATTAGCGTGATGCATTTCGGAGCCATTTAGTAATAGAACAATGAAGTAAGAAAATTAACCATTCACCACCGATCATTAATCATTAGAAAAGATAATTCATCCATTCATAATTTATAATTAAATATTAGATATCGTGAATCCAATGGGAGAATATATGCAGCGCCAAACGGCTATGAGTGCTCAAGTGGTGCTGTTTTGTCGTTATTTGCGCCAAGCTGGTTTCCCATTGGGACCTACCGAAGAAATGGACGCATTGAATGCTTTGTGTACGCTGCCACTACAAAATCAAGATAATTTTCGCTTGGTATTGCGTGCGATGTTGCCCAAAAGTCGTCCTCAGCAAAAAAAGTTTGATCAACTCTACCAGAAATACTGGGATGAGTTGACCAAAGCAGTAGATGCCAAAATCAAACAAGAAGAAGAAGAGGTACTAGAGCCTAGACAGGAGCAACAACCCAAACCACAACAACCTTCTTTACAAGCGCTGAAAGATTGGCTCTATAACAAACAAAACGATGAGGATGAAGAGGAAGAGTTGGCTTCTTTCAGCACTCAGGAAGTCATTAGTGCTAAAGATTTTAGTGCCTTCGGCGACGAAGATTTAGAAGAAGTAACCCAACTCATTGCTCAAATAGGCCGTTCATTGGCTACTCGCCACAATAGACGATACAAACGCGCCAAGTGGTCGCCCAAACTGGACTTACGCCGAACGGTACGACTCAATATGCGTAGGGGAGGGGAGATGTTGCACCTGGCATTTCAGAAAAAGCCCATTCGTAAAACCAAATTGTTGATGTTTTGTGATGTTAGTAAATCTATGGATTTGTACAGTCGTTTTTTAGTGCAATTTATGTATGCTTTTCAGAATGTATACCAACAAATAGAGACCTTTGTGTTTAGCACCCAACTACACAGAGTAACGGAACAACTGAAAGAAGAACATTTTGAAGAAACGCTAAGCAAACTTTCTGAAGAAGTGCCCGATTGGTCGGGAGGTACACGCATTGGTGAATCTTTGCTACAATTTGTAGAAGTGTTTGCCCCCAAATATCTTGATGGTCGTACAATAGTGCTCATTATGAGCGATGGCTGGGATACAGGTAATATTGAGGCTTTGACCGAAAGTATGAAAGTGCTTCATCAAAAAGCTACTAAAGTAATCTGGCTCAACCCCTTGGCGGGAAATCCAAACTTTAAGCCCAGTGTAGAAGGCATGCAAGCCGCCTTGCCCTACATAGATGTATTTGCCTCGGCCCATAGTGTAGATAGTTTACGAGAGGTGGTGAAGTTTTTTAGAAAGGGACGGAAAATACGACAAATACCGCATTCATAGAAATAATTTAAGAAACTACCAGAGTGAGTGTTTCTTTTCTCACGCTGGCAGCTTTTTTTAATCAAGAAAGTTTCTGATTTGTCGAACCATTTCCTTGGGTTGATCTTCCTGGATATAAGTCATCGCATTGGGTATTTCCACAAATTGAGCGTCAGGAAATATATCCGCAATTCTTTTACCTAACCTGACTGGAAACAATTGAACATCGTCATTTCCCCACAACACTAATACTGGTTTATTGAATTTTTTGAGTTTCTCCGCGGCTTCTTGGGTATATTTAGGGTGCCACCCCATAGCCAATTTTTTGAAATCTTGACGTATCGGTTTTTGTTGGCTAAAGTTTTTGGCATATAAATCAAACAATTCCTCTTTATGGAGTGAGTTAGATAGCAAGCCAAAAGTGGTAGGTGTTTTTAGCAAAGGTTTTAATTTAAACGCTTGAGCCATAAGACGGGTATATCCAGGGAAACGCACCATTTTGGGTAGTGAAGAAAACTTTTTCGGAGGAAATACTTCCAAACCTTCGCAGTTGCTTAAAATCAATTTTGTTACTTTTTCTGGATGGGTTGCTGTAAATATTTGAGTATAGGCCCCACCCGTATCATTGGCTACTAACACTACTTGCTCTAAATGAAGCGCCTCTATAAATTGTTGAATAAATGCAGTAATCCCTTTGGGGGTGAGGTCAGCCTGACGGGAAAATGCTTGTCGGTGTGCGCCAAAAGGCCAGGAGGGTGCAATGCATCGATAATACTTACTTAGTTCAGGAATAATTTTTCGCCAGGTATATTGGTTCGAGAACGCGCCATGAATAAAGAGAAGTGGTTGTCCTTGTCCTATATCCTGATATTCCAGTAGGTTTTGGCCTAAATGTATTGTTTTCATGTTGCTATGATTATTGTTACAATGGCAACAAAACTATAAGCTGTGACACTGGTAGTCATTGACGTTGGTTAAGAACGTACTTTATCTTTGAGCCTTTTTCTGATTCTACTGAGTGATTCTGGGGTAATACCTAAATATGAAGCCAAGTAATATTGAGGAATGCGATGAATGAGTTGAGGGTATTCATCCAGAAGTTGACTATAGCGCTCTTCAGGGGTTAAAGCTATGAGAGAACTTATAATATGTTGGTAGATGCCTAGTTGTTCTTCCATAACCAAACGAACCAAAACTTCTAGTTTGGAAAACTGATTTAGGAGCTTCATTTCTGTTTCTAGCGTAAACACTGCTACTACACTATCTTCTAAGCACTCGATGTAATACTTGGAAGGTTTTTCCTTCGTAAAGCTTTCATAAGCCGTGATGAACTGATTTTCGGTATAGAAAAACAGCGTTTTTTCTGAGTCTTGAGTTTGATAAAAAAGCCTTAAACATCCACTAAGGTTAAAGAAAAACGCTTTAGAAATATCGCCTTCTTTTAGTAGAAAATCCCCTTTATTAAACTCCTTAATAGGTACCTGCGAAGTAATGTAATCAACCTCTTGTTGGTTGAGGTGTATGAAATTATTGATGTACTGAACCAGAGGGGTTAAAATTGCCGTATTTTTCAAAGCTATTGTATCAATGTTATTCGTTTCCTGAGGCTAACAACCACTTCAAGGCATCTTCCTCTTTGTCAAAAATCTTGTTTTCTTCTTCTGTTTGCAAATCATCGGCTACTCGGTGGGCAATATAGTCCGCAAAAACATTATCTGCTTTTACGATGGCAGTTTTTCTACGTTCATTAATGCCTATTTCCCTGAATTTTTCAGCAATTTTTGGAGACCATACTTCGGCAAGCCATTGGGTATCATTGGGGTTTACCCCACGAAACTCCTCTTGAGTAATCAGCCATTTAGTGCAGCGATTTGCGAGGGCAATGTCAAAGGTTTTTTCTACTGCCTGGCGGTATAAATTTGACGCCGCAAAACCTTTGTAATTAATGCGCATTATTTTTAATTCTTCATCATAGCGAATGTCCGCAATCTTATTGGAAAAAGTCTGCATAACAATTATTAAGTGTTTTGATCATTTGTAGGTTTCTACATGGAATATAACCATTTTTTGGCGATTAGAAGTCTAGAAGTCGAGACGATTTCTCTATTTTAACTTTCATCTTCCCATATAGCCAAACACTTTTTTTCTTGCCAAAACTTTTCCAATGTCATTTTTTCGTTCAAAACACATTTGATCTGCAAAGGACTCAAACGAATACTCAACGCATGAGAAGCTTGCCCTTGCCAAGAGCCAACATCTACTACATCATTCCCTAAAAGCTGTAAATTATTTTCTTCTAAATATCTCAAAATGGCAGGTACCTGTAGATCTACTCCTGTGGTAGCTTCGGCGTGAGGGTTGCGTAACGTTTTGGCAGTATTGATGAGTTCTTCTAAGTCCTGAGGATGTTTTTGGAAATGAGCTACATAACTGGCAAAATAGACTTGATCAAAGGCTTCTTCTTGCGGTATAAATTCGCCCTCCAAGACATAACCAATGTTCCAATTACCCTCTCCATAGGTTTTGTCCCAACCTCTTTGTCTGGCAGTACGTTGCTTAATCCCTCCGGCTCTGCCTAATTTTCGCTTTATAATCTTCCAGGCCATTATAATTAATACTATCTTCTAAATCGATGAGTGCGTCAGGGTTGGGTAAATAAAAAATAGGTTTTTTCTGAGTAGGTTGCCAATCATATTGCTTAAGTGCAACATTGATTACCTGTTTCACAATATAAGGAGTAATCGAGAGTCGTTGACTGAAAACCTCATCTTTTAGGAATGCCTGCTGCAAAGACTCAGATGACTTGAGGCTTTTGATGGACTGAAGGTGACGCTTATGTGTGTCAAAAACAGCTCCGAGGATTTGACCATTTTTAGGCCCTACTTGTTCTATCAAAAGGGTATTGTGCTCTGGGCAGCAAAAAGTATAACCACAACCACCTGTAAACTTCACCACCCAACGATACTTTACTCCATCAACGGTAATATGCCTGCAACCTTTTCTACGAATTGCCATAGTGTGATTTAATAAAAAATCATTGATAATTACTCCTTGATGATATCATCTAAAAAGCCCAAATTTAATTGTTTGGCTTTTTTTTCAGGAGTCCAACGCTGCTTTAACGCATAATTGACAAGGGCAGTTACAGTAGCAGGAGTGATCACTCTTTTTTCTTCAGGATCATCAAATGGATAAGACTGAAAAAAGGCTACGATTGATTGTTGTGGCTCATCATAAAGCTCTACCACCACATGGGTAGTGCCGTCAGTCTCACTACGTGCTTTCCAGCGGTATTGAACATCATCTATTAAAATACTTCTTGAGCCTTTTTTTGCTAAAGCCATATTGATAGGTTTTATAAATATTATTCTGTAGGTGCAGGTTCTTTGGGGCGATACTTACGAAGTACTACCGAAAGCAACAAAGATATGATGAGTCCCAAAACAAGTTTGGAGATCAATTCTCTTTGGATGACAAAACTTAACCACTCGGAATGTTTTCTGGATTTGAGGTTGGCAATCAAATTGGCCAATTCTTTTTTGCCATCCTTTCCTTGTTTATTGGCGTTTTCAATCCTTTTCTTATTATTGGGAGAGTTCTCCACCATACTAATCCTTTTCTTTACGTGCTTATCTAATACCTGATTGCTCTTGTTACCTAAAAATAGGTATAGAAAAAGCACCGACATCACCACAATGACCAAGGTGGCCATATTGCCCATTAAGAAACCCTGACGAAAGGTAAGTTGATAGCGATACAAGAAGTAAAGCCCTACAAACACCACCATAATCACAAAAAACTCACCTGATTTAGCATCTCCCAATGGGTCTTCGCCCGCCCAAAAAAGTATAAGAATAAAGAGTATGAAAAGACTCCCACCAATCAGTCCGGTAATTGCTCCAATCTTCAATAACTGCTTCATACTAGATCATTCATTTAAAAATCTCTATAATAGTTTTTGTATTGTCTTTGACTAACTGTTTGTTGGCCAATTGGTTTGTTCCCCTTTAAACACTGCAATTGGTTTTCCGGTTAAAGTTTGGCCCACAAAGGGCGAGTTATTAGATTTTGACTTAAAATCTGATTCGCTCACGGTCCATTTTTTCTGCGCATCAAACAAGGTAAGATTTGCTTCAGCTCCAACTTGTACACTTACCGGGGGAAGATTTAATATTTTTCGGGGTTGATGCGTAATTTTATCTACCAATGCCTCCAGACTAAGGTGTCGTTGTTGATACGTATTTAATACTGCAAACATCGTCTCTAAGCCCAATGCTCCAAACTCTGCCTGGTCAAACTCCAGGTTTTTGCTCTCTTCGTCTTGTGGTTGGTGGTCCGATACTACCACATCTATAGTACCATCTTGCAAGCCTAGTAGTAATGCCTCTAGATCTTTTGAGGTTCTAAATGGTGGGTTTACTTTGAGGTAAGAATTAAACTCCATCAAAGCTGCATCGTCAAAGGCAATCTGATGGGCGGCAATGTCGCAAGTCACTCGCAATCCTTTTTGCTTGGCTTGGCGAATCAACTCAACTGATTTGGCACTGGAAATGGTAGAAAAATGAATTTTTCCTCCGGCATACTCTAAAAAATCCAAGTCCCGGCGGATCATCATTTCTTCCGCCAGTGCTGGCATTCCCTTCAGGCCCAACATTGTGCTGCTGACCCCCTCGTTCATCGTTCCAAACTGAGTCAGCATAAGGTCTTCAGGGCGATTGATTAACAAACCATCAAATTTTTGCAAGTACTGCAATGTTTTGACTAGGATATCAGAGTGCCAGACCGGTTTTTCTCCATCTGAAAACGCCACAGCCCCATGAGTATGCAAATCGATCATTTCGGTAAGCTCTTTGCCTTTAGTATCGATGGTAATGGCCGCAATTGGGTGAATGGTCACCAAATGATGTTGATTGTGATTTTTGAGATAAGCCAACTCATTCTTACTCTGAATTACCGGGTTTGTATTGGGCAGTACCGCTACTTCGGTAAATCCGCCAGTTTGGGCTGCATCACATCCAGTGGTGAGTGTTTCTTTATGCTCATATCCTGGATCGCGAAAAGAAGCGCGCAAGTCAAACCAACCAGGCGATAACTGTAAATCCTGGCCATTGATAACCTGTAAATGCTCGGTAGAATGAGTGCTTGAAATATCAGAAATCTGGGAAATGACTCCCTTTTCGATCAAAATGCTTTTTCTTTGGCGATTAAATTCGGAATGCTTGTCTATTATTTCTACGTTGTGAATTAAGTAGTTCATTGATAGGCTTGACAACAAAATTTTTGCAAATAAAAGTAATATTC
>DMXI01000461.1 GCA_003483885.1 Microscillaceae bacterium
AATTCCTGGGGACCTATGATTTTGGGGCATAGCCATCCTGCCATTGAGCAAGCCGTAAGCGAAGCCATCAAGAGTTCATTGTCTTTTGGGGCACCTACCCACAAAGAAGTTATCATTGCAGAGCTTATTGTAGATATGGTTCCCTCTATAGAGAAAGTAAGAATGGTGAACTCAGGCACAGAAGCTTGTATGAGTGCTATTCGTTTGGCCAGAGGATATACCAATCGAGAAAAAATCATCAAGTTTGAGGGGTGTTACCACGGCCATGGCGATTCATTTCTGATTGCCGCTGGAAGTGGTGCCGTAACTATGGGAGTACCTAACAGCCCAGGAGTAAACCAAGGGGTGGCTCAAGATACCCTTACGGCACCTTTCAATGATTTAGAAGCGGTAAAAACATTGACTGAAGCCAATAAAGATAATATTGCGGCCATTATTATTGAGCCAGTGGCTGGAAACATGGGAGCAGTATTACCCAAAGAAGGGTTTTTACAAGGCTTACGCCAATTGTGTGATCAGGAAGGTATTGTATTGATCTTTGACGAGGTAATGACTGGGTTTCGTTTGGCCAAAGGAGGCGCTCAGGAGGTTTTTGGAGTTATGCCCGATATGACTACCCTGGGTAAAATTATTGGCGGAGGAATGCCCGTAGGTGCCTATGGTGGGCGCAAAGAAATTATGGATTATGTGTCACCCGTAGGGCCAGTGTATCAGGCAGGTACTTTATCGGGTAATCCAGTAGCAATGTCAGCGGGGTTGGCCATGTTGCAGCATTTGAACGAAACTCCTTCGGTATACGACGAGATTGATGCTATAGCTGCCAAAATGGTAAAGGGTATCCAGCAAAACTTGGATCGCTTACAATTGCCTTATACAATGAACCACTTGGGGTCTATGTTTAGCTTGTTTTTTACCGATCAAAAAGTGGTAGATTTTGATACTGCCAAAACTACTGATACTGCTTTATTTGGCCAATACTTTCAGGCAATGCTTCAGCGTGGGGTATATTTGGCTCCTTCGCAGTTCGAGACTTTGTTTGTTTCCAATGCATTGAGCGATGCAGATATCGAGCATTTTATTCAAGCCAATGGAGAGGCTTTGGAGCAAATTACTCAAATGGTGTAAAGGATAGGGCAAAAGAAAACCTTACAGTATTTGTATGATTACTGTAAGGTTTCCCTTATATAAAATGTTGCAATTAATAGGCAATCATATTGAATGGAATTTCTACATCCGCTTGATAATCTTCTCCATTATCAAACATATCTAAATCACTCTTTTCGTAGTACCAGTTGATCTCTACTTCACCGTCATTGTTGAGATGGTAGTCTTCCAAAAGTTTGAGAATTTTCTGAAACTTTACGAAAGTACTGGTATTGAAGTATTCCATCTTAAAGTTGAACTGAACTTTCTTACCACCTACCTCTGTATACTTGGTCAGCCAATCAATAATTGGTTTAAATACCGACGAAGTATCT
Organism: Microscillaceae bacterium; assembly: GCA_003483885.1. Classification (GTDB taxonomy): domain Bacteria; phylum Bacteroidota; class Bacteroidia; order Cytophagales; family Microscillaceae; genus Microscilla. The sequence continues at coordinate 1,479 of DMXI01000461.1, forward strand.
TCAGGGTAGGAGTTACCAGAAATCTCCAGTATCCCGTTTTCCGCATTAAAATCTACTCTTGGTTCTTCGTCTGTAGGTTCTATATGTAAATTTTCCATGTTATTAATCAACTATTTTGACTAAACTTTGACCATTGTCTATTGAAAAATGATTTAGACATGTTGGATTGTACAATATGTAAAACTAGGCAGTATCAGATGATACATTATTCATCAGTTGGAAATTTATTGATTTTTTTCTTTTTGAGCAAAGAAAAAAACACTCACGTTAGAATATGTTTTGTAAGTGGGGGTGTATATGATGAATACCTGAGCATACTATACAAACGTTGCGCCAATTAGACGTAAGTTTAAACATTCAAATTTTGCAGATTTATAGCATAAAAACAACTATTTATCCTATAATTATACAGATTGGTATATACAAGTGGTTAATGTAAGTAGTTGTTAGTCAGTTAGTAAAGTGTTTTTAGTAAAATACTCAATTAGATACATAATCAGAAAAATGGGCTGATTACAAAACAGGTTTTGATTGTAAGAGATTGATAAATAAAACTAAAAATATTTCCGAAATGGTTGTCCCTTCTCTCTTTTAGGTTTTTAAATGGATACCCATGACCATCATATCGTCCAACTGGTCATATTGTTTGTTCATCCATTCATCCATAGTTTGCTCAATGGTGGCTTGCTGTGCCGACATAGGTAGTGACTGGATTTGGGTAAGTAACTGATAAAATCGCTGAGAACTAAACTTTCGCCCTCTTGCACCCCCAAACTGATCACGATAACCATCTGAAAACATATAGATAGAGGTGGGCTGAGAGATGTCTATGGTGTGTTTACAGAATTTACGGTTAATACCAGGGATGACACCTCCTATACTCAATAAGTCTCCTTTGATTACCTTCATTTCATTGTGCTGAAATATTACCAGCGAGTTTAAAGCCCCAGCAAATTGCAAGGTTTGTGCTACCAGGTCAATCACCACCAACGAAATATCCATGCCTACTCCAAAGTCTGCCTCGTTTTTATAGACCAGCTGCCGAATATTAATGTTGAGCAGGTTTAGGATTTGATCTGCTTCTATAATGCCCTGTTCCCGTACAATTTTATTCAAGGCATCATTGCCTACCATGCTCATCAAGGCGCCCGCTACGCCATGACCTGTACAATCGGCGGCGGCTAAGATCAGCTTTGGGTTTTGTTGGGAAGAAAGTGCTTCAGGGGCTTTTCCATAGGCTTTGTCAATGATTTTTTGAGAAGTGGCATCTCGATGAGCAAACCAATAAAAATCACCTGAAACTTTCTCTTTAGGCCTAAAAAAGACAAAACTCTCAGGAAAAAAAGCCTGTAAGTTAGCTATTGGAGGCAAAAATGCAGTTTGGATATACTGGGCATAACTAATGCTGTCCATGATATCCTTGTTTTTTCGGATCAATATATCTCTTTGAGTAGTAATTTCTTCTTTGGCGTTCTCTAGTTGTTGGGTGCGTTCTTTTACTTGATTTTCAAGCAATAGATTTTGATTATGAAGCAAGCGTTGCTTTTCTTTTTGAGCCTGATTGTAGCGATAACTAATGCCTAACGAAAAAATGATCATCTCGAGGGTAAAACCAAGGCGTTGCCCCATTTGTAGAAGGGTGCTCAACCAAGCATCTACACGGTTATAACTAATGACATAATTGAGCAAATTAAAAGCAGATAGACTCAGGAGTAGTATGGAGCTACCCAGAATGTACCAAATGGCAGGCTTATACCCCTTACGAAATATGATAATAGCTTCGGAGAAGAAAATCAACGGAGCAATGGCGGTAAGAGCAACACATCCTTGTACAATATAAAGCACCAATTCATAAAATGTTTTGGTGAAAGTATTAGGGGGAGTAATCGAGGGTAAGAGTAGTAAGTCGATCAATGTATACACAGGTATCCAGGTCAAAAACCACATAAATCTGCGATTGAAGCAGCCAAATCGAGGTAAAAACTGATCGACATTGAGGTATTGCTGTAGAAACATAATAATACAAATGCCATAAGCAAAGGTCGCAAACCGCCAAAAAAATACAAGAATTGATTCTGTGAAGTAGGATGTGAAAAAAACAAAGGTGGCATCATTGAAACCAATCCAACTTAAAATATAAAAGACATAAATCAAGTAAAGTTTTTCTCGCACAATCAAATAAGTTAAGCCATTGTACAGCATCAATAAGAGCCATACATATTGAAAAATTTCGCTTGATTTATTGATCCTGGCTACATAAGTCGAATTGATATAGGCCTTGGCAGGTACCAGGCTCACGATGATTTCGGAATTGAAGAAGGCGCGGTAACGGGTTTTGAATAGAATAAACACGGTAGTAGGCTGTTGAGCCTCTAAAGCTACTCGAAAGAAGTGTTTGCGAAAGCCTTTTACTGTTTTTTGCGAAGGGGCTAAATGATAGCCTGTTTGTTGTTTTTCTACCTCACCATTGGGTTTTATGAGGTAACAATCAGCATCGAAGGTAGACGGAATATGAAGGAAGTATTCCTGTTGAACCGGGGAAATAAGCTTAAAGGTAGCCCAACAATTCTCGAAATGGTCAATAGGCTGTTGAGATGTATTATTGGAGGTAAAACGATACTTGCCAAGGCCGTGCTTTAACAAGGGCCAGGTCAACTGCTGAGAAGGGTCACGCAAGATAAATACTCGTTTACTAATATCGAAAAAGTTTTCCCCTTGGTAATTTTGTTGGTGGGCGATACTTTTTGGAATGGAGATGGTTTGTTGTGCAAACAAAATAGATGTACTGCAAAAAAATAGTACAAAAATACCCCTGAATCGGATAGCATACATTGCATCATAGTTGATTTAGTAATCAAAATAGGTAATTTACCCCGATTTATCAACTTAGCTTGATCCCAATCACCAATATATCATCTACTTGTTCTTCTTCGTCTTTTTTCCATTCTTCCAGGGTATCTTCTAATATCTTATATTGTTGAGTCATAGGCTGGTGGTGAATGTCAAACAATAAACGACGAAATGCCTTTACCATAAATTTGCGTCCATCTGGCCCGCCAAACTGATCCTGAAATCCATCAGAAGCCAAATAAAAAGTAGTAGGTTGCGAGATGTCAATGTAATGTTTTTGATAAACCACGTCTTGCTCAAATTGCTTACCACCAATGGCCATTTTGTCACCTTTAAGCACGGTGAGTTCACCGTTTTGCAGTAAATAGAGTGGGTTTTGGGCCCCTGCAAACTCCATTGTTTGAGAGGTATGATCGATGACTACTAAAGCCAGTTCCATGCCGTCTCGGTTATGGGTTTCATGTTGTTTGAGTACTGTTTTTACCTCCGTGTTTAAGGTTGATAAAATCACCTCTGGGGAGTGTATTTTACGCTCAAGTATAATCTGGTTGAGTAGATTGTGGCCAATCAGACTCATAAATGCTCCTGGCACCCCATGCCCAGTACAATCTACCGCAGCAAGAATGAGTTTTTCTGTATTTGCTTGATCAGATGTGAGGTGGCCGGACTCATCAAGTGCCGCAAGCCAATAAAAGTCTCCTGAAACCAGGTCTTTGGGGTGAAACATCAAAAAACTATCAGGCAGGTATTGCTGCACATTGCTCCATCTGGGTAACATCGCATTCTGAATACGCTGGGCATAAGTAATGCTAGCAGTAATATTGTCATTTTTTAGCTGGAGTTCTTCCCTGGTTTTTTCCAAAGATTGGGTACGGTTATGTACCTGATGCTCTAGATCTTGATTGAGATCATTGAGTTCCTGACTAAGCTGCTCAGATTGCACAAATGCTTGCGAGAAACGCCCAGATAAAGCCACAGCTTGTGATAATATAAATACAAATAACCCCCAAGGAAATAAATGGCCAGTATCGAGGGTGCCAATAGAATACAAAATATCGTTTACACCTACCACTGCAATGGCAATATATCCCAGAAGAAATGCTCGGGCGCCATGTCGTTGGTTGCGTACTGCTTTGATAATAACCACGAGACCAATGAGGATGGCGATCACCGTAATAAGTTGAAAAACAGGTAATACCTGAGAGAATATATGGCTTTTGGTGAATAGCACCAACGCAATAAAAGGCCACACGATATAAGGAAAGTATTTGCCAAAAAAACGCGGAAACTCCTCAGTAAACACACTACGAATGAAGATAAATATGACCAAGGTAGTGGTGTAAAAAGTAAGGTGGGAGAACTTATCATGCCACTCAAAATCGAACCAGGGAAATACTTCGGTAATGTTGAATTCGCTCAAGGTAAATATTCGTACTGCAATGATAGAACACAGCAACCCAAAATAGATAGGAGACGTGGTTTGTCGGCGAAAGTAAAATAAACTGAAATGATATAAGGCAATGATGAGCAAGCTGCCAAACAACAAGAAATCACCATTGACCGAGCGTTGATGACTTTTATACAAAGCCTGAGGAGTACCTAACTTGATGGCTCCCATGGTATTGCGTACATAAGCATTGTATTTAGATGCCTGCAATACAAGCTCTACTGTGGTAGTTTGAGGCGTAAAAGTGTAAATATTGGTGCTATAAATGGGGGAATTGGTGGCAGGAGAGGTACTTATGGTACCAATTTTTCCGGCTAATTTACCATCTATAAATAATTTATAAGCTACTTCTGAAACTTTTAGCTGAATCGCCAATGGTTGGTATATTTGAGTTGCAGGAATGCGTACTTGAGCGCGAAAAGTAGCGTGTGCTTGATCAGGTAATACTTGACCTTTCACCACTTTACCTCGCCAAAAGGGGATAAAATCAAAAAAAGCCGTAGGCCGATGATTTTTAAGAACCTGAGGTGTTAATAGTTTTTGCCAGTGAACCTCCCAATTTCCTTTTATTTTTATAGAAGGAGTTTGGACAGGAGACCATTGACTTAAGTCTAAAAAACCTTGTTTGATAGTAGGTGGAGAAGGCTTGGTTTTGGGAGAAAGGGTACAATTGGTCAACAGTAACAAGAAAATAACACATACCCCATTCAAATATTTATCCATGCCAAACGAGCTCTTAGTTCGCAGCACATAAGATAGCAAAAATTTCTCCTTTTTTATACGCCTTTAGGAAATAGCCTCAATTCTTAGAACACTTACATACTAAAGAGGTAGTGGGTTGAAGGATTGTAAGTATGGGTTATTTCTCGGCCAAGGCCGCTTTGTAATAACTTCGGGTAAGGTTAAGCAACGCTTTTACTCGCTCTGACGGATACAAGTCCTGCGCTCTGGCCAGTTTAACCAGTGCTTGGTCAAACTTCTGATGATTAAATTTGAATACCCCCTGATTATAATACTGTAGACCAATGAGTTGTTGCAAAGAGATACGTAAATTGAGTTTTTCTCCATCAGTTTCACTATGGTGGCGTACCCTTTTACGAATGGCATAAGCATTATACAAAAAACCCTGATGAGGGTCAGTTGGGTCAAATAAGATTTGAGGATACTTGGGCGTGTGTACCACTAAATATACATGAAACGGAGTCTCATGAATGGTATACTTAAAGTGCAATTGCTGAAGAATGAGTGCATAAAGTGTAGATGCTGATACACAATTGTAGGCTTTTTGTTTACCAAAAATATCCGCAAAGTCGCGGTGCATTTGGTAGTGTTTCAAAAACTTTTTGTGCACATTAAAAAACAAGAATTTCAAAAAACGTCGGTCATTGGTATACCGTTTTCGTTTTTGAACCAACGTACTCACATAAGTGTTTATTTCCCGATTGATATCATCAATGGTACTTGTGTGTGTGGTTTTATTTGGAAGTAACTGTTTGATATAGTGTTTCAGTTGCTGGTTATTTTGACCAATTCCTTCCATACCCCACACCATACATCCTGCCGTAATCATACAGATGAATAGCTTCATATTTGGTCATTGTTTAATGAAGTAAATTAATTTAAGTTAACACAAATTTAATATTAAATTAATATAAAGTAAATTTTTGAACGTATCTTGCTGGATTAATGTTTAAAAATATACAAATTTTTCTTGGTATTTTGTATTATTGTGTATTACAAATTTTGAAAATATAGGGAAAGGCAAAATAAAATGGACACAACCGTTACTAACCTCCAAACTTCTGCTTTTGAAGAAATAGATCGGGTTTTTGAAACCCAAAGAGCCAATACGCAACGAATGAAGAATACTTCTGCCCGAGAACGTATTGCCAAACTCAAAGCATTAAAGCAAGCCATTCAGGCCAGCCAGGCCGAATTGCAACAAGCGATTTACGATGACTTCAGAAAAGCACCTGAGGAAACCGATTTGTCAGAAGTCTTTATAGTCTTCAAGGCAATTGATGATGCCTGTAGTAACCTAAACAAGTGGATGCGTGCCAAAAAGGTGGCTACCCCCAAAGCGTTGTTAGGCACTAGCTCACGTATTGTAAAAGAACCCAAAGGTGTAGCGCTTATTATTGCCCCCTGGAACTATCCCTTTCAATTAACTATTGATCCGTTGATATCGGCGATTGCAGCGGGTAATACGGCCATCCTGAAGCCTTCTGAAATGACGCCACACACATCGGCTTATATGAAAAAGCTAGTGGCACAAGTTTTTAAAGAAGAGGAGGTAGCCTTATTTGAGGGAGATGCTGAGATAGCCCAACACTTACTCAAAAAACGGTTTGACCATATTTTCTTTACCGGAAGCCCTATGCTAGGCAAAATCATTATGCGGGCTGCGGCCGAACATTTGACTCCTGTTACTTTAGAGCTGGGTGGGAAGTCGCCTACCGTGGTAGATGATACTGCCAATATAGAAGATGCCGCCGATAAAATCACCTATGGCAAGTTTTTGAACTGTGGACAAACCTGCATTGCTCCTGATTATCTATTGGTGCATGAATCGGTGAAGGACCAACTGGTGAAAGCAATCAAAAATAAAATTCATCAATTTTATGGAGAAGATGTTCAAGCCAGTCCTGACCTGACCCGTATTGTAAACGAACGACATTTTAAACGTGTAGCCAGCTTATTGGAAGATGCAACCGAAAAAGGAGCGGCTATTGCTGAAGGAGGCCAAACCGATGCTGCACAAAATTATGTAGCTCCTACGTTGCTCGATAACATCAATGAAAACATGGAAGTGATGCACGAAGAGATATTTGGGCCACTACTTCCGATTGTTACTTTTAAAAACTTGCAGGAGGCTACCGACCTGATCAATAGTAAGGAAAAGCCATTGGCAATGTACATTTTTAGTAAAAGCAAGGCCAATCAGCAGTTTTTGATTAATCATACAAGCGCAGGAGGTACCACTATCAACGATACTTTGTTGCACATCACCAATCCTAATTTACCTTTTGGAGGGGTGAACAACAGTGGTTTTGGTAAAACCCACGGTTATTACGGTTTTGAGGCATTTTCCAACGAAAGAGCTGTCTTGAAACAAAGAGTAGGCTTTACTGGAATCAAATTGATTTATCCTCCTTATAATGATAAGGTGAGAAAATACATCAAGATGTTCTTTAAGTGGGCTTAAGCCTCTCAAAGACCTAATATGAATGACCTCATTGCTTATAAAGCGATGAGGTTTTTTTTATCCCTTTGTCGTTTCACTTAAACACCCGTAACGTTGGGAAAGCCCGTAATCAAGGTTTAAATTTTTACCTGAATGGCCAAGGAGAAAAAGGCAAATTCATCGTTCAAGTCCTTAATGCTGGCTTGTAGTTCGTCTGACACTAGGGCAATCTGTACCAGCCCAATACCTGCACCTCTACTTTCTTCTTCGGAAGGAGCATCTCTTAGTTCTCTTTTATATTCTCGCAGTGCCTCTCTATCCAGGGTTTGAATAGTTTCAAATTTTTTGAGTAATGAAGCGATCGACTTTTTAGTAATAAGATTTCCTGAAAGGATTTTGATGTGATCTTTGAGTTCCACTACTACGATGGTTCCCACTTTATCGTTATTGCCAAAATGATTGGTTTCTTTGGAGTAAAACAAAATGTTTTGGGTCACTTCCATAAAAATGCTGAACACTTTTTTACCAACTCTTTTTTTCTGTTGGAGCTTAAAACGAACATCTTTTCCAAATTCTGACAACAACACATTCGTAATAGGGCCTTTGTAAGATAGTATCACCTTTTCCTTACTCATAAGGGAATAGTAGCTAAAAAAATCAAAGCCCTTTTCATCACTAGAAGAGGTGAGCGCATTTGTAATTGTCATATTTGGTATAATTTAGATCAGTATTTTGCAAATAACATTTTGTTGTTATAAGATACATTTAATTTTGTGAATTTAAAAAAACAAGTGATTTTCTTAGGGCTGGCAGTCTTGTGATCATCAAGTATGTGTTGTGACATTGCCAAAGCATTCCTAAATTGCTAAACCAAACATTGATACCTTAGCACTTATGACCATGATTAAAATAGATACCTCCAATATTCTGTACCTCAAATACCTTCATTTTTCTCGTTACGATCAACTCAAACATTTTGTGACTACTAGGGTGGGAGGCGTAAGTCAAAACCCCGGCAAAGGACTCAACATGGGGTTTCACGCACATGACCAAGACTCCAATGTGGTTCGTAATCGTGAGATTCTAGCCAAATCATTAGAAATATCCATTGACTCTTTCTGTTTTTTGAATCAGGTACACGGCGATCAGGTAGCCGTAGTAGACCACACCGCACGAGGGCGGGGAGTAAAAGATGCTCAAAATACCATTCCTAAAACCGATGCGATTATTACCCAATCACGCGATGTTTGCCTGGTAGTACTCAGTGCCGACTGTGTAGGGGTGTTGTTGTATGATCCAGTGAAACAAGTAATTGGCGCGGCTCATTCGGGTTGGCGTGGAACAGTCAAAAAAATAGCCGCAAAAACTGTGGAAGCCATGCAAGCCAATTTTGGGAGTCAGCCCGAAGACATCCTAGTAGGCTTAGGCCCTGGTATTAGCCCCGAAATATATGAGGTAGGGAGCGAAGTAGTAGAGGAGGTAGAAAAAGCTTATGGAAATATCTTTCAGTATGTTATGTACCCTAACTATACCCAAAAGCCTCACTTTAACATTTGGGAAGCCATTCGCCAATCATTGATAGATACTGGGGTACTTGCCAAAAACATCATTACTTCAGGGCTTTGCTCTTACCGCAACCCTTCTTTGTTTTTTTCACACCGTCGCGATCAAGGCAAAACCGGACGTTTTGCGACTGGAATTATGCTCACCTAGTGAAGTAAGACTATAACCAAAAAAAGGCTGACTACTCAAGTGAGTAACCAGCCTTGCTATTTATATAGAATTGTAAGTTTTGCTTATCTTATCTACCAAACTGATCAAAAGTGATCGTCAAGTAATACATACCACCTATTTGTGGTGCTCCTAATGACTGTAGGTAGTATTGGTTCAATAAGTTAGAACCTCCTAGTTTAGCCGTTAGACCACGACGAATTTTGTAAGTAATTTGTGCATCAACGGTATTGAAAGAAGCAATCTCTCCTTGTATGCTGTTTCCTCCCAATAAAGCAAAGTAATCAAAGGCTGATTGCCATCTGAAGGCTACATTGAAGCCTATTTTGTCAGTTACTTTACGGTTGCTTACCGAGATGTTGAACTTATGCTCAGGCGTATTGAAGCTAGGCAAGAAACCCACAGGCAACTCATCTACTAAATTTGCCCAAGTATAGTTACCACCAATTTGGAAACCATTGAGGTTATAGTTGATACCCGCCGCGATTCCCTGTGTAGTAAAGGTACCATCCAGGTTTCTATAAAAACCATAAATACCATCTACCGCTGCAGGGTCAGGAGTGCCTGTAAGTAAGCCAGGTATATAAAGCGCTAAGTTAGTGAAATCAGCCCCGATAAAGTTCTCGTAAGTGTTGCGGTTATAGCTCACATCAAAAAACAATTCAGGCGTAATCATACCCTTATAACCCACCTCAAAAGTGGTTACTTTTTCAGGTTCTACAAAAGGAATATTGATAGGGTTTCCAGCAAGATCAGTAGAATTGGTGTGTACATTATCTATTAGACCTTGTCGTCCACCTGCCAGGATAATAGGCAAACCAGTTGGTGCTGCTCCTACCTGGAAGAAAATAGATTGTTCCTGGAAGATTGGGTTTTTGAAACCTGTTTGGAAAGAAGCCCGGATGTTGTGGTTTTTGGTAGGGCTAAATACCAAAGCAGCTCTTGGAGAAAATAATCCATCAAAAAACTCACTCTTGTCATAGCGACCCGAAGCTGTAAGCTTGATCTTATCTTCCAGAAAAGATTTCGTGATTTGGGCATAAGCACCAATATCAAAATACGCTACTGGTCCCTTATCGCCTTGGTCGTTAAAGATGGTTCCATCAGATTCTACCTGAAAACGACGGTAACTTGCACCTACTGTCAAGCCTACTACATTGTTAAGTAATGGAGCAAAATCGTACTGTCCTTCTAAGTGAGTGATACGACCTAATTCAATAAAAGCAGCACCTCCTTCGGCAGGAGTGTTTTTGCTAATGGCGTCAAACTGCTGAGAGTCTCTTGTTAAACGACCTTGATCGGCAGTAGCACGAGCTGCTGCATGGTTTCCACCATTGGCGTTAAATGCCGCGGTGTAGTCGGTAAGCCAAGTAGCATCATCCTTACTGGCGGCTTGCAAACGAGCCGCAGTGTTGTTAAAGTCATAAGAACCAGAACCCATACGTTGATCCATATTATAAGCTCGCAAGAAGAAGTTGCTTCCCTTCAACTCAAACTTATTGATCACAAATTGAGGACGGTAGCTATAGCGATTGGCTCCGGTAAGTGGGCCATTACCTTCGGCGTATTTCACCATGTAAGATGCTTCAATATTATCAGTCAAACGATAATAAAGCGTCAGGTCAGCTCTGATATTACGTACGTTGTAATCAGTAAGCTCCGATTCTTTGTATCCAGTACGGTGAATATCTAATCCTCCTACTGTACCCAATGGGTTTTCATCGCCATAAGTATTCAGGCGGTCTCCATTGTTAGCAGTTGCACCAGTTACGCTACGAATAGTAGTCGTTGGGTCCACTGACATCAAACGTTGGTCATTGGCGGCCCAGTCGGTGCCTTCCAGGTAAGAAAGGTTTACCTTATAAGCAAATTTATCATTGATGGCTTTGCCATAACGCAAGGCAATTTCATATAGTGGGCTTGCGCCTACTTCTTCATTACCTACATTGTTTACTGCTATCTTGGCTTGCGCCGTAAGGCCTTGATAAAGGAAAGGACTCTTGCTGTACATGTTCATTACCCCATTAAAAGCATTGGGGCCGTACAAAGCAGAAGCAGCGCCTGGCTGAACCTCTACGCTTTCAACATCTATGTCGTGGATACCTGCAATGTTACCAAAAGGAACACTTAAAGATACCGTTTGCATATCCATACCGTCGAAGCGCTGAACAAAACGTGTTTGATAAGGACCTCCGAAGCCACGTGCATTGATCATTTTCACGAGAAGGCCATTAGGAACCAAGTCTACCCCTTTCAATTGAGATAATCCATCGTAGAAGTTGTCTGCTGTAGTGTTTTTGATGGCCAGGATATCCATCTTTTCAACAGTTACTGGAGATTGTAAGATGCTTTCTTCAACCCTTGAGGCCGATATAATTACCGTTTCAGTAATGCCAGCGTCCTCTTCCATGGTAATGTCCAAACTTTGACCACTGCTTGTGTAGTCAATTACTTGAGTTTTATAACCCACGCCCGAAATTTGAACTTTGAATGGTAAAGGTTTATTGGTGGTAAAAGAAAATTTTCCATCAATATCGGTAGGTGCCCCTACTACTGTACCTTTGATAATAACATTAATGCCAACTAGCCCTTCACCACTTGCGTCTTTTACTGTTCCTGATACAGTAGTTTGCGCAAAACTGGTGAAACTTACAAGTGTGAAAAAAAGAAATAGCACACCTGTAGTTTTATAGAATATGTGCTTCATAATATTGAGGTTAAACAAGTATGATTATAAATAAACCAATATAGTTACATGCAGTATTCGTAATCGTATTAGAAAACATAGTTTGCCGGATTTACACTTCTAGAGTTTGACCTTCGCCCAATATCCTAATTCGGCACATAAAGCTTTTTGTTTAATTTGTTAGCTAAAAGTTGAAACATTCACAAATGATTCTACGTTTATACATGTTTTCTCATATCTTAGAGTGATTTATACAAATTACTCTCGTTTCTGCCTCAAATCTACACAAATAATATTCTAAATTCACATTTTAGAGAATTTTATTTAACTTCTCACAGTTCTTTTTATTGCAAAACCTTACAGTTGAAATTTTGTTAAAATTTACCTGATTTTACAGAATGTGTTAAAACGCTTAGTTCAAATTGTGAGAGTTTTCCAGGGCAATAAATAAGCAAGTATGCTTAAAATTGAAACGTGCGAGTTTGGGCGGTGATGAGTGGTTTTTAGGGTGAACTTTGCCCTCTATCTTGAAACATTACACCTGGATACAGAATTTATTCAGAATTATACCATAAATTATACTCACTAAATCTTATCAAATGAAAATTCTGATTGTAGAAGATGAGCAGGAACTCACGGATGCCTTGCTGAGCTATTTGAAAAATGAAGGTTACGTTTGTGAGAGTGTGCAAAGCTTTGAGCATGCCCAGGAAAAGATTCATTTATACAATTACGATATGATTGTGCTGGACATTGGTTTGCCAGATGGCAATGGGCTGGATTTATTGCAGCAACTCAAGACGCAGCGTTCGCAGGCAGGAGTACTCATTATATCGGCTAAGAACTCATTGGATGACAAACTCAAAGGGCTGGATGTAGGGGCGGACGATTACATTACGAAGCCTTTTCATTTGGCAGAACTCAATGCTCGTATCAAGTCTATTTTGCGCCGAAGAAATTTTGGTGGTAATCGAGAGGTGATTTTTGAAGAGATTTGTATCAATACCGATACTTTTGAAACACGTATACACGACAAATCCATTGTGCTGACACAGAAAGAACAAGAGTTGTTGTTGTATTTTATTAGCAATCAGAACCGGGTACTTACTAAAGAATCTATAGCCGAGCATTTGTGGGGAGACCATATGGATATGGCCGACTCTTTTGACTTTATTTATACTCATATTAAAAATCTACGCCGCAAGATTTCTCAAAAAGGAGGAAACAACTATTTACAAACGGTATATGGCATAGGTTATAAATTTGCAAAGCAGTGAAGTTACTCACCAAAACTACCATTTATTATTTGCTCATTGCCACGTTGGTTTTTGGGTTTGGAGGGATTGTTACCTATTACACGGTACTGTCTATTTCCAACGAAAACATCAATGAGTATTTTGACCGTAAAGAGGCCGAGTATGCCAAGGAAATTGCTACTGGGGAGATGGAACCACGCTTTAAAAAAACACATGGTCACGAAAAGCATAATGGTAAAAAACACGACTTTTTTCACCATCACTTCGAAGAGTCTGCGCCTCATTTGCAATTATTTCATTATGGCAAACGTCACAATATTTACAAATTTTTACGACCACCCAAGCGCTTGAAAGCTACGACCAATGATACCGTCTTGCGGGTAGATGACTGGCAACTGAGGGTACGTCGCAAAATCATTGTGAAGAAAGTAAACCAGGAATATTACAAGCTCTGCATTTATAAATCTATGGCCAGAACTGAGGAGGGAATATCGGCGGTGATAGGTACTATAGTGTATTTGTTTGTGTCGTTGTTGATTGTGATGATCATTGCCAATTATTACCTGTCGCGGCGTTTGATACAACCATTTAACCAAACGCTGGATGCTATTAAAGGCTTTAGTGTGACCAACTCGACTCCCTTACGGTTGCAAAGGTCTAACATTTTGGAATTTGAAGAATTGAACACGTTGGTGGTAGAGATGACCAGTAAGATTCAGGACGACTACCGTAATTTGAAAGAGTTTACCGAAAATGCCTCGCATGAAATTCAAACACCTCTGGCAATTATCAAATCTAAAATTGAGCTATTGATTCAATCTGACTTGAGCAATGAGCAAATGTTGTACGTGCAAGCCATTTATGAGGTATCGAATCGCTTGTCTAAAATTAACAAAGCCTTGTTGCTACTGGCCAAAATAGAAAACCAGCAGTTTCAAGACACTCAAGTCATTGACTTTGGTCAATTGCTCAAAAAGCATTTAGCCAACTTTGAGGAGTTGATAGAGATGAAAAATATTTTTCTCAAAACCCACATTACCCAACCACTAATGGTAGAGATGAACGCTACTCTGGCCGATATGCTTATCTCTAATCTCATTAGCAATGCGATTAAGCATAATATTACTGGCGGAGAAATTATTATTAGGTTGGAGCCTCGCTTGCTCAAGATTAATAATACCGGAAAAACCGACGGAGTAAGAGGGGAAGAAATGTTTAATCGATTCAAAAAGGATCAGAATTCGACCAACTCGGTGGGGCTGGGGTTGTCTATTGTTAAGAAAATTTGCGATAACTATAAAATAGAAATTCAACATTTGTATCAAGAAGGCGTACACGAGTTTTCGTTGGAATTCGACGCTTAGCCCAGTCAAATAGTTGATAAAACAAAAGGCAATAGAATAACATCCATTGCCTTTTTATATTTGTATAGGTATTAGAAATTACTACTTTTTGGCTTGTTTGGCAGCATCCAGCATTTTCTTGTGGTCTTCCTCAAATTTTTTCTGCTGAGCTATTACCTTCTTGTGTTGCTCTTCCATTTTGTCGTGGGCAGTTAGCAACTCTTTGTGTTTTTGGTTAAACTGCTCATCTGTTAGCTCCCCTACATCATGCTTGCCAATCATCAAGGTATGGTCTTTTAGCAGTTGGTCATGATTACGCATCATACCTGAGTGATCTTCCAATAATAAGTTATGATAACTTACCAATTGTTTGTAAGCACTATCTGGTTCGCTTATCAACTTCTTGTATTCAGCGTCTAACTTATTAAAAGACTCTTCCATTTCCTTATGTTCGCCTTCCATTTCTTTATGTTCCTTCACAAAAGTATCATGTTCTTTTTTCAAGGTTTCGTTGAGTGATTGTGAAGAGTTGGCATCTTTGTTAGCTTCGCTTCCTCCCCCACAGCTCCATAAAAAACTTGTCAACAGGAGGGCGGTAAAAAACAATATTCTTTTCATAATTTTATACAGTATAAAGTAAGGTAAAACTAGAGTAAGTTTTAGTGGATCGTATACAAAAATATATAAACTTATTACAATGTAAACTTGGGCACAGTTTCATTGCGTTTGGTGACTTTAGTAAGCAAAATTTATCCCAATATCCATATTGTTTGGTACTTTCCCTAACCTTTTTTGTTTTTTCCAAATAAAATGACGGCAAATTCACAGACTGTTATTTCTGTTGAACTTGTAACTTTTTGAGCATAAACGCGTCAATATCCGTGTTGATTTTTAAAAGTTACACGGGTTATATTTTGAGAGGTTTAGGTAATAGGTGAGAACCTAACAAAAAAAGCCTTATCCATCTTAAGACAAGGCCTTTAAAAGTTGAAAGGTACATCAACTAAACTATCAATTATTCTGGATTAAACGATATGTTTATTTTTGAAGGTGAATGTACATAGGGATGGTACGATGAGATTTGATCGGTAAACCATTTCGCTTGGCAGGTATCCACTTTGGAGCCATTTTGAGCACTCGAATGACTTCATCATCCAGCACCGTATCGGTTCCCTTCAATACCTCAAACTGAGTCAAACTACCATCTTTTGTTACTGCAAACCGGATAAATACCTTACCTTCGACTCCTATTTTCGCGACCAAGGCTGGATACTGAAAATTATCTAGCAAAAACTTATAAAAAGCCTTATATCCTTCTTTAGGGTGGGCGGCCTCCTCTACCGGATACAAGCAAATGAAATCTTCTTTAGGTTCTTTTTCATAATCCTGACAGGTGGCTTCTACTGTGGCTGGCACAGGAGGAGGGGGCGGTGGTGCAGGAGGGATGGTGATGGTTGGAATTAAATCCTCCTTTTCTACAAATTCCTGTAGCTTATAATGTTCACTTTGCTCAATCCCCTTTTTCTCTACTACTTCACCTGGATAAATCAACCCATCTCCCATACAGTTACTACTCCATTCCTCCAAATCAATTACTTCGTGCTTTTGGTATACTTTCCATTCAAAAGCAGTGACTACCATGAGACAGGAAAGTACCAAACCAATAGAAAAGAATAGGGGGCGTTGTTGAGTGAGGTTGTTCATGGTATCAAAGCTACCTTTGAGCGATGTTGCTTCTCAAAGGTAGCGAAAGGTCTATTGCAATTTGAATAAAATAGGAATTGATTTTCTCACCCTTACGGTTTAGCCTCGTTGACGGCCCGGAGTCCATTTAGGGGCATCTTTGAGTACGAGTATGGCTTCCTGATCGCATCCTGAACCTATGCCTTTTATTACTTTGATATCAGTCAGGCTTCCGTCTTTTTCTATCACAAACTGTAGATATACCCGCCCTTCTACACCCATACGTCGAGCCGTACTTGGGTACTGCATATGATCGGCAATGTACTGATAAAACGCTTTGTAGCCATTCTTGGGCTTGGCTGGAAACTCCGTAAATAACAGAATGGTATCTTTTATTTCCTCATCCTTGATGGGTACGGGCTTCTTGGGTTTGGGAATGGTTACCGTTGTAGCTTCAATCGGGTCATCCAACTCCGGAAAGTCAAAGTTGTCAAAAGTATCTTCCACATCATCCGGAAGCTCTACCACCTCTATAGGCTGTACTTTGGGGGGAGGAGGTGGTGGCGTGTGCACCGTATTTGGAATATCCAAAAATACCTCCTCTTCTACCTCGGCCGTGAGCTCGATTTGGTCTTGCTCAGTGAAAGTTTTCCATTCAAAGGCCGATATTACCAATGTACAAGTAATGATCAGCCCCAACGTGAAAAACAAGCCTCGTTTTCGGTTCAAGTCTACGCTGGGGTTTTTCTTATTTTCCATTTTTTTCAAATATTTAGTATAGTGTTCAAGTGTTGTATAGTTCAGAGTTGATAGTCCATAGTCCACGGTCAACAGTCCAATGCTGTTTCCTTAACAAGAATCGAGTCCATATTGCGAGTACCGTTTTCCCCCTTGGGGGAATTAAAGGGGGCTTGTGTCTTGTCCTGATA
>DMXI01000696.1 GCA_003483885.1 Microscillaceae bacterium
AGATTGAAACTGGATAGAAAAAGTGATACTAGGTAAAGTAAAAGCGATGTAGTTATGAAATGATATCCTTTACTTTTTACTATAGGTAAGCAATTACCATTCTTAAATATACAAAATATTTGAGTTTTTTTTGAAAAAATGGCGAAGATTCTACTGGTTTAATGAATGCTCACAAGGCTATATACAAGGAAAGAGACCTATTGATTAAGCGGAGGGAGCTTTTTTTTGTCTAGTCCAGTACCTGCATAAATCTGTGGTACCGAAAGATTCACATCAAGTGAGGGAATGTATACGATATCTTCCAGAGAGTGAAAACTTTGATATTGCCAATCTTGGCTTTCGGGCTGACGGTGATACAACTCTACCCTCAAAGAGTATTGCGAAACAAGTAAATAGGATTGAAGGGTCGTGTTGGTAAAGTATTTCTTTAGTTTAAAATGACGATCATATTCGTCGGTAATTTTAGAAAGTACTTCGCCTACTAAAATCGGATACCTTTTAAAAAGAGGGGAGGCAATATCCTCAGGGTGCTGGCCAATAAATATATCGGGGTTAGAATAAAAACGATCTCTGATTACCTCAAAGCGGATGCTTCGGCTAAATACCTGATAACCACCATTGGGCTCTTCTTCGTTGGCATTTAAGAGTTGCCCTTTGAATAAGTGAAGAAGGTTTTTAGATAATAATTGATGGTTTTGTGTGGTATTTGGTAAAGCCAACCAATTAGAAAAATTACAGTCTTGGCGGAGATCAAAACCTGTTCCTAATGCGAGGTATTCTTCTGGGGTGTATCTTACTTTATTTGATGCATTCATGGACTTAGCGTGTATCATTGGCTTTTTGAGATCATTAAAAATATGCCGACTTACAGTATAAGTGGTAGTGAAGTATACACAGAAAGTTGATTTAAATCTTGTATCAATTCACAACAAATATGCCATGTAGCATCAACTGAGAGATGGTGTAAGAAAATACTTAAAACAGAAAAAAATAATTCTTTATACTTCAATCAATTATCTTATGTACTTGCAAAATCCACTTTTCGCCAAAGTTTATATTGTATATTTGAGCAAAGTTACCTTGATTAACGGCCAGTCCTAGTTGCCCTTCGGAATCGCCATAAATGAGTGGTTGTTGTTCGGCTACAAACCCAAAGCTAGGTACAAGTGAGAGCGCTTCATTAAACACTGGCGTATCTTGATACTGAATCTTAACTTGCAATAGAGGTTGTTGTTTAGGAGATGCTTCTAATGCACTTAACCAATCATAAGGAATATTGCTAATAATATTTCCATAAGGGTGTTCAATACCAGTAATGGTTCCTTGTAAACCCACGTCTGTTAGAATTTCAGGCTCTGGGATTTGCAGTTGGATGATTGGTTTGGGATATGGTTGTCCTACTTGGGCTAGTTGAAGCTGTTTACTAGCCAGCAACGCACCTACATAAACATACAAATCTCTCCCGTGAAAAGTGTGAAACTTTTCGGCTCCTGGACGCAAATACCTTTGCTGATCAATGACATACATTTCTTTGATGCCGATTGAGTTGTCCACTTGCGAAAGCGTGCCGTTTTCAGGGGTAACAATAATATGCCCGGTTTTGGTCAAAGCCACTACCGAAGAGCGATTTGTACCCACACCAGGATCAACCACTGATACGAAGACTGTACCCGATGGCCAATAACTAATGGTTTGAGCCAATGTTCGGGAAGCTTCCCAAATATTGAAAGGGGCAATGTCGTGGGTTAAGTCAAAAATTGGAGTATTGGGAGCCAAGCTATAAGCAACTCCCTTCATGCTGGCAACGAACCTTTCGCGTGTGCCAAAATCTGTCATTAAAACCAGGGCTGGGTTCATTCAAGTCAAAATTTATAGCGTTTGAAACGCTTGGTTAATACCGATTTGGGTTTGTGAGCATTGATGGTTTGTCCGTTCAATACCTGTTCATAATACTGGAGATACTTATCAGCCATTTGTTTCGCTGAAAAATTATCACAGACATATTCGTGACAAACCTTTGCATCATAGCTTTCCAGGTTTTTCACAGCCTCTACCAGGGCATTTTTGTCATTGGATAAGAACCCCACCTCTGAGGTAATAATTTCGGGCAAAGAACCATATCGAGTACCAAATACCGGAGCACCAAAATAAAGGCTTTCAGTCATTGCAAGCCCAAAAGGCTCATCCCAGAGTACTGGAAACAGTAGCGCTTTGTTGTGGCGTAGTAGTTCCAATTTATCTTCGCCTCCAACCATTCCTTTGTAAACGGTTGAGTCTCTCTGGAAATCAAACCATTGTTTTTTCTTCTCTGCACCAGCCGCTACCAATGTGTGCCCTGTTTTATGCGCAATATAGCGACAACCTTTGAGGTTTTTCTCTTTACGATTTTGTCCAAGAAACAACAAGTGATTTCGTTTGGTATGCAAATCTACTGCTCCGTATTCGTCCAGACCTAAACCATTGTACACAAATGCATCAACGTTATGTCTTTGGGCGTGATTATGAGAGACAAAAATTGTATTAATGTCGTATTCGAGAAAAGGAGGACTATTGCCGTGCAAAGTCACTACATATGGTTTGGGTAAGGGCTGATCCAACGGGATATGAGAATGTACCAAATCTACTTCTTCTGGAATTTGTTCAGCGATGGGTCGGTTAGGATCATAAGTAAGTACGTTGGCAAAATCGGCATAAGACCCTTCTGGTACTAAAAAAGTAATCGTATGCCCCCTTAAATGTAACTCCTTGCTTAGCCACCACACAACCCGTTCGGTACCTCCATACTTAAGTACGGGCACCTTACCATTACAAACCTGCAAAATATGCATACTAGGTTATTATTATTATACAAAATAGAATGTATGGCAAAGGTAGAAAAATATCAATTTGATTGATAGACAGGAAAATTTATAATCTAGTGAATTTTGGTTGTGGTTTGTTATTATTCTGGCAAAACCGCTAACTTTGCGTCCTCAAGAGAGGTCAACTGCTAACAAATAGAATGAATGCTTATTTAATAATGTAAGCGTCCAGCAAAAATGACCATAATTTAATCATATTTGAATGAAGACTTTTTTTAGAATACTTTCATTTGCTCAGCCATTGAGCAAGTTTGCTATTCCTTACTTTTTTTTCTCAATACTCTCCACCATTTTCGGCGTTCTTAACTTTACCCTCTTAATTCCATTGCTAAAGGTTTTATTTGGTGAAACCAAAGAGTTGGTTAAAGTACCGCCTGTGCCTAAATTTGAACTTACCAAGGCTTTCCAGTTCATATTTGACTACTTCAACTACTATTTCAAAAAAATGGTGGTTACCGAAGGAGCCTTTTCGGCACTGGTGTTTGTTTGTATTGTATTTCTGGCTTCTATTTTCTTATCTAATACTTTTTTATACCTCACTATTCGTATTAAAGAGTATATGCGGGCCAGGGTAATTGAGAATGTGCGAGATTCATTTTTCAAAAAAATTACTTCTTTGCATTTGGGGTATTTTTCTGACCAAAAGAAAGGGGATTTGATGTCGAGAATTACCAGTGATGCCAATTATTTAGAATGGTCAGTGATTCATAGTATGGAGTTACTATTTAAGCATCCCATCCAATTGATCAGTTTCTTTGTAGTATTATTTTACATCTCAGTAGAACTTACGCTATTTACCTTGATTTTCTTACCAGTATCAGCCACGATTATTGCTTTTATCAATAACAAACTCAAGAAGCAATCCTACTCTTTGCAAGAGTCTCAGGCCGAGATTATGAGTATATTGGATGAAACCATTGGGGGGATGCGAGTAATTAAAGGATTTAATGCGGTAAACTATATCCGAAATAAGTTTGGTAAAGAAAACACCCACTATGGAGATGTAGTAAGAGCAATGGCCCGTACTCGTGAGATGGCCTCTCCTATTTCTGAGGCTACTGGTGCCTTGGTCATAGTTGGTATTTTATTATACGGAGGCAGCTTGATTTTAAGGCCCAATCCAATGCTTGAACCCACCGAGTTTATTACCTATATTATTTTGTTTTCTCAAGTAATGCGCCCAGCTAAGGGGCTTACGGTAGCCTCTAGTGGGATTCAAATAGGGCTTGCCGCAGGTAATCGTATTTTTAAAGTACTCGACGAATCGGTAGACATTCAAGATAAAGAAAATGCCAAAGAGTTAACCAACTTTGAACAAGGCATAGAGTTTAGAGATGTACATTTCAAATACGAAGAAGATTGGGTACTCAAAGGGATAAACTTTAAGATAGAAAAAGGGAAAACAGTAGCTCTTGTCGGGAAGTCAGGAAGTGGAAAGTCTACCATGGCAGACCTAATCCCACGTTTTTATGATATTCAACAAGGTGGGATCTATATAGATGGACATAACATCAAAGACTATCAGCTAGGGTCGGTATTACAGCATATTGGTATTGTAACCCAAACTCCAGTACTTTTCAATGATACGATCTTTAATAATATTGCTTTTGGAGTAGAAGGTGCTACTCAGGAAGATGTAGAAAAAGCTGCTAAGATTGCCAATGCCCATGAGTTTATTATGGAAAAAGAAGGGGGGTATCAGTTTACAGTAGGTGACCGGGGAGAGAAACTTTCGGGTGGCCAACAGCAGCGTATTTCTATTGCACGTGCAATCCTTAAGAATCCTGCAATTTTGATTCTAGACGAAGCAACCGCTTCTTTGGATACCAAAACAGAAAAATTGGTACAAGAAGCTTTACACCATTTGATGCGTAATCGAACTTCATTGGTAATTGCGCATCGTTTGAGTACGATTCAAAATGCAGACGAAATCTTGGTAGTACGAGATGGTGAAATTATTGAGCGCGGAATGCACGATGATTTATTATCTATGCAAAATGGAGAATATCAACGACTCCATGCCCAACAAATTATATAATCTAGATGTTAGTTGTTCTGAATGCTACACAGCGTAAATATTAAATAAATATGGTAAAGGTATTTGGTGTGGTAAGGATACTTACCGTTATATTTTTCTTCCTGGCATTGATGGGAATGTACTATGATTTGAATCTGTATTCCAAAGATTTGGTCATTTACTACGATGCCAACCAGCGACCATTATCTACTACTACTTCCAACGTGGTATTTTGGGTAGGGGCTGGCTTTGTTTTATTGATGAATATGTTGACGGTGGCGCTGAAAAACTTGTTTCATGCATTGCCTCAAAGAGCCTTGAAAGCATTTACACCCAATGCTGACTTTTGGTTAAAAGATGAAGAAGCGCGTGGTTACTACTATACTGTAATGGATACCTGGTTGATCACCTTTGCTGGTGTATTGAATATGTTTATGGTATTCGTTGTACTTAGGATGTGGTCGATTAATCGAGCTTTGAAAGGGCAAATTTCAGAATATAAAATATTGACTATTGCCATTGTAGCAATTTTTGTGGTGTTTATGGCTTTTATATTCTTTAGGTTTAGGTTCAAGAAATACGATTTGTGGCGTTCTTCTGGGGAGGTTGAATCATAGACCTAGGTGACTAGAACCACAAAAGAGGCATTTATAATCAATGAGATTTTAGATGCCTCTTTTTATATATAAGTGAATAGTTTGCTTTGTTACAATGGAATGAGATTTAGTGGCAAACTTACGTCTTCAAGATAATCTTCGCCTTGCTCTAGCATGTCCATATCGTTTTCATCATAGTACCAGTTTACATTTACATCCCCTCCTTTATTTTCATAGTAGTCTTCCAAAATATTGAGAATTTCCAGAAAACGACGAGATGTACTAGTATTGAAATAAGTCATTTTGAAATTTAACTCCACCTTTTTTCCATCTTCCTGGGTATATTCTTTGAGCCATTCAAATACAGGCTTAAAAAATTCTAGGGTATACTCTCCATATGAGTTTTTTGAGA
>DMXI01000138.1 GCA_003483885.1 Microscillaceae bacterium
AACATGGAGAGTGTTATGTAACCGATGATGGCGCTGAAACTGACCTCGATTTGGGGCATTATGAGCGTTTTTTGAACATTGCTACTACGCAAGCCAACAACATCACCACTGGAAGAATATACAACAACGTGATCCAAAAAGAGCGGGATGGCGCTTATTTGGGTAAAACTGTCCAAGTGATTCCTCACATTACCGACGAAATCAAGCGTAATTTTCAACTACTGGCTACTACCGGCAAGTACGACATCATCATTACCGAGATAGGAGGTTGTGTAGGAGATATTGAATCATTACCATTTATAGAGGCTGTACGCCAGATTAAATGGGATTTGGGTGAAAATAACGCCATTGTGGTGCACTTGACATTGGTTCCTTTCCTAAAAGCAGCTGGAGAGCTAAAAACTAAACCTTCGCAACACTCCGTAAAAACCCTTTCAGAAGCTGGTATTCAGCCTGATATTCTGGTAGCTCGTTGTGAGCATTCACTGCCTGACGAGATTCGCCGTAAGTTGGCCTTGTTTTGTAATGTAGACTATGAATCAGTCATAGAAGCTATAGACACCGACACTATTTACGATGTGCCTTTGCTGATGCAAGCCGAAAGATTAGACGAGCGAGTATTGACCAAATTGCGTCTATCGAGCCGTCGCAAGCCTAATATTGATAAGTGGAAAGACTTTTTGTACAAAATCAAAAATTCTAAAGAAACTGTAGACATTGGCCTTATTGGTAAATATGTAGAGCTACACGATGCCTACAAATCTATTGCGGAGTCGTTTGTACATGCTGGAGCCATCAACGAATGCAAAGTAAACATCAAGTGGATTCAGTCGGAGGAACTAGAGAAAAAAGGATTTAACTTTGATACACTCGGTGAACTCGATGCAATGCTAGTAGCTCCTGGGTTTGGCGATCGTGGTATTGAGGGTAAAATCAAAGCGGTAAAATATGCCCGTGAAAACAAATTACCCTTCTTTGGTATCTGTTTGGGCATGCAAGTAGCCATGGTAGAGTTTGCCCGTAATGTTTTGGGTATCAAAAAAGCGATTTCGAGCGAAGTAAAACCTGATAGCAAAGAAGCAGTGATAGATTTGATGGAAGATCAAAAAAACATCACCGCCAAAGGAGGTACTATGCGTTTGGGAGCCTATCCTTGTGCGTTGCGCGAAGGTAGCAAAGCAGCGGAGATTTATGATGCAGAAGAGATCAAAGAAAGACACCGCCACCGTTATGAGTTTAACAACACTTACCTTGAGCGCTTTGAGGAAGCGGGTATGTTAGCGGCAGGAGTAAACCCTCAGTCGGAGTTGGTAGAGATTATGGAACTTAAGGAGCACCCCTGGTTTATTGGGACTCAGTTTCACCCAGAATTAAAAAGCACGGTGAATAATCCTCATCCTTTGTTTGTAAGCTTTGTAGCCGCGGCTATAGAAAATGCAAAGCGTAAGAAAACCGAGAGTCACAACGGAGCTAAAGAATCTAAAAATGGTAAGAAAAAGGCAGTGAATAGCTCTGAAGTGTAAGGATTCGCAACAAGATTGAACTAATCAAAGAGGTTTGTGTAACACGAACCTCTTTTGCTTTATTGAAAAAAAACAATTTTTATGGGGTTATTAGTGTAACATTTAGCAACTTTGCATGACTAATCTCAAAAAGAAACCAAGAAAACGAAAACAAGAAAACGCTTTCTAACAAATTGAAAGTGATTGATGTTTCGAAAAGGAGAGGAAGAGGCAGCATAAATATCTCAAATCGCTGTCGTGAGTAAATAAGATAGATTTTAAGATATGGATAGAAATCAAATAATTGGGCTGGGACTGATCTTTGTGATGCTGACAGTTTATTTCCAGTTTTTCAGCCCCGATCCAAAAAAGAAACCGAACAATAAAAACCCAAAAGATACAGTTCAGGTTGCTAAAAAAAATCAGCAGAAGAAGGCTCCCACCAAGGCTCAAACTAAAACTCCTGCCGATTATGGACAGTTCAAGAAGGCTGCTCAGGGAACTGCTAAAGAGATTACCTTAGAAAACAAAAATATTCGAGTGTTCATCAACACTAAAGGAGGGATTGTTCAAAAAGTACAATTGAAAAATTACAAAACTTTTGACAAGAAGCCTTTATACTTGATGGATGGTAAGAACAGCAAAATTGACCTTACCTTTACAACCTCTGACAACAAGCAAATCAATCTTGCTGATTTATATTTTACTACACAGGCTGCTCCCAAGGTAGTAGTAAACCAAAAAGCACAAACTGTAAGCTTCAAACTTGCGTTGGCCGATAACCAATACATTGAGCAAGTATATACTCTAAAGCCTGATGGGTTTGAGTTGGGGTATGATTTGAAGTTTAAAGGGCTTGACAATCTCATTAAGCAAAAGTCAAATGTGACCCTTAACTGGCCCAATGACCTGAAGCGTCTTGAGTTTGACTTAGAGCAAAGCCGCGACAAGGCCAAAATCAACTATTACCTGTCTAAGGGTGATTATAATGATTTATCGGCCATGAAGGACGAATATCAGCAAAAGAGAATCAACGAAAAACTTTACTGGGCTACCTTCAATCAAAAGTTCTTTACCACGGGTATCATCGCCAAAAACAAGAACTTTTCTCAGGCCATTTTTAGCACTGAGGTAAAAGACCCCAAAAGTACTACCATTGAAAAGCACGCCGAAATAAATCTGTTGGTCAATAGTCAGGATATCATTGCTGGCAAAGGACAATTCAATTATTATTTTGGCCCCAATCAGTACTATGTACTAAAAGATGTAGGCGTAGAAGGTTTCAGTGACAACGTATACTTAGGTTATCCTGTGGTAAACTGGTTTGCTAAATACCTGGTAGTTCCAATCTTTGCATTTTTAGAAGGCTTTATTGGTAATTATGGATTAATTATTCTGGCGTTGGTTTTAGTGGTCAAAGGAATGCTTTCTCCATTGACTTACCGTTCTTACAAGTCAATGGCCAAAATGAAGGTAATCAATAAATACCTTCAGCCTCGAATGGAAGCTTTCAAAGAAAAGTATCGTAAAGAAAACGGTGGTAAGGAACCTGACATGCAAGCCACGAGTATGCATCAACAGGAGCTGTATCAAAAAATTGGTCAAAGCCCATTTGCTGCAGTTCAGGGGTGTTTGCCTATGTTGCTACAAATGCCGATTTTGTTTGCGATGTTTATGTTCTTCCCAAGTTCTATCGAACTTCGTCAACAATCGTTCTTGTGGGCCAACGACCTCTCAGTATACGATGATCTCATCACTTTCTCTTTTAACCTTCCTTTCCTTGGTAATCACATCAGTTTGTTTACCTTATTGATGTCAGTTTCTCAAATAGGTATTACGCTTACCAGTAATCAGAACTCATCGGCCATGAGCGGACCTAATGGCAATATGATGAAGTACATGATGTACGCAATGCCGGTGATCTTCTTCTTTGTTTTGAACAGTTACCCTTCTGGTTTGAGTTTCTACTACTTAGTGTCTAACTTAATCACACTGGTACAACAATTCATCATCAAGAAATACTTTGTGGATGAAGACAAGATTGAAGCAAAGATTCGCAAATTTGAAGAAGAGCAAAAATACAAAGACAAGGCTACCAAGAAGAAATCTGGTTTCCGCGCTCGTTTGGAAGATAAATTGAAAGAAGCCCAGGAAAAAGCCAGAGAAGTGCAGGAAGAGCGTGAAAAAACAGGCGGGAAAAATGGTAAGTCGAACGGCCGAAACAATAGAACAAGTAACATTAAAAACAAAGATGATGGCAAAAATGCCCCTACAGGTAACCGTAATAGTCGTAGGAGCCAAGCCAAAAACCGGAAGTGACAATAAAATTATCTTGATATAAAAAATGAAAGGAGGGTTATGCCCTCCTTTTTTATTTTAGTGACTGATGTTACGCAAGTTTTGAATGTTGAACGCTGATTAACGAATTTCGAATAATGAACGTTGTTAGGTATTATTCATTCCAATATCATTTCACTCAAGTTTCCAAACCTAATCATAAATTTGACGGTAAAAAGAAATTGAGGGCATTTGAGCTGGCTATATTTCAAAAATTGGTGTTCGTTAATCGATGTTCGATATTCATTTATGCGTAACATCAGTTAGTGAGGCGTTTTTACGGTTACCCCCATCATTACGCCAAAATTCCCCCCATCATCGTAGCGTTTTAGGGCAGGTAAGTACATTTTAGAGATGTGCCCATCCAGGTAGAGTGCGTTTTGGCAGCCAAGTTGTTTGAAAAAAGATGCAAACTCATAGAAAGTAACTTCCTCATTAGAGATTACAAATATTACCTCGTGTTTATTGATGATGCCTACGCCACTTCGGATATTTCTATTGGGAGAGTTTTTGCCAAATTTTGGGTGAATCTGGCCATTGAGCAAAAGCATCGGACCCGACTGAGTAGCATAACGTACTGAGGACGAATTTTTAGCATATTGGCTACTTTCTACAATGTAAGCCTCCCGCTGATTGGTAATCATAAACACCCCATTAGGTTTTAAAAAGAAATTACCTCTTTTGGTTTTTAGGTTCAATGGATTTATTTGCTGTTGATTATTTACATACAATCCTACTGGGTAATGATTGGCCTTGTACATCCCGGCATTGGTAGCAAAAATCAAGGTTTCTTGCTGTTTTTGGGTATGTGCCCAAAGGTTTTTTAAGCTTTTGAGGTACTTGCCTTTCCGGTTTTTCCAATAAAACTTCACTTGAACCTTTCTCAAATCACACTGATAGGTATCAAAAGAATAACTTGAAAACTTGATTCTCTTGGCCAATCCCAGAGAAGCTTTTTTTTGGTCAAGATAGTCTACCAATGACTCCTGATAATTGATAATACTTTGTAATCGCTTATTTTCTTGGCTGATGATGCGGTTTTGGTAATAAAAAAAGAGACCTATAGTGATGAGTCCGCAACAAAAGAGTATGAGAGGTAATAAATATTTTTTCATGAATGACTGATGTAGATTAAAGTTAGAGTATATTCAAATTTTGTCTTCGGAGATAAAAATGCTAAAATTAGCGCTGATCAATCGCTTTTTTAGCCCAGATTATAACTTAGCCGAAGGCGATCTCTGTTTCACCTTTGAAAATCAGTTATAGAAAACTAATTTTTAAACATACTCTTAGTGATAAAAAACATAGGCTACATAAATAGCCGTAATGACCCCAATAAGATCGGCCAAAAGCCCACAGGTAGCCGCATAACGGGTTTTTTTGATATTGATGGCCCCAAAATA
>DMXI01000582.1 GCA_003483885.1 Microscillaceae bacterium
TGCTGTACCGAATCTTGAATGTACGAAAGCTCCGCTCCAATCCAGGTAGTTACAAAAGCAATGGCGGCTACTGGAGCCGAAGTACTGTCTACAATATAGGCAAGTTTTTCTCTCGATACTTTGAAACGATCCGTAACCGATCGCATCGTGTTTCCTACTACCAGGGTATTGGCATAATCATCAAAAAAGATCGCAATCCCCAGCAACCAAGTCACCAATTGGGTATTACGAGCCGAGTTGGCCAACTTAGAAAGTACTTTTACTACACCTGCCATTCCACCATTTTTAGACACAATGGCCACAATCCCCCCAATCATCATCGTAAACAATATAATCGAAATGTGATCGCCATCGTTGAGGGCTTTCATCAGATAAGTATCAGCTACAGTAAGCACCGCAGGTATCAAATCAAATACCCCCAAACCACTTAAAATCCAAGCTCCTAAAAATACCCCAGTAAAAATAGATACAATTACCTCGCGGAAGATTAGGGCAAAGGCAATGGCCATGAGTGCAGGCAAAATGCTCATCCAAGTAGGAAAGTACTTCACTCTCAGAGTTTGAGAAGCATTGTTATCATTGAAGGTAAAAGTAATGTCTTGTGAAGATTTGACCTTGGTTTTATAAACAAAAACACCTTGCTTAAAGGTAAGCATGGTATCTTTTCTCACTTCTTTGTTGGCTTCTTTTTGGGCCTTTTTAATAATGGTAAAGAACAGAGGTTTATTGACATATTGGGCAGTTTTCCAGGTGGAATCAAATATTGAAATGTTAAAAGTGACTTCTTTTTCACCAACAACCGCTTTTTTGTTGGCTTTTACATTAAACCCAAATTTTCTTTTATCAGTCTTTTGTTTTTGTGCTTGGGTAGGATGGTATATTCCCCACAATCCCAGAATGACGATGAACATCCCGGTCAATTTCTTCATATCCATGTGTAGGCAGTAGTTTTGGTTTTAAACAGGAAGCAAAATTAACCGCTTTTTTAAAAAATTGTAATTTTGATGGAAATATTATAGCGTTATAAATAGTACACGTGGCGTAGCTTTACACGAAGTCCTCAAAAATACACATCTCACCCTCTACTTTCATTTACCCTTTTCGTTATTAAAAATAATTTTAATAATACACTGATCTATGATGAAAAATTTAACACCTATTTTTTCAAAAACATTCCTTTTGCTTCTCACTATTCTTGGTTTTTACGCTGTTTCCTCTCAAGCTCAACCTTTTAGAGGATGCCCTAAGGGCACCGAATATGTCAAACCAATCAATGCTTCTTTTGAGAAAGAAGTATTACGGCTAGTAAATGTAGAGCGAAAAAAACACGGCTTACAACCACTCACCTGGAACGAAAAAATGGCACGTGCTGCTCGATATCATGCCGCTGACATGGCCCATGACGACTACTTTAGTCATGATTCTTACGACCCAGGAGGAAAAATGACCTGTGAGACATTTGATCGCATTAGAAAATTTGGTTTTGGTATTGCCGAAAATATCGCGGCAGGTAGTAGAACCCCAGTAGATGTCATGCAGCAGTGGATGACCAGCGAAGGGCATAAACGTAATATTCTGAGTACAAGGAGCAAAAGCATTGGTATTGGTTATTATTATAAACCAAGAACGAACCCTGGTGCGAAGTATTTTTGGGTACAAAACTTTTCTGGAGAAACAACCAATGGAGGTACCGGAGGAGGAGGTAATACAGGTGGTGGTAACTCCGGAGGCGGAAATACTGGCGGAAGCAATTCATCTGATAACAAAACTAAAGTAGCGCCTAAAAAAATCTCCTGGGGCTGGAAGGCTTATCCCTTTCAAAAGGTAGATGCAGCTACTTATTACCCTGGTAATCGTTTTTATTTGTTTAGTGGTAGCCAATACTCGATCTGGAACCAGAGCACCCAGCGTATGAGTGCTCCTAAACCCATTAGAAGCAATTGGCGGGGAGTAACCTTCAACAAGATTGACGCAGCTTTTTATTGGCAAAGCAATAACAAGGTCTATTTGTTTAGTGGCAATCAATACGTGCGATACGACGTAAAAAGTAATAAAGTAGATGCGGGTTATCCTAAGCCTATCCAGCGCCTTTGGGGAGGTAGTCGAATGTTTACCTCGGTAGACGCCGCTTTGGCCTACCCCAATGGCAAAGTGTATTTTTTCAAAGGAAACCAATATGTCCGTTATGATTTTGCCAAAAACCGCATAGATGCAGGTTATCCAAAAGCCATTAGCCAAAGTACCTGGCCGGGTATTCGCTTCCGCAGCGTAGATGCTACGGTAACCTGGGGCAACGGACCTAAAAGTTATTTTTTCAAAAACACCTACTACTACCGTTTCGATATCAAAAAAGATAAAGCTTATTAATTATTGGAGCTTGATTATTAAGATAAAACCTCGGTTTGTTTCAAGACAGGCTGAGGTTTTGTTTTTTTTCGTATCTTTAATAAACGCTCCCTCAAAACATTCAATCTTATGAAAAAAGCAGTACTTCTTTGCTTTATTACCTTGGTTGCCTCGCTTTCTTTTCAAGCCATTGGGCAAAAAAGCCGGTTGGCACCCAGCGACCGATCAAGCCTAAGTGATGAACTAATCAAATCTTGGGATATCAATGCTGTTGGGTTTGACAACTACTCCTCTCCTTTGTTTGCCTCAAACGATCCTCTATTGCTACGCCGCAAGAGCAATGTATACCGTACCAAGGCCAAATCTTATCCAACTACTCGTTTGAAAACCCCAAAAGCAATCCCAGAGTCAGGACATCCGCCTTATTTTTACGCCAATGGCAAAATGATGAACGAGGTCGAATACCCCAAGCGTTGGACAAAGGTAAAAACCCCTACTATGCTGCGAATGGCCAGTAGAAATATTACACTGGGAAAGAAGAAAAAGAAAAGTAAGGAATAGAGATTGAGCTCTGGGTTTAGCTCAACAACGTATTTTTCAACACAGCCTCTAATCCATCAGGCACTAAACGATAACCGTTTTCCTTTATTTCCTCGAGACTAAGCCAATAGGTAGGGAAAACAGCCCCATCCATTTCGGTGCACACAATGTCGTCTTTTTGGTACCAACTTGCATCGGCAAATTTGGCATGATATAGAAACACCACATCGTGATAGGGCTCTCCCCGATAATCGAAAATATCTTCCATTACTGTGACTAATTGAGGCTCAATAATCTCTGCCCCAATTTCTTCATTGATTTCTCGCCGAAGCGTGTCTTCGCTACGTTCCTGAAACTCTACCGTACCACCCAATGGACGCACAAAGTAATCATTGCGGTTTTTGTCAAAGTGTTTGGACAACAACATTTGGTTATCTCTTAAGAGTAAGCAGAAAGCCTTAAGGCGGAAATTTGGAGGCATTATTCTATAATTTTTTAAATATTACATTCGAGAAAGTCATATTTATTTTAAATAATGAATATCGATGAACGAATAATGAACGTCTCCACTTCTTGTATGATCTTACCGATAGGGAGACCATACAATGCCTTCTTTGGTCTCGCTTCACTAAGACCAAAGACTTGAGGAATACCTCCTCATTCTTAAACAAAAAGGGGAAACAAACTACAGGAGATTATCCTGAGTTTGTTCATAATTCGGAATTCATATTTACTTACCTAATCACCACTTTTTGCACTTCCGTATTTCCTGAAGCCTTTTTAGTGATTTTCAACAAGTATACTCCTGAGGCCAAACGACTGGTATCCAGGGTTTTCACAATATTGCCCACTACGGTTACCGAAGAAATAACTACCTGCCCCAACGTATTTTGCAAGCTTACTTCCGCTTCTTCCGGGCTAAACACATTGACTGCATTTTGGGCTGGATTAGGAAATACCAATACTGCAGTTCCAGCGTTGGGAGGCGTAGGTGGTTGACTGGTTTCGTCGTTGCGCAAATAAAAAAGCCCTCCTGCATTGTTTCCTATCAAAATATCAGGATTATTGTCAGCATTTAAATCCACCGCCAGCGGCGTTACAAAAATACCATAACGGTGGCTCTCGTATTTGGCAGACAATTCATTCAATACAAAACTGGTATCAGGTGTCCAGGCATCTTGAGCAAAATTATTCAAAAAACCAGGATATAGTTTTAGTTGGCCAGAATTGTCACCCGTAAGCAAATCGGGATTGCCATCCGCATCGAAATCGGCCACCGACAATCGCAAACTACGCCTTGTATTGCTGCTATTAATGCCTCCCAAGCTTTGGTTTTGCAGCTGAAAATCTGGGCTTAAGTTATTCCCTTCGTTTCGATAATACATTAGCCGCCCACTGCTTGATCCTACCAATAAATCCAAATCAGCATCATTGTCTACATCTAGCAAAAGCGGTTGGTCGCCTCCAAAAATAGGTACATTAAAGTTTACTGCTTGGGCAGTATTGAAACTGGCTGCCTGCCCGCTAGCAGCCTGATTGGGCAAATACTGGAGCGAGGTTTGGCTCGCTTGATTCCTTGACACAAAGGCCAAATCCAGGCTTCCGTCTTGATTCAAATCCTGGGCAAAAGGTTGTATAAAGCTTACTTTCAAGGTCGAGAACTGTAAATAATCCTCGTCTTTGAGCTGAAACTCAGGCGTGGTAGCTCCGCCCACATTTTCATATAAATACAACGTAGCCCAAAACTCATTTCCAGCGTGGGGTTGTCCAGCGGTTCCTACAATTAAGTCTAAATCACCATCACCGTCATAATCGAAGGCCATAGGGTAAGCACCCTCTCCTAAATCAATCATTGTATTTTGCAAAAAATCAGTCTGGCGAAAATCATAATTAGGGGCGGCATTGGTACCCGTGTTTTTGTAATACCAGGCCGATTCTTTAAAATTTACCAGGTTATCTTCATTGGAAAACAAATTGGGTGATACCAACAAATCCTGCACTCCATCAAAATCGACATCCTCAAGGAAAAAAGCTGGGAAAATAGGTATATCAATGGGTTTACTGGCCGGAAAACCTACATCAAACTGGGTAAAACTGGCTTGTGTACTGGTGCTTTGGTTAAGCATTCGGTAGCCTCTGGTACAGTTAATGTCGCTAATGAGGGCATCTTTTTGACCATCTCCGTCCAGGTCACTTACCAAAATTACCGAGCCTACGTGTTGTACTCTTTTGGGGTCCGCCGAGGTGCCTACTTCACCCTCCTCCAAGTCCTGTGTTTTTCCTTCTTTGTCATTATTTTTCTGGCCAGGATTACGACGACGCATTCCATTGTCACAAGTCACCCCAAAACTAAAATCACCACAGAGGGTACCTTCTTGTACTCCCCCCCAGCAACGATCTATACGTTTGTATACCAACTGAGAAGCATTGCCGCTCTGCTCTATGCTCAGGTTTTGGTGTAGCTCAATCAATCCTCCCAAAAAATCAAAAGTGATAATGTCTAGATCGCCATCGTTGTCTATATCGGTAATGGCAGGGATGTCAGTCGCGGGTACTGCCAAGTTTAAGTTAGGGGTAAAACCCTCGGTGCGAATAAGATCGGTGGTGAGCTCCCATTGGGGCGGCTGATTGATCACTTTGGTATTGCGATACACCAAAATCCCCCCACGGGTACTATACGCAAAAATGTCTTTTTTACCATCTCCGTCGTAGTCACGCAAGAGCATCCAAAAAATAATGCGTGGGAAAAAATTTTCGTATTGGGGTGCGTACTGATACGTGGTTTGTCCATTCACATTTACCCCTACAAAGGTGCTGATTTTATTGTTGGTACGATCAAATATGACCAAGTCTTCCAGGTCATCATCGTTGAGCTTCATGGTGTTGAATTGTGCCGAATTGAAACCACCAGCTAACCCATTGGCATAGGTACTTCCAATGGCATTTTTAAAAACGGGCATTTCCCGCCTACTAAAAAAGAACTGTTGAGCGAGTATTTCATTACCAAACGCGCTTATAAAAAAAATGAATAACAGGCTATTTATAAATTTAGGTGCTGACATAAGCAATTTCTTGAACTGAATATTTAATTCTTGGGTTGTTATCAGAAGTTACGCAGTTTTCAGTGTTTATAGATTTCTCTAGCTCTATGACTTCGCTATACATCGCAAAAGCATTGAACAATTGAAATAACCTATTTCAGAACAACTGCACAACAGCAATTATTATATACATTTGCAGACGTTTATAACAACCAAACACCACTAATTGATTGTTCAAATGCACCAACAATTTATAGATACACATATTATTTCTACTCAGGGTCAGGTCATTACTCAAAATACCAATACCATCATCTTTGATGATTCTTTTACCCAGATTGCTCAAGTAGAAGCTAGTTTACAAGCTTTTAATCAGGAAGTTACAGATGCTAAAGCCTTGCTATTGGCTGATCTGGACGATCGCGCCGAAACGCACCAACAAGTAGGAAAAGTCGTGGCTGAGAGCGCCCCTGAATTGGTCATTTTTCACGGTAAAACCATCCAGCAAGCCTTGGTACATAATCCTAAGGCATATTATTTTCCTGACAAATTTTCGCTACACAATTGGTTAGCCGATCGCAAATTTCAAAATACCCATGTGTTGGTTTTGGGAGGGAAAGCACTCAAAATTGAAACTGTGCTTCAGTTTATTTAGCTTTTTGCTCTGTTTCTTTTGCTCCGTCTTTTGGTGAGCCTAAAGAAACCGATACTTTCCGTTTACGGTCATATACTTACAGTGCGGAAAGTCAGGCAGGTTGTCTCCCATTGGGTTACCCCAAACTACTAAAGAATTGAGGTATCGCAGGGCACTCATAGATTCAGGCAAAACCTCGAGTTGGTTCTCCTGCACCCAAAGCTTTACCAGGCTTTTGAGCTGCCCAATGCTATCGGGCAAGGCCTTGAGATGATTTTTGTTAAGACGTAGTTCTCGAAGCTTCACCATTTTTCCCCATTGGTTAGGCAAAGTTTGCAAGCGGTTTCCAGATAAATCTAATTCGGTGAGGTGGTTTAGCTCAAAAAAACTATCGGGTAACTTCTCCAAACGGTTGTAAGATAAATTCAATTTAGGGCTTAACTTGGTTAGTTTACCAAAGTTTGCAGGCAATGCCTGAAGCTGGTTGTTGTTGAGATACAAAAAATGGAGGTTTTTCATGTTGCCCAAGCTATCGGGCACTCTTCGTAATTGATTGTGACTCAAATGTAACTTGTTCAGTTCAGGAAGCTTGCTAATATTTTCGTGAATATTCTCCACTCTATTATTGTACATCTTCAGAAAGTGGAGGTTTCTCATCGCCTCTATCTCTGCCGGAATGTGGGTAATGAGATTGTTGGACAGGTCTAACTCTGCTACTTGGGTGAGGGAAAATAATACTTCAGGAAACTCGGTCAAACGATTGGTACTCAGGCTCAAGCTTCGATCCAGCTTGGTCAAATTTGCAAAACCTGCGGGTAACCTTTCTAATTGATTGTAGGCCACGTTAAGGCTTTCCAGATGCGTTAGCTCACCAATCGACTCCGGCAATGTAGTCAATTTATTTCCGTACAAATTGAGCTTTTTCAAATGCTTTAACCCTCCAATTTTTTGGGGTAAATGTATCAGGCGATTATTGCTCAAGTCCAGCACTTGATTGGTCAACGGCAATTCGCTAAACTTTTCGGGCAAGGTCAGCAAAGCATTATTCTCGAGGTATATTTCCTGCAATTGAGGAAGCAGGCAAAGCTCCTCAGGCAATTCACTCAATCCATTGTTGTTCAATTTTAAACACTTGAGCTTCTGGAGTTGCCCCCAGCTCTTAGGCACCCTTGTAATGCCATTGTAATTCACGCTCACATCCAAATACTCTAGGTTTGGCAAAGTTACCAATTGTTCCATCTGACGGTAGATTTTGGGCTGCTCACCCACCGAAAGCCAGGCATCCGAAATAAGCAAAGTTTTGAGTTTTGGAAATTGAAATACAACCTCAGGAATTTTTTTAAGGCGGTTACCACTCAGCCCCAAAAATTCCAGTTGGGTCAATTCTTCCAGACCTTGCGGCAAATCTTTAGGCGCATATTTATTTCCTGAAAGGTCCAGTTTTTTCAGTTTTGGAAATTTGGTTAATCTTTTATCTAGGGCCAGGTGATATTCTGTAGGATAATATCGATCTCCCGAATCCCAGAAGTTATCCGAAACATCTAATACCTCAAGATCTTGAAAAGTATAAATAGCTTTGGGCAAATTGGTTACCTGCATTCTCCTGAAAACCAACCCCTTAAGTCCTTTTATTTGCTCAAATGCCTCAGGAAAAGGCAGTAATTTTGGCTGAGCCACCACCTCTAGGGTATGTAGTCGGGTTTTGAGCAATAGCTTGAAAATACTCCCTTTTTGTCGCCCATCAAAGTACAGAGAATAAGTACCTGCCGGAAACTTGGTGAGCAGAGATTTCATAAGTGTATAACCCAGCTTTTGATTAGCTTCGTCATTACTTTCCGACAAAGTCATTACGTTTTGAGCTTCTCTTTCCGAAATAGTTTCCCCTTCGGGTGTCTCCAGCGTTACTTTGATGTGATATTTTTTTTTTGCCATTCTAATTCGATTAGGTCATGTAATGTCTGGTAGTATAGTTGGGGTATATTTTCCAGAAAGTTTTCTTAAACGTTTGTGGTTGTAGTGCAATAAACGGATTCCATCTCAGGATTCCGCTTTATTGATACATTCTTCAGAGAGATTTTCTAAATATACAATAATCCTGGGGCTAAAGACTTCTTATTCCCATTTCAAATTTTGCTTGATTGGTTTTGTGTATTTCCCTTGCTTTGCCCTATATTAGCAACAAGTAACAGAGCACTATTTGTACGTTTGTTAATTGCTAAAATTAAACAATTAATGGCGGGTATTTATACCCATTTAGTTGCTTCAAACCTTGATTTGGAT
>DMXI01000293.1 GCA_003483885.1 Microscillaceae bacterium
ATTGGCTTGTAACGATTTTTTTAAATATTTGTTTGGTTTTTTTGAAAAGATTCATCTTTAAAAAATATAATTTTTGGCAAAGTTTCTTGAAGGTAAGTCAGGAGTACCTGGATTATTTCACTCGAAGTATCGCTTCATTTAATGTTTGTTCGCTGGGAAGTTCCATCTTTTTCTTGATTCGGTAGTGCTGTTTGACCACGCTTTGGGCAGATATGTTCAGAATTTGGGCAATTTCTTTGTTCGATAAGCCAATTTTAATGTACGCGCAATGTCGCATATCGACCACACTTAAATTGGGAAATGCTTTTTGCAAAATGGAAAAAAAATGAGGGTGGACTTTTTCAAAATGAACCTTGAAACTATCCCAGGCATTGTCTAAACTGAGGTCATTTTCGGTTTTTCTGACAATACTACGTACTTCATGTTTTAAATTCACCTCAGACTGTTGGGTCAAATCGAGCAACTCCTTGCAAAGCCTTTTGATTAGGCGTTTATTTTGATTTAATTCTATGATTTTAGTGCTGAGTTCTCGATTTTTTTGATCTTCTATTACCCGGTATTGCTCCTGAATGGTTTGCATGTCCCGATACATTTGAATGGCCGCATTTGCCCGGGCATAGAGTTCCACTTTATTCAAGGGCTTGGCAATATAATCATTAGCACCTGCATCAAAAGCATACTGTAGATTTTCGGGAGTGGTATTGATTCCGGTAACAATAATTGCAGGGACATCTTTGGTAGTGGGATGACTCCTGAGGTATTTAATCAGTTCAATGCCATTAAAATGAGGCATATCCCAATCAGTAATCAGGAGATCAGGGGTGGTGTATTGTAATATTTTGATGGCCGCAGTGGCATCAAGAGCTGTCATGGGTTGGTATTCCTCAGGTTTGTCCAACATGCAATCCAGCAATAAACGTAAACTTTGCTTGTCATCATCTACAAGTAGTACTTGGCTTATTTTTTTTGTCATTACTTCTTTATCAAAGACTTTTCTGACCTAATTAAGTGGTTAGTTTTTTACTACGTCTTCTTTAAATTGAAAGTTGGGAAGCGTGTAGTATCTTGCCTTACCCTGTCCAGCCTTTGTCTATCTGCATGATTTTTACTCCTGTTTTTAATGAATTATTTTAGCGATAGAACAGTTATCAAGGCTTCACTTGTTCGCTATGTTTCATCCCTTCCAATGCAAATGATTACCATACCTATTGCTCATAAAAAAGTGATATGTTTTGGTATTGTCTGTCTAAATGAAATCGTAACTTTAGAAATACTTGTTTGAGTCTGAGCAAAAAGGAGGACAAGTGAAACAAAGATATTTACTGCTTTGTCCTGTGCAATGGCTCACTGAGGGATTTTAATACTGATAAATCATGAACATTTACTACAAGCTTATTATATCCATCTCCTTCTTTTTACTCTTTATATTTTGGACCTTCTTAGGTTGGCCTCAATCTATTGAAAGTAAAAGACAAACGGAGGCCGATTCGCTTGAAGCGATGCTTAAAACAACCAGTTCGCCTAAAGAAAAAGTAAATATTTACAACTCATTAGCAGCTATTTACAACACTTCTGATTCAGCGAAGGTAGCACGTTTTACTTCACAAGCAATAGCCCTTGCCAAGAAAATAAACTATCCCGAAGGGCAATCAAATGCTTTGTACCATTGGGGGCTTATAATGACCTTCAAAGAACATTATGCAATCTCACTCAAATACCTTGAGTCAGCGGAGCAGGTAGCGCAAAAAGCAGGTGATAAAAAAGGAGTGGCCAATGCCTGGTATGGCCTCGCCAAGATGTATTACCATCAAGGTAAACTTGCTTTGGCCATCAAAAAACTAGAGAAAACTCTTCAGGTATTTGCTGTTGTGATGGATCCTCCAAATTTGGCAGACTGCTACTATGAGCTGGGAAGAGTGTTTTTTGATCATCGTAAGTATGATAGAGCGATACGAACCCTTCACAAAGGAATTGAGGTAGCCGAAGCAATAGGGGACAACCTCAGAACAGGTAGTATGTATCTCGAGATGGGAGTAGATTATGGAATTCAGGGATACTACACGCAGGCGCTTCGAAGCTACCAAACAGCGCTCAAACGCTTTAAAAAAGCAAAAAATAAAAGAGGAATAGTCTATAGTTACGGGAATCTGGCAGATACTTACATGCACTTGGGTAATTATTCCAAAGCCTTAGATATGATGAAAGTGTTACGTCAATATAAGGAGGTTGATTATTTGGGTGAGGGAGAAATTTATTTGCATTTAGGAAACTATCCACAAGCGTTAAAAAATTTTCAAAAGTCGCTTAAAATGGCAGAAGAAAAGGGCGAAGAAGAAACGGTGGCGCATTGCTATGAATACATTGGAATGGTTTACCAGAAGCAAGCAAACTATTCCCAAGCTTTGAAAATGCATCAAGAAGCACTCAAAATCAGAAAAAACCTTGGCGATACAGGTTACATGGCGCACTCTTACAATTACATAGGAGATATATACAAAAGTCAAGGCTTGTATATCAAAGCCCAAGAGATGTTCCAGCAATCGCTAAAATTTCATCAACAAACTGCGTACAAAAGCGGAATAGCTACCGTCTATCTAAACTTAGGCACCTTGGCGCTAGCCCAAAAACAAAAGAAAAAAGCCAAGACTTATTTTGAGGAAGCATTGGCTTTGCGACAAAAAATGGGAGAAAGAGATATGTCGGCTGAAGCTTGGGTACAGTTAGGAGTGGCTTATTATATCGAAAAACGTTTTGCTGATGCTCAGAAACACTTAACCAAGGGCCTGAATATCGCCAGGAAAACCAGTAATCCAGTGACAGTTAGAGATGGCGCAGAATATTTGTTCAAAGTATACCAGCGTACCAATCAACCCCAAAAAGCCCTTGAAAATCATATTCTTTTTAAGCAAATGACGGATAGCTTGCTCAACGAAAAAAATATTCGTCAAGTCACCCAGCTGGAAGAACGGTTTGGGGCACAAAAACGGGAAGACTCTCTCAAGCTGATCCAAAGCAATGAGCGCAAGGTACTTACTGCAGAAATAAATACCCAAAAAGCCAACCGCCGTGCAGCTTTAATTGGCATCGGATTATTGGTCTTACTGCTTACGCTATTGGGGTGGTTTTTGGTAGTGCAAAGGCGTGGCAAGCGTAAGTTGGGAGAAGCGCTCGATCAATTAGTAGGCCTTGATTATTTTAAGCAACAAATGCTGGGGATGATTGTTCACGACCTCAAAAACCCGTTGAATTCTATTATTGGATTATCGGAAAGGAATAACAAAGATGCGCGTTTGATGGCCATCAACCAATCAGGAAAACGTATGCACAACCTGGTGATGAATATTCTGGATGTGCAAAGGATAGAGGATAAGCAAATGCCGTTGGACAAGACAATTACCCCCGTACGCGTGTTGGTAGACGATGCATTGAGTCAAATTGGTTTTATAGCTCAAGAGAAAAACCTCCAAATAAAGATAAACACCCTCCCCAACGCCTCCCTCGAAGTAGACCCTGTTTTGCTCACTCGGGTCATGGTAAACCTACTGACCAATGCCTCCAAATATACTCCACAAAACCAAGAGATATTGATAAGTGCCGAAGAGGTTGATCATTACTGCAAAATCTCTGTAAAAGATACCGGGATTGGCATCGCTCCAGAGTTTTTAGATAAAGTATTTGATAAATTTGCCCAAAGCCAACCCCAACACTCTGGCTTGATGCCATCCACGGGTTTGGGGCTTACCTTTTGTAAACTGGTAGTAGAGGCTCATGGAGGCAATATAGGAGTAAACTCATCTTTGGGAAAGGGTAGCACTTTTTGGTTTAGTTTACCGATAGTGAGCCATCCAGCCCCTATGGTTACCGAGGTATTGACTGTTGCGAGTGATGGTTTAGCCCCATTAAATGAATTTAATTTTACATCAGAGGAGCTAGCAATTCTGCAACCTGTCATCGCTGAGATTAACAAGTACGAAATCTACCAAACAGGTAACATCCTCAAGCTTCTAAGGGGAATGGAGGATAGCTCAGAAATGACCTTGAATAACTGGAAACTAGCTCTGGAAGATGCCCTATTAGCTTTTAATGAAGAGCGTATTCGGGAGCTATTGGCGCAACCGATTCAAGAGTAAACGATTAAGATTACCTTCTGTTATCATCATTTGCTAGCATACTCAAATAGCTCTCGTAGCGATCAGGGGCTATTTCGCCTTGTTCTACCGCGGCCATTACCGCGCATTGGGGTTCGTTGACGTGGATACAGTTATTGAATTTGCATTCACCTAGTAAAGCCCGCATTTCGGGAAAATAGTGCCCCAGTTCTTGCTTGTCGATATTGAGCAAACCCAATTCGCGAATACCTGGCGTATCGATGATAAAACTATCAGGAAATATTTCGTGCATCTCGGCAAAAGTAGTGGTGTGCACCCCTTTTTGTGAGAAATCAGATATTTCAGAAGTGCGAATGTTGAGTTCAGGTGCTACAGCATTTACCAAAGTAGACTTACCCACGCCTGAGTGCCCCGAAAGCAACGATTTTTTGTTGTGCAATAGGTTTTTGAATTCTTCGATGCCTACATTTTCAGTAGCAGAAGTCAGGAAGCATTCGTACCCCAAAGGCTCATACACCGCACGCAAATAGTCGTATTCGTCTAGTAATCCTTCATCGAGCAAATCTACTTTATTGAAAATGAGCTTAGTAGGAATGCGAAACGATTCGGCACTTACCAAAAAACGATCAATAAAACCCAGTGAGGTTTTGGGGTAAGCCAGGGTAACAATGAGAATGGCTTGGTCGAGGTTGGCGGCAATAATGTGACCGTGTCCGGTTTTGTGAACCGATTGACGAATAATATAATTTTCCCGGTCTTGGATTTTAGTGATCACTCCGGTATCTTCCCCAGCTTCCTCCATTTCATACACCACCCAGTCGCCTACAGCCAGTGGGTTGCTTACTTTCAATCCTTTGATTTTAAACTTACCTCTGAGGCGACACTTAGTGATTTCTCCTGTTTCGGATCGTACATCATACCACGACCCGGTAGATCGCATTACAAGTCCATTGGGCATAAATTAACTTTGAGGGTTATAAATTTTATCTTCAAAATATTGATAAATCTTATCGGAACTACCAAGGTTTTCCAACACATAATCGGTACAAACCTTGGCGGCTTTGGCGCGTTTGTCTTCGTTGAAGTATAAATCATTCATCACATTCTCGAGTTCGTGTCGGTCTTTTACCGAAAAAGCCCCTCCTCGTTCTACCAAATCTATAGCTTCCTGAAACTTATCATATTCTTTACCAAATAGCACTGGAGTGTCAAACACGGCCGGCTCTAAAGTATTGTGAAGCCCTTCGCCAAATCCTCCGCCGATATAGGCAAAATCGGCATATTGGTACAACCAAGCCAACATTCCTACATTATCCAGAATTAAAACATCGCTCTCTTGCAATTGTTTGAGTTGGTCAGGGTTAGTCAAATCCATCGATTTGCACTCACTGTAGCGGATGCTTTTTTTGTTGAGTACATCTTGCAGGCGCTCTATTTCGTTGTCGTTTATTTCGTGAGGAGCAATAATGGTTTTGAGTGGGGTTCCAAAATCGTTTAAAAAAGGTACAATAATGGCCAAATCGCGCCACCAACTACTGCCAATTACAAATGTGAGTTGATCATTGATAAAGTGCTCGATGATGGGAAATTTCTCAAGTTTATCGGCAATGGCTTTTACCCGATCGAAGCGGGTATCACCCGCAATGCTTACATTTTTTACTTTGATGTTGGTTAAGAGGTCAACCGAGATTTGGTTTTGTACAAAAATGTGAGTGTAGTTGCGAATAACTTTGCGGAAAAAACTGCCATAAGACTTAAAGAAGAACTGTTGCTCGCGGAAAATGGCTGAGAATAACACCATCGGAATGTTGGCTTTCTGGGTTTCATTTAAGAAATGATACCAAAACTCATATTTCACAAAAAAAACGGCTTGGGGACGTACAATGTTCAAAAAACGCTGGGCATTTCGTTTGGTGTCTAGCGGCAAGTAAAAAATATAGTCAGCTTGGTCGTAATCTTTGCGTACCTCATAGCCAGAAGGGGAGAAGAAGGTCAACAGAATTTTAAACTCAGGGTGGTTGGCTTTGAGGTGTTCTATTACTGGACGGCCTTGCTCAAATTCGCCCAACGACGAAGTATGAAACCAAATAACCGGAGCCTGATT
This sequence comes from Microscillaceae bacterium, assembly GCA_003483885.1. Classification (GTDB taxonomy): domain Bacteria; phylum Bacteroidota; class Bacteroidia; order Cytophagales; family Microscillaceae; genus Microscilla. The sequence continues at coordinate 6,214 of DMXI01000293.1, forward strand.
GCCTTCCAGGGCTTTTCGTAAGCGGGCAAACTGTTTTTTACGCCCCTCGCGCCAAAGTTTGGCCTTGGGGTTAAAAAAAGCAGCAATGCCAATGGCAAAACCATACAATTGAATACCAATGTTGTAGAAAAAAAGCATATAAGCAATGGTTAGTGATTAATGGTGAATGAATAAATTTTTACGGAAACCATTAATCAGTTAGCTTGATATATTGGTTTTCAAGCTAATAGCTCGCAAATATGCAATTTATGTTTGGGGTTTCAAAAAGGAAGGCGAACGAGGTGTAACTTAAGGATCAGATTGTATTAGGATTGAACCTGATCCCTAATGTTGATTTATTTAAACAGCTACTTCTGATTGCCAATTAGCCAAGCAAACCTCGCCGTTGATCTCGAAGTTTTGCAAAGCATCCAGTTCACGAATAACGTTGGGGATACTACGGGCCAGCGTAAAGAAGTTGTGGGCTTCATAAAAAATTACCCCTTCTTTGTTGATGATAATAGTAGTGCGCAAAGCAATAGGAGCTCCTATAAAAGCTGCGTTTCCTTCTTCGTCGAAGTCGGCGTAGCCTGCCAATGCACCATAATTAGCCGAAATGGTTTTGGCAGTGTCAGCTATAATGGGGAAGGTGATGCCCTCGATGCCATTTTTATCACGAGGGGTATTGATCCAAGCCTGGTGTACCTCTTCAGTATCAGTAGATACGCCAATGGCCACTGCGTTACGTTTCTCAAAAGCAGGCAAGCTTTCCTGAATCGCCCACATTTCGGTAGGACAAATACCCGAAAAGTCTTTTGGGTAGAAAAACAATACCACGTATTTATCCCCAATATACTGATCAAGCGAAAAATCCTGAACAATTTTTCCGTCTACTACTGCTGGAGCAGTAAATGGAGTGGCTTTCTTGAGTAATAATGACATAATTTTGAGATAGTTTATATGAGTGGGTAAAAGGTATTTTGTTGTTTTACCCGTACTCATTTATGATGATGTAAGTTAATTCATTGCTAAAAGTCGCAGAGACTCATTGATGTAAAGTAAACAAGAAAAGGAGAGAAAAGTTAGCGAGTACCAATGTTTTTGTAACTTGAGCGATCAGCATTATCAAACTATGAATTTACAAATCACTAAAGCAGTAGTAGCCGACAGGGAGAGCTTGAATCGAATCAGTCTGGCTTCTAAAAAATACTGGGGTTATCCCCAAGATTGGATTGACCACTGGCGGGAAGATTTAAAGGTAACGTCTACTCATTTTGAGCAGTGTCAAGTCATCAAGGCTGTATTGGAAGTCGAAGAAAAAGAAACCGTCATTGGGTTTTGTATCATAGGCGAAACCGACCAGGAATACGAGGTGCTTCATTTGTGGGTAGACCCTCCTTACATTGGCAAAGGGTATGGTAAAACCTTGCTCAACCAAGCACTGGAAATGGCAATGACGACTCCCAAAGATATTTTGGTAGAGGCTGACCCCAACGCTGAGGCTTTCTACAAAGCGATGGGGTTTGTGACTTTTGATGAGGTAAAAAGTGTTTACCCCGAAGGAAGGGTATTGCCATTGATGCGGAAAAGTGTAAATAACTAAAATGAACAGCTCGATTTTAATACAACAAATCAAAGAAGCCTTTGCTAAGGTACCCAAACCATACAATCATTTTGGGATTTACACCGCCCGAGCCCACGACGAGTACGAAGAACCTACCGAAGAAGAACAAGCGCAAGATCGGATGCTGGATCGCTATGATTTGACTCCTTTGCAAATGCACGAATGTTATACGGCACTTTCTTTTTTAGAGCCAGCGGGTTTTCATTATTACTTGCCTGCTTTTATGATCTTGGCTTTGCAACAAAACGAAATCAAAGACAAAGCCCTAAAAGATTCGGTGGTGTTTGAATCCACCGATTTTGCCCTTAATCCTACCCAAAATCCCGACTTGAAAGACTACCAGGAAAAACGATTTCGCAGACTAACTCAAAGTCAGATAAAAGTAATATTGGCCTACTTGCAGCAGCGCCAACAAATGCATTCCTGGAATCATAAATTTTATGAAGAGGTGATTGGTTATTGGGCAAATAGGAGTTGACTTGCTTACATAGCTGCCATGATCAAATCTAATAATACAGGAATTTCATTTAAGTTAGTATCGTCGGTAGAAGGCTCAGCAATGTGTACAATGACTAGGTTTTGTTGAGGGAAAACAAACACCCGTTGTCCACCATGCCCATTGGCATAAAAGCCATTGTGTTTTGTATCGATCCACCAGTGATAACCAAATTTTCCATCAAATCCATCTTCAAGAGGTTGGGTAGATTGAGCAATCCAACCCATAGGCAATAGTTGTTGGTTGTTCCAGAAGCCATTTTGCAGGCAAAATTGCCCAAACTTTAGCATGTCCCTGGGCAAAAGGTACAAATCAAAAGCTGCATTTACCCGTCCATCCTGGTGTTTTACCCAATGGTAATTGGTGATATTGAGGGGCTTAAAGAGTTTTTCCTTGACATAATTTTCGTAAGTGGTGCCCGATGCTTTGCTAATGACTCCTCCAATAATATTAGCGCTCCCGTTGTTATAGGCGTGGGTAGTTCCAGGGGTGTGGGTGAGGTTTACACCCAAACAACTAGAGACAGAATTGCCAGGTAATACTACCGAAATGGCATAAATAGGATCTTCTAACCCAGTAGACATTCTCAAGCAATGTTCCAGGGTAATATTTCTTTTTTCTTCGTTGTTGTCAAAGTTTTCAGGAATATAGCTGTATATCGTACGATTAAGGTTAGCATCTATCACTCCATCCTGAATGGCAATTCCTGTAACAATAGAGGTTACACTTTTAGTGACTGATTTGATATTTTGGAGTTGGTCCCGGTCTTTGGTTTCCTTGTTATAGGCTTCTAAAATTAACTTGCCATTTTTGGCGATCAATAGCCCTTTGGAATTCACTAAATATTGCTCAGAAAAAAAATAATCAATGGCTTTTTGGAGCAACAATGAATTTACCTGCTCAGCTTCGGGAGTACTGATCTGCCAGCCATCATTCAAGTTTGCCGGAGTGGTATTGGGAGCAATCTTGATAGGTTCATCTTGGATACAAGCAGTCAATAATCCAAGAAAAGTAAGGGTGGTAATGAGACGATACATTATTTTCTAAAGTTAATTTTTAAACCTGCTAAAATAAAGTGTTTAAGACTATGAATAGGTAGAGGGTTTTGATAACGAAACCAAGCCCAACGGTATCCTAGTTGTATATCAGTTTTACGCGTGATTTTTTTATAAAAGGTGATTTGCCCATTGAGTGCACGAAAATCATTGAGGGTAGCCAAGGTCAGGTTTTGGTGAAAGTAAGGCTTATTATAATCTTCTTTGAAAGTGTGCAATACTACCTCATGAGGGCGGGAAAATAAACCTATGATAGGGATAGAAATCGTGGCCTGCACTTGTAAGGTTTTGCTAAAGCTGTGTTGTAAACGATGAGCCCAATTAAGGCTATATTGGGTAAACCAAAACGGATATTCATAATTAAGGGAGTACAAATCGTATTCGTACCTTGCCTGTATAGAAGGCCCTGTTTGCCAAAAACGTTTTACCGACAAAAGATAGCCAATCTCCGTGTTTAGCCCTATCTGAAGCATTTCGTTATTGAATTTGTTACGTGCATTGATAATGCCTGTAGCAGTAATATTAGCAAATAGAAGACTTTTATTGACAAAAGTATGATGGTACGCCAAGTCTAAACCAAATTCATAACCCTTGTAAACCACCGGGTGAATCAGCTTTTCCTGATGTTGAGCATATGCATTGAGCAAGGCAAAACGAAACTCTTGGGCTTGTAGGGTGTGCCCATTACTCAATATGATGATAGCAACTACTATCAATAATGGTTTCAATTGATGAGGCATTCTGAGGTGTAGTTTTTGGCACATAATCTTTGAACAAAAACGTGTTTTTGAAATAGGTAGTCTATTTATAGGCTATACAAGTGCACAACATTACAAGAAAAAAGCAACAGTAAAATTGTAGGTATACGTCTTGGAGTGTTATAAGATAATGATTTGCTTATCAAGGGGTTGTGTAGGAGTTGTATACCTGTTTGGGGGCGCTGAAGCTATGTTATAAATAGATGGTAGTATCTTTTTTTAGCTCTTTTAATATTTTCTAAATATAAATCCAACAAAAAACCTCACCACTACCAGCCGTGAGGTTTTTGTTATGTATCATAGCTAATTTATACGGTTTGTAAATACAACTCTTCGAGCTCTTGTGCCGACAAACTCGAGGTATCTACTTGCGATACCAGATTGCCAGCGTTCAATATTCCAATGCGATGTGCGACTTCTTTGGCTCGAAATATATCGTGGGTGGCCATTAAAATAGAAGTCTCCTGCGCGGCTAGTTCTGTTAAAATCTTAGAGAATTCATTGGCCGCTTTTGGGTCCAATCCACTGGTAGGTTCATCCAAAAGCAACGCTTTAGCTTTTTTGGCCAAGGCAATGGCAATTCCTACTTTTTGTCGCATTCCTTTAGAGTATCCCTTAGTTTCTTTTTGGTGAGCATTGTTTTGTAAACCAGCTTTTTCTAAAAATTGGATTAACTCCTCTTTGGAATACTTAAAACCTGCTAGAGAAGAAAAGAACTTAAGGTTTTGTAATCCCGTGAGGTTAGGGTACAACATGACCGTTTCAGGGATATAAGCAAGGAATTTTTTTGATAAAACTGGGGAAGTAGCTGCCGACTCACCATTGATTAAAGCTTTGCCACTGGTGGGTTTAATAAACCCCAAGAAGCAATTGATAGTCGTAGTTTTACCTGCGCCGTTTTGGCCAAGTAAGGCAAATATTTCGCCTTTGGCAATGGTAAGGTTCAATTTGTTGAGGGCAGTATGATTACCATATGTTTTTGTAAGGTCGATGGCTTCGAGCATATATTTAATATTTTCTGGAAAGTTATAAATGATAAAACTTACGGTGATTAAGTCGGGCTGCCCCAAGACAAATACCAATGCCTACCAATAGCGGCAGCAGAGAAATGAACCAATTCACCTGAGTAGGTTGCTGGTATCTGGCCAGGGTATGGGTGTCCCATTTTTCGGTATCGGATGCTGCTTCATCGAAAATTTTGGGATAAAAATACAGCCGTTTCTCTTCGTGAAACTTTTCCAGTGCCTGCATAAAATCTAGTTGGTTTTGCAAATCGGCACTAGCTAAGTTGTTCAAAGCCAGTTGCGTATGAGCACTAGGGAAAAGCAACGAAAGACGTTTGCTCAACTGGATTCTATGTTTGATTTTTTGTTGCAATTCCTTGGATTGAATGGCTGCTTCATCATCTCCCATTTGCTGCATGGCAAAGTACCAAAACCAACTAAATCGTGCCCCTTCAGGATGCTTATATTGCGCAAACTGCGGATAACGCTTCACAAATTTTTGAATCGTAGGTCCTTTGTCCTGATCCCATTTAGTGTGATAACCATCCCGGCTTTTTACTACGGTGGCAAAGGCCTCAGGCATAGGGTAAGCAGTAGAAATGACCCCACTAATACTGGCTGGGGCTATCACATTGAGCAATACCCAAATGGCGAGCAAAGCCAGGGCGTTTTTGCTTGAACCAAGGTGTAGCGAAATGACCCACCAGGCAATGGCAAACCAAAAACCGACATAGGCTATAGCCATCAGGCAAAATGCTACGTATTTTTCATTGAAAGGAATGGACAGATAAAACTTCGCAAAAACCAGCAGCAAGACGAGTACGGCCAGGATACTACCCAAGCGAATGAGTAGTTTGGTGCGAATCATTCCTTTAATACTGCCCGATTGGCTCAGCGCCAGCGCCCAGGTACCTCCTTCTTTTTCTTCTGAAATAATATTATAGCACAAGGCAATGATAATGAGCGGAATGAAATAAATAAGTACAAAGCTAAAGTCAAGATTGCCAATGAGTTGATATACCGGATTGGCCAGTTTAGCATTGTATTTTTGTTCTTCCAGGTTGCGAATGTTTACTCGCTGAATAGAAGGCGAAATATCTCGCTGCCCAATAGACAAACCAGCCAGCGGAGAGACTTGATTGACCAAGCCAAACTTTTGATAATACAGCAATAAGCCGATGTCTTTAGGATGGTGTTTGACATTTCTTGCAATGTTTTCTTTCTGCAGCTGGATGGCTTGGCGTTCATTCTCTTGGGTTTCTTTCAGGAACAATTTGCCAAAGTACAAACTCAAAATGCCCGCAAACAATATGGATAATAAACCCACCCAGGATTCTTTAGCTTTAAAAAAATTGATCAGGAGTAGCTTTGTCATATCAGATTACTTTCAGGTTTTTTGAATAATTGACCAATAAGCCCAAGCCTAACAGCCAAACTAATAGAGCGATGAGTGAGAAATACTCTTGAGCTAAACTTTGCGAAAAGCTTAAAAAACGATAATTAAAATCAGGGAACTGAGACCAATGCGATTTGCTCAAAATATCGGGTTTACCTTGAATGCGCTTACCCCTTACATTGCTGATAAATTTGATTTGTAAGTTGTTCATGGTTTGCGCCAATTTGTAGCGGTAGGCTTCTGTTTGTGCCCGAAAATCATCGTAAGTGGTATAGTCAGAACCTGCCAAAGCCATAGATACTTGCTTAACAGCTACCATCGGGTTGACAATGGCAGTGAAGCGAAAGATGTTGTTTTGTCGTTTATAAATCTTGAGCAACCCATCGTAGTGTTTGTTATAGGCCTGAGCGCTCAGTTTTTCGCCTTCCTTCATCACAAATCCCGAATAGTTGAAGGGCAACTCATTGGTAGATTTTACTTTGTAAGCCGCTAATACCGAATCCTTTAAGTATTGGTAGTGTGGATCGTCAGGGTTGTGGCTATCACCTAGTTTGAGGAGTTCTTCTTCTACCTTGGTGCCAAATACAATTTTAGAAGGAGCGGGGTATTGGGTTTGCCCGTATACGGTGGCTACTTTCGGCAAGATAAGATTGAACAACAACCAAACACCTAGTAAAGTAATAAGTGCACTACGGGAAGACTTGCTACGAGCTGAAATATAGACTGCCAGCATAGCAATTAAGAGAAAGTGAAGACTATAGGTCAATACCAACAATCCATAGCGACCCATAAATTGGGCGGTGACTATTGCAGGGTCATGCAGCAGCGCTAATAAGAGCGAGAAAATAACCGCAGGCACAAAAATCATCAGAGCCAATCCATACAAGCCCAGGGTGTTGCCCCACAGCAATTGTTTCCAGCTAATGCCTTGTGTAAAAATGATTTTGAGCGTACCGTTTTCCCGATTGTGAGAAACCAGATTAAACCCCCAAAAGAAGATGAGCAAGGGTGCCAAAATCTGCAAAATCATCGCTGCCGAGAGATAACCAAAGCGCAGCAACCCGCTTGAATAGCTGGCTTCCGAGGAGTTGATGGTGTTTTGTTGGTGAGCTTCCAAAAAAACAACATTTCCCAAAAAATTGTGGATGCCAGGATCAAAAAAACCAAGTGGATGCTTTTCTCTAAAAACCAAATAGCCATAATGAGCCATTCGGTGAGGGTGTTTGTCAGGATTGTTTTCCCATCGTTGGCGTACATCTTTGCTGTATTTTTCTACCTGATGGTGGTCATGGCTGCGCACCTCAAACTCCGCATAAAGTGCGGCAAACAACAAGAGATTAAAGATAATGATCAGGTAAAGTGTACCCTTGTTTTTGAGCTTGGTAGTAATGACCTGATGCGCAAATATTTTGATATTTTTCAAGAGCATATTGTGATAACTAGTGAAAGCCAGTGCTCTTTTTCTGATAAAACATAAGAACACTGACTTTTAAAAAGAACTAAAAAAGAATTACTTAAAATCTCATACTACTGGCCATTGTTCGTTTGTGGAGACACAAACGAAGGTCATCGCGCCGTTGGCCGTGAGAACATGGCCAACTTTAGCCAAAATGTCTAGTAGTATGTTAAAATCTATAAGTAGCCGTAAGCATATAATTGCGAGGGGCACCTGGGAACAAACGCTGGTAGTTTTGAGCACCTAACCAATACGTATCATCGGCTAAATTCCTCATATTCAGGGCCAGTTGCAAATTGCCTTTGGCTGGAGCATAATAAATGGCTGCATCGAAAATGGTAAAAGCAGGTACTTCAAACTCACGGGTAAACCAAGGAATTCTATTGCCCTGGTGTTGCACGCCAAAGCCAATACCAATGCCTTTCAAAGCCGAAGAGCTTGGGAAGTTGTAGCGCGTCCATAAATTTCCACTATTGAAAGGCGTATTTTCTTTACGCTTGCCAATCAAGCTTTCATCGTCGTCTTCTACAATGCTGGCATCTATATAGCTGTACGATACATTGATCTGCCAGTCAGGCGTGATAAATCCAGCAATGTCTATTTCAAATCCACGACTTCTATTGGCCCCTCGTTGGGTCAACAAATCTGGATTGTTAGGGTCGTTGGCACTAATCAACAAGTTTTTCTGATTGATTTCATAAATAGCACTGTTAACCACAATGCTGTTGTTGAAAAGGCTTGCCTTGATTCCAAACTCTTTCAAGTCGCTAATCAAGGGATCGAACTGAGCTGCTGATTGGTCAGCCCAGAAAAAATTAACCGTATTGGGCATCAAAGCCACTGTATTAGATTGTGGCTGATAACCTTGGAGATATACCCCATAGGCATTGATATTTTTGAAGACCTCATAGGTTACTCCCACTCTGGGAATAATCGCAGTATTGGTAAAAGAAGCAGCTCGGGTTGTATTATGATTGGTAATATCCTCAAACCATTCTCCTCTTATACTTAATAATACAGACAATTTACCAACTTTGATAAAATCTTGCGCATACGCGGCGTGAGTAGTAGTAAGCGCATTGGGTACGGCAAATCTTGAGTTCAGGTTATAATCGCTGATATTGCGAATAGTCGCCGAAGGGTTACTCAAATCAAAATGGCTCACATTGGGGCGAGGAATGGTAATATCGCCATAGGTGATGGTTTGGTAATCGGCCGCATTGGCAGGATCGAAGCTTCGGGTAACACTACCATCATTGAGCAAAAAGCCCCGCGCAGAGTTTTGCCCAGCTCCGGGTAATTTTTGCCAACTATGCAAATCGTAGCCCACTACTAACATGTGTTTGGTAGGGCCTAAATCGAAATTAAAATTGAAATAGGCATTGATATTATCAATGCTCCAAAACTGTTTGCGTTGTACAAAACGCATATTTACCAAACTCGGAATGGGGTTCCCGTTCAAGTCAGGGGCAAAAGAACCAGTAGTGCGGTGCTCTTGCAAATCTTCAGTCCAGGTTTGCTTCATGTACTGAACATTAACTTTGATATTGTCAGTAAACTTGTGAGACAAAGAACCCATCACCATCAATTCCTTAGACTGGAAAAAATCGCCAGGAGCGCCCAAATTTAGGCTAATTGGGGTGCTATTCAAGTCTGTAACCCCAGCCACTGCCCCAAAAATAGGCTGTCCACGGTCTAAGTTTCCCTCCATGTTGCTATAAATAATTTCGACATTTACTGCTGTTTGTTCATTGGGAACATAACTAAGAGAAGGAGAAATCAAGAGAGATTTATTATTGACAAAGTCACGGTAAGATTTTGCTTCTTGTACGGCAGCATTTAGTCTATAAAGCAGCGTTTTGCTTTCGTTCAAAGGCCCGGTAAAGTCCAACGCTCCACGAATGGTACTAAAACTTCCAGCAGCCATACTAATTTCTTTTCTATCCACTGGTAAGGGTTTTTTAGTCACCATATTGATACTTCCGCCTGGGTCTACACTAGATAATGTAACCGAAGCAGGGCCTTTCAAAACCTCTACCCGTTCTATATTGGTAGTGAGTGGCTGTAAGAAGTAGAACTGACGGGTACGCATACCATTGATGATTTGTCCATCTTCGTTTTGGCTAATGCCGCGAATCGTGAATTGATTATAAAAGCTGGAAGGAATAACCCCACTGGCTACTTTTACGGCATCACCCACGTGAAACGCCTGTTGGTCGGCAATGAGTTCTTTGGTGATAGAAGAAATGGCCTGAGGCAATTCTTTGTTTTGAATAGGTAATTTAGTAGCCGAAAACGAATAGTCACTGTTGTAGCTTTTTTTGACTCTACCTATTACCTCTATTCCTTGTAGCACTACAGCGTCCTGTTTGAGCGTAATTTTTAAAGATCCGCTTGCTTCAGACAAGTTAATTTCTTGAGTAATGTACCCAATGAAACTGACTTTGATAGTACCAACCTTACTGTTGACATTCTCGAAAGAAAAATTTCCATTATTATCAGAAGCAACCACTAAGTTTTGGCCACTATTGCTGTAAACTATAGTAGCTCCTACAATAGGTGCATTAGACTCGTCGATAACTCTGCCTTTGAGTATGTCTTGTCCATAACTTGAGAGCGTAATGAATGTGGTGAGCAGGAGTAAAATAGTAAATTTTATAGTCTTCATGTTAGTAAATGAAACATTATTGTTTATACAATTTTATTGCAAGTTATGCTATAAAAAACCATTAATGCAACTTTGTTGTAAAAGTTTTGGTGTTGTATTTAACCCAGAGAAGACCCTGGAAAACTGATGAATGGTGAGCGTATTGGAGGGTTTTATATGTTGTTGAATTATACCTGCTTTTAGGAAATAAACTGCCTGATTGTAGTGTAAATATGTCTATAGTAATATTTGCCTGCTTTATCACTTAATGGTGATAGTTTTTCAAAGTGTGTAATTGTAATATTTCAAGATACTGTTATTTGTTGTTTTATCGATATCACCATACTTAAAATGATAATAGTAATATTATGAAATTGTGAATATTTCAATTTTTTATTGTGTTTTCAATAAAATTAACACAATATTGTATTGAAATAAAAAGTTTTACGATACAATTATTCAATATTTAACCACTTAACATTCAATCACCAAATGAAAAGTTATCGTATATTAAGTTTACTGTTACTATTAAGTTTATGTATTTTTTCGTGTAATAAGGAGAAAAATCCGCCTTCCCCAAAACGTATTTCTGACCTGCCTGTTGCAATAAAATCGAATGTACCTCTGCCCACAAGTGCAGAACAAGGTGCAATGTTACATGCACATACCTGGCGTTTTAGAGATATAGAAGCAGCCATGGGCGATATTGCGGCTGCTGGATTTAACTCGGTACAGGTTTCACCTGTGAACAAAACAAAACGAGCCACCCCCTGGTGGATACTTTATCAACCTTGCGACCTAAACATTGGCAATATAGTACTGGGTAGCGAGGCTGAGTTTAGAAGCATGTGCTCGGTTGCTGAGCAAAACGGGGTGAAAATTATTGTAGATGCTGTGCTCAACCACGTGGCCAACAACGACACCCCCAGTGCCTGGGCCAATGAGCTAGATCCTGCCTTGAAAAATTCATCTTATTACCATTGGCAAGGTGGTATTAATAACTACCAAAATCGTTGGGAGTTGACCCAGGGAGATTTACTGGGTTTGCCAGATTGGAACACCCAAAGCAGTGTGGTACAACAGCTCCACATTGACTTTTTGAACAAGTGTATTGCGGCTGGTGCCGATGGTTTTCGCTTTGATGCGGCCAAACATATGGAAACCAGCGGAGGAGAAGACCAAGGCTGGAGAGGAAACTATTGGGAGAATGTATTGGGAAACCTGAACAATCGGAACAACTTGTATCTCTTTGGAGAAGTTTTACCTGATATTGCCGATAATGAGCAACAATATCTTCAGTACTTTGATATCACCGCTCACGGCTATGGCGGAGTGTTAAGAGATGCTGTTTGGAATAATAATGTAACGAATATTCAAAACATTCCTCATGGTGGTAGTAGCTTAAGTCCTAATCAATCGTTGGTATATGTAGAAAATCATGACGACTTTCATGATGGATCTTCCACTAATTTGTCTCCCTGGCAAAGAAAAATGGGTTATGCTATAGCAGCAGCACGAGCAGGAGTAACTCCTCGTTTGCTTGACAGGCCTGGCAATGAGGATGTTTGGAGAGATCCAGACGTAGCCAGGATCAATCACTTTCATAATGCGATGGTGGGGCAAAATGAATACTTGCGTTACCCAAGGCAACAAACCTTGGTGGTAGACAGAGGTACTATTGGGACTGCCATTATCAATTTAGGAGACAGCTTTAGCATCAATACTGCTACTAACCTCCAGGATGGTACTTATGGCAATTTTACAGTATCGGGAGGAACGCTTACCGGGCAAGTGCCCGGTGGGTCAGTTGTTACCCTATATAACGGAACTGGTTCTGGCGGCGGCGGAAACGGCGGCGGTGGTGGAGGTGGAGGAAATGGAAACCCTACCACCACGATATATGTACATTATAATGTAGGTTGGGGAAATTCATTGTTTATAAGAGGAGACACCAACCCGTTGAACTGGGGTGCTGGGATTCAACTAACCAATGTAGATGCAAATACTTGGGTATGGACAACCAACGACATTCCTCAAGGCCAAAAATTTGAGTGTAAAGTATTGATCAATGACCAACAATGGGCCACAAATAGCAATTGGTGGGTTTATGGAGGGCAAACGATTGATATTTACCCGAACTTTTAACATAAAATTTTACTGAAAACCTTGTATCGTAAGCGTTCCGTCTCTAGTAAATCACAGAGACGGAACGTTTTTACATCCTTCTATCCCCAAATTAAGATTAACCTCTACGACGGTTAATGGCGCGTACCATACGGTATATATTCATCATGGTATCTTCCCATTCATCGATAGGCCGTTTCTCAGGACCTGTTGATCGAGCTCCTATTGAAAGTTCCATGTTTTTTTGGTAGTCAGTTCTATCGTCTGGCTTCGACCAGTCTTTTCTACCATATAAACCCACTTCTTGGTGCATTTTTGCTTCGTTCTCCTCTAACTCATTAACATAGTTTGCGCGGAGGTAATCAATGTGTCGGTTCTCTAATATTACGCCCATTTCTTTGTTACCATCAGGCCCTACTTCTTCAGGCCCCAATTTAGGACTATACATATTGAGACCGTTAGACAATGCTGGATCTTTTATAGGTTTATTATTGGCGTCCCTGGAATTATGATTGTGAAAGCTTCCTGTTAGTATTTGATTCACATATTGAGCAATGGTCCAACCATTCAAAATACCTTTTAACGGTGTCCCAGGGAATAGACCTAACTGTCTGGCAATGATGTCTATCACCTCAAGCCTTAATTTAACATTTGTTCGCAAGGGAGTCATGATTTCTGAAGGTAATTGGTTAGCCACATCGTGTAAGTCACTTTTATAAAAGTGCATCCCTGCCGATTTTTTGCTTACATCAGCACTGTTGCCAGTCGTTCTCTTGAGTAATGGTAAATAATTGGCGATGAGTGTGATAAATCCCAGGAATTTTTTATCGGCACCTCTTGGCCACCCCTTAGAACCTTTCCCAACCCTTGCTTTTTGTCTGGGCCAAACGTCTTTGATTTGACTCATCATATTTTTAGACTTACCAACTGATTCGTGAGTGTATTTTAAATTATCGGCATGTTCCTTCTCTGGTTTATTTCTTCTGGCTAATCTGGCTATATTCTTTCTATTGTGGCGCGTGGTTTCCTTAAATAAACGAGGGATTTGACTCAGTTTGATTCCATAAGTAGCATGAAAGTATCCCAGGCGTGGCTGATACATGCTTGCATTAGGGGCATTTGAACCAATATAATGTCGTCCTAATCGGGCTTGCCCTCCAGCGGTTCTATCAAACAGCGTTTTCGCAAAGCTTATTACACTTTGAATTTTATCGCGAGCTTGTCTTTCAGTAAGAGCACTTTCATCCCAAGGCTTAGTTACTAGCTCCACAATACTGGCTCCATCCTCCCAAATTTTGCCTCTTTGTGCAAATATGCTTTCGGTTATTTTAGAAGGCAAATTTCTGTTAGTAATATACTGATGCAGTTCATATTGGTACAGTGGATTGAGTGCTTTGCTATGATCTACATTCACGTGACATTCATTGGCTTGATAAATATTTCTCTCACCTCCTATATATGCAGCATCAACTGGCAGATATGGCATACGCCAATAGGGGTGTTGTTTAGGCTGTCTATACTTTTCAAGGACTTTAATAGGTACATGATTAGGCCTGGCATGCATAAATATTGGCAATTCAATTTCAAATCCAAACTTCCCTTGTACAGGGGCTGAATCAGGGGAGCTTAGGGTACCTGTTTTTAGCGATTTTTGTTGTACTACTTGCCCCGAATTACCTATTGCTTCTGCTTTGGCACCCATGATATCAGCTTCTTTTTCCAGTGCCTGATCATCATTAATGGCCACAGGATTTTTTCCCTTCAATTGGATGGTAGGTTTTACCCTGCCTTGTTTTTGTTGTACTACGTGCCACGCTTCATGAGCCAGGTGTTTTTCTTGCCCAGGGGCCACATGAATGTTGTTTGCTTGGGCCTGAGCGTGAGCTTTCAATTGGGCGGGTTTACCAGAGTTGTAAAATACATTTACATCGTCCATAGAGTAGCCCGAAAGGCTCTCGATGCCTGATTTTAAATTATTGGGTAGGCCAGTTTTGTTAGGGGTGGTTTGCGTAGCTGCTGGTGGTTGGCTATGCTCGCTTTCGTTTCGTTGAATAGGCATTTGCTTGGCCTGAATGGGCTTTTGTTTGGCTTGAATAGGCCCTTTTTTTCCTTCTTTGGTTGCCTTGGGGGGCTTTTGGTTTTTTTTGCGTTGAATAGGACCTAGTTTTCCTGCTTTACTTCTGGGTGCATTGTTAGCAATATTGCTTTCCTTTTTTTGTAAAGTGGTGTGCTCGTTACTTTCGTTGTGGTCAAGCTTAGAGGTATTTTGATTCATAAGCAATTGTTTGAAATCTAAATATATTTAGCCAAGCCCAAGTAAGTTTTCATAGCACACAGCTGATGATAAAAAGTAAGAAGAATACTGGTTTAAGCTTTGGTTGAGTTAGAGTGAATTTTATAGATATTTATTGGTAAATGACTTACTTGATGGCTTGGTTACATAGTTACTTAGAAAGCACGAGAAACGCTGAAAAAGGCGATGGACAACAAGTGGACAGCTAATGGAGGGCAAATGGACAATGAATGGACAATAAAGAAATTATGGATATTTAGGAGTAAATGAGGTGTAATAAGTGCCAGGTTTGGGAGTGAAATAGGAGATTGGTTTGCCTAAAAGTCTGGCGTAATTGGAGGATATCTTGATTAATTTATAGGTGAAATTGTTCTATGGCTGTGCAACACATTGCGCAACCATAGAACAATTGAAAAGTAGCAGGTTTTAAAAACGGCGTGCTATTCTAATTACAAACCATATTGTTGTTTCATCATTGCTACAAAGGCATCTTCACCTATGTTTTTACGGTTGGCGAGCCATTCTTTGGCATCCGCGCCAGCCACATAGCGTAATTGGTCGCTGGTATCATTGGCTGCTTCAAAAATTACCTCTGCTACTAAAGAAGGAGGAGATACTTGCCCGCTCTCGGTGGCAGCCTGGAATCCTTGCATCACAACCCCTACTACCCCTTGGTACTCAGGCATTTGTTCATTGTTTTGGAAGTCAAACGAACGCCCCGCAAAATCGGTAGCAATAAAACCAGGTTCTACAAGTTTTACTTTTACCCCAATGGTTCCTGCTTCAAAGCTTAAGGCCTCTGAAATACCTTCTACCGCGAATTTGGTTCCGTGATATAGTGAACCAAGTGGGAAAGTCATTTTACCTCCTACCGAAGAAATATTGATAATCACTCCTGCTTTGTTTTGGCGAAAGTGGGCTAAAATAGCTCGACTTACGTCTAACAAACCAATCACATTAGTATTGAACTGACGTACAATGTTTTCGCGAGGAAATGCTTCCAATGGTCCATAAGCACCATAACCAGCGTTGTTTACCAAGGCATCTATTTTTCCAAACTTGTCTACTCCAGCTTTGATGGCTGCATCGATAGAATCTAAATCCAATACATCTAAACGTGTAACCAATACATTCTCTAGTTGGGTTAGTTCCTGCTCTTTTTCTGGGGTGCGCATTGTGGCAACTACGTTCCAGCCTTTAGATTGAAATAATTGGGCGGTTGCTTTACCTATACCGCTACTTGCTCCAGTAATTAATATTGTTTTGCTCATAATGACTTATGTCTTGTAATGTAAATATTTTGTTTTCTAAATGATTGCATTACAAATGTCTCGTATTTTGTATAGAAGCTTTAACACAAATTATGGCAATGGAAACACATTTTAAGGAAAGGCAAAAACTTTTTGAATAATGAGAAAAGTCATATGACTTGTTAACAAAAGATATCTATATTTGCTGTTACATTTAATACTAAAGTTAAAGGTTAATCCATTGAAAAAGATCATTTCCATATTACTCATTTTTCTGGTGCTTTTGCAACCCATGAGCAAGCTATGGATTGTAATGTCTTTTAAAATTAACCAGGATTTTATAGCCAAAGTATTGTGTATCAATCGTGATAAACCAAAGTTAGCTTGTGCTGGGAAGTGTCATCTGACCCAAAAACTCAAAGAAGCGGAGGAAAAAGATCAAGAACAGGTTCCTCCATCAGTACAAGAAAAGACTGAGGTTTTTTTGTGTAATGCCCAGCGACTTAAGGTGAGTCGAGTTTTGATTGATACCTACCTCACGGCTGATGGTGACTATGTGGATTTTGTACCCACTGGTGTTATCAGCGATGTTTTCCACCCCCCACAAGTATCCTAATGTTTTCTGGTTTCTGGTTTCCTGACAATTAGTTCTTCCTTTCTATATTAAGAAAGCCAAGAGAGGTATGTGCTTTTGTCAACAATGTAATTTTTAAATAAAGCATTGATTCACAGGTTTTTGCAACGAAGCTTGCCCTAAACTCTATAGTGAAAGTGAAAATCACATTTTTGCATTCTAAGAGAAACAGAGGTAGTGTCTGAGAGCAATTACAAAACCTGAATAGTCTTGCTATACCTTATTTTTATCAATAAAAAAATGAAAACATTTAATATAATCATACTCAGTTCATTAATAGCCTTATTTTTTACTGCCTGTAAACAAAATGATGAAGTAACGCCCGCTGGCGAAGTAGGAGAGATGGTACTTAAGTTTGACAATGTGGTAGGAGATATTGACCTGCAACTCAACGAAAAAGGATCCACTGCTTATCCTTATACTACGAATAGTGGACAACCCTTTAACCTCACCGAAATGGGTTATTACATTAGCAAAGTTCAGTTGATTGCCGAAGATGGAACTGTGCACGAGGATGAAATGAATGTAAGTGCCAATGCCGACGAAGTAAAAGGGTATTATCAGGTGTTGGAAAGCAATGCATCGTCTCAATTTGTTACTTTGAAAAACATCCCGGCGGGCAAATATAGCAAAGTAAGTTTCACCATAGGCATTTCCGAAGAAGGAGTACAAGAAGGAGCCGCAGGTGGTATACTCGATCCTGCCGAAGGAGCGTGGTTTTGGAACTGGAACGCAGGCTATATTGGGTTTTTAATGGAAGGCGCTTCTCCTAATTCTAATCAAAAAGAAGTACAAGGCGATGGCTGGAAAATTTTCGAGAATTCATTTGCGATACATGTAGGTGGCTGGAAAGATGTAACACCTGCCGCAGGCGAACCTCAAAAATTTGTAAACAATGTAAAAACAGTGACCCTTACTTTAGATTCACCCATTACTGTTTCAGAAAAACTAAAACCTGAGGCGCATATTGTAGCAGATGTGCTCAAATTGTTAGACAACACCAACGTTGACTTTGGGACTACTTATTCTATTCATGCCCCAGCTTTGGGTCAACCTTTTGCGGAGCAATTACCAGGAGTTTTTATAGTTCACCATGTACATCAATAAGATGCACATTAAACACTGGCGTACATACCTGGCCTGGGGTTGGGTATGTATCTTTATGGCATTGGCAAGCTGCGAGGTACAAAACGAAAACCCTGACAACACTTATACATTTGTAAAGCCCGCAAACTTCCCAGAGCCTACTTACACCTTTGATAACAACCCTGTGACTAAAGAAGGGTTTTTGTTAGGGCGTAAGTTGTTTTTTGATCCTTTGCTTTCTAAAGATGGAAGTGTTTCCTGTAACAATTGCCACATTCAGTCTACGGCATTTGCCGATTCTCAGCAGCATCCCTTGAGCATTGGGGTAGACAATAGAGTGGGTATTCGAAACTCCCCATCATTAGCGAACATGGCGTTTATGCCAGAATTTTTTTGGGATGGAGGAGTTACGCATTTAGATTTTGTAGCCATCAATGCCATTGAAGCCGATTTTGAAATGGACGAGACCTTGGCCAACGTAGTAGCCAAACTCAATGCTGATCCAGAGTATCCTACTTTGTTTAAAAATGCCTTTGGGGTAGAAAAAGTAACCTCACCTTACATGTTGCAGGCACTGTCTCAGTTTTTGGTGATGATGGTATCGGCCAACTCTAAGTATGATAAATACAAACGAGGCGAAGGCGAAACCTTGACTGCGGATGAATTAGAAGGCTTGCAATTGTTTCAGACCAAATGTGGGAGCTGCCATTCAGGCGAGTTGTTTACCGACTTTAGCTATCGCAACAATGGCATCAGTACTACTTTTTCGGATGAGGGACGAGCTCGTATTACAGAGTTTACTGGAGATATAGGCAAGTTTCGGGTACCTGGCTTACGCAATGTGGCACTTACGGCTCCTTATATGCACAATGCCAAATTTCGAACTCTTGAGGAGGTCTTACGTCACTATGCCGAAGGAGTACAACCCTCGGCTACTTTGGATGCTTCGCTGCAAAAAGAGGGAAAGCTAGGCATTGCCATGACCCAAGAGGAGCAACAAAAAATCATTACTTTTTTGCGTACCCTTACCGATCGCGATTTTCGCGCTGATCAACGTTTTCAAAATGCGGATTAACTTATGAAAAGAATCATTTTATTAGTACTTTTTTTGAGCTGGGGACTTCAAAGCCAGGCCTGCGATATTTGTGGATGTGGCTTGGGTGGGGTGTACTTTGGCATATTGCCCATGTATAGTACCCACTTTTTGGGGCTAAGGTATAGTCAGGCCAGTTTTAAGGCTGTCATTGACTATAAAAATAACCAATACTTTGAAGATGAATTTTCAAATGATACCTATCGCCGTATTGATCTCATGGGGAGGTATAGTATTACGAAGCGCCTTCAGGTAAATTTTATTGTGCCCTACTTAATGAATGATATGGATGGTTCTCACCAGCGGATACAAAGCGCTGGAGTAGGCGACCCCATGGTGTTGTTGTATTACAACTTGTTCAATACAGGAGATAATGGAACTTCTTTTTGGCAACATTCGCTGTCGGTAGGAGGCGGAGTAAAGCTTCCCGTAGGAGAATACCAAAAACAAGATGCTGGGCAAATCATCAACCGCAATTTTCAAATAGGTTCGGGGAGTTTAGATTATTTATTATCTATGAACTATACCTTACGTTACCAAAAATTTGGGCTTAATGCCGAGGCCTCTTACAAGATTAATTCTCACAATAGTGAAGATTATCGCTTTGGCAATCAATCCAATATGAGCACTTACCTGTTTTATTGGATTACCACCCCACAAGTGGCAATTTTACCTTTTGCCGGGGCTTATTATGAACAAGCCGAAAAGCATTTTGATGGTAAAATAGAACAATTGAATACAGGCGGCTCGGCTTTGTTTGGAACGGTAGGGGTACAGTTGTTTCGCAAGAACCTGAACCTTAATATGATGTATCAAATGCCTTGGAAGCAAGACTTCAATACCGAAAGCACTGTGAGTATTTCGGCCAATAATCGTTTCACGATTGGTTTGGTGTACAATTTTTCTTTCAAAAAGAAGAAGAAGGCTAAGGTTAAAAAGCCTAATTGGCAATAATTTGTAAAAAAACGGGGATTAGGTTTCCCCGTTTATATTTTTAATGTTGTAATTCTAAATGATCTTGCGTAGGTCAAAAATTTAGCAGTCATCAATATTATGTTTAAAAATATGGTTACTCGAGTTTTTTTAGATTTTTACTTTTTGCTCCAGGTCAAA
>DMXI01000295.1 GCA_003483885.1 Microscillaceae bacterium
AAGATATATCAGGACAAGACAACATCCCCCTGCGCCCCCTTCAAAGGGGGATTCTAACTGGTTTTTCTTAACGAAAAACACTTTTTATTTTTTGTTAAAGTATTTCTCTGAACAACCCTAACCTTTTATGCGCTATTTATCCGCCTTTGAACCCTCAGTAGAATATGAACTGATGTCTATATTTCGTCTTACCGATTTACTTGACCTCGAACGTCTTCGTTTTACAGCGGTTTACCTTAATGTAAAGCATAGAGTAAGCTAAGCCATTGATGAGCCTCGTATTGGGAGAGTAGGTAGTTTAGAAGCTTATAATGAATCACTCATTCTAGCCCTCGTAGCATCGCACTCTCAAAAGTTGCCCTACTTAGGGAACAACACCAAATAGAGACCAAACCTGATATTTTGTGGCGCTATTTAAAATTGTAAATCCGATTTCATTGGGGAAAAGGCTGGACTTGGCGAAGGATTAGAAATTCGCTTCACAAAGAGCGTGACGAAATAATGTTTAGATTTTTCCAGCAAGTACTTCAAGCATTAAGTCGTTTGGATCAACAGGGAAGGCTTGATTTATACTTTAGTGATGAAGCTAGTTTTCACTTCAATCCTCAAAGCATGTATGGTTGGCAACCACCAAGGCAAAGCTATCATCTACCTTCCCATATACTTGGTTTTGTAAAAAGAGACCTCAACAATACTTTTTATGAATACGAGCAAGCAATGAATGCTGAAATGTTTGAACTTTTATTAGAGGATTTTATCCAGAAACATAAAAAAGATAAGCCACTGGTAATTGTGTTGGATAGGGCCGCTTTTCATTATAATGAACGAATCAGAACAAGAATTAAAGAGTGGAGGAATAGACAGATATATTTACAATTCTTACCTGCTTATTCTCCCGAACTCAATATCATTGAAGTTGTCTGGAAACATTGTAAACATCGCTGGTTAAGTTTTAAAGATTGAATTTCACCTGAACAATTCAAGAAAAAAGGCCAACAAATACTTCAAAATCTTAGCAAAGAATTTCACATCAGCTTTCAAATAGTATTTTAAATAGATAATTATATTTTTGGTATCAGTGACTACTTAAATCTAGTTTCGTTTAAAAACCAAAGAGGTTTGATTCAAGGAGAATCGGCCCCTTTTTTTATACAAATTCCTCCATCAAACACCCTATTCATTTAATTTTATTTTTAGATAGGGGTTATATTTCAATTATACAATCCTACAAGCATACACATCCCATTTATTAAATTTCTTGATTTTACCCAAACATAAACTTTATGAAAGAACCTATTCGGACCAGTATTACTAAATTTTCAATGTCGTTATTGCTATCCCTATGTTCGATAGCGATAATGGCTCAAGAGAATATATTAAATGACCCCGCAAAACAATTGAACCAGCTGCAACAAAAGCAAGCTCGGGAGAAGCTTTATTTACACACCGATCGCTCAAGTTACGTAGCAGGCGACCAAGTTTGGTTCAATGCATATTTGGTCAATGCGACTTCGCATGCACTCATTATCCCTCAAACTATTGCTTATGTAGAGCTGATTGATCAGCAGAAAGAAATCGTGCTGAAGCGTTATGTAAAAGTTACGAACGGTGTAGGTGCTGGTAATTTCAAAATACCTTTTGATCAGCCTAAGGGCGAATATGTGATAAGAGCTTACACCCGTCATATGCAAAACTTTGATCTTGAATACTTTTTCACCAAGAAAATTAAAGTATTGACTATTAAAGATGCACAAACTTCTCAAGCAGCTAATGGTTTGGCAGAAGACACAAAAAATGAGAAATCACCCACTGCTGTAAAATCACCCAAGGCGAAGTTTAGCCTCGATATGCAATTTTTCCCCGAAGGAGGACAAATGCTTGACCACCTAGCCAATCAGGTCGCATTCAAGGCCATAGACCATACCGGAAAAGGAGTAGAAGTACAAGGCAAAATAGTAGATAATCAAGGCAAAGAGTTGACTCACTTTTCCAGTGTAAAGTTTGGAATGGGTAAGTTTGTGTTCATTCCCAGGCCCCAACAATCTTATACTGCAATGATTACCTACAAAGGTAAAAAATATGCTTTTACGTTACCCAAGAGTAAAAACATAGGGCATAAAATGCAAGTAACCTCCACCAATGAGTACATTCAGGTGATGAGTCAGGTGAGTAATGGTTACTCTTTAGAGCAAAGCAGTGTGGTAGCACATGTGAGGGGAAAGGTGATTGGAAAGCATACTTACCAACAAACCACTCCCGGTTTTGTGTGGCAGATTCCCAAAAAGGACCTCCCTTCAGGCATTATACACATTACATTGTTCGATGCAAACAAAGTTCCTCAATGCGAAAGACTGGTATTTGTAGAAAATCCAACAGATTTGCGAAAAGTAGCGATTACCTCAAAAGACACTAGGTTTGCTCATAGGAAAAAGGCAGTTTTTGACCTTGAGTTGAAAGATGTTGCTGGAAATCCAGTGCAGGGCCATGCGTCTTTGGCAATTGTACGAACCGATTTGGAGGCCTCTCAGGCTAAGAAAATGAATATTCAGAATTATATGTGGCTCAAGTCTGACTTGAAAGGATACATCGAGAATCCAGCATATTATTTTGATAAAGAAAATAAGAATCGTCACGAAGTAATGGATTTGTTGATGATGACCCAAGGCTGGAGAAGGTTTAAGTGGAACGATATGCCTCAATTAGTGCTACGCCCATTGAAATACGAGCGAGAAGGTGGGTTTACGATCAAAGGTCGTTTGTACAAGCGATATGTCGAAAATAAGGTTATTTCAGGGAAAGTACAGTTTACATCACAGCAAAACATACAACTGGCAGGAGAAGCAAACACCGATAAGAATGGAATGTTTGTACTGAAAAATATACCTATAGAAGACACCTCCAATTTGGTCTTTAGAGGCATACGCTTGATTAAGAAAAAGAGAAAAAATAAGATCAAGGAAAAGAAGACCAATATTTTTGTGAAGTTGGAAGGCGTGAATGTATTTCCAAGTGCGGTGCCTAACAATTATTTTGCGAATGCATCACCTGCTATTATCAACCAAGATGCGTTGCTGGATCGTACCCACAAAATCAATCGTATCAATGCAATACATGGTTTAGAGCCAGAAGTAATGTTGTTGAAAGTAAAAAGTAAGCGATCTGCCAAAACTGTCTATAAAGTACATATGAATGCGGCCAAAACGGTGGACTTTACAAAGCTTGATGCTAGTACACTAAATTCATCACTCACAATTTTCGATGTGCTCCAAGGTAGAGTACCCCAACTAAGGGTGCAAGGAACATTTCCTTCTCAGCGCGTTACTATTCGTGGAGAATGTCCAATGATCTTGCTGGATGATACCCCCATAGATATTAGGTGTTTGTCGTTCATGCCAGTAAGCAAAATTGCCTATGTAGATGTACTATCTACTGCACAGACTTTCATCTATGGTTCCAGGGGCTCTAATGGAGTTTTGGCAGTATACACCAAAAAGCGGGCAGGCATTGTGGAAGAAAGCTATATTAATGGTGCAGTAGTCAATATGTTTCATCCTGGGTATTCGAAAGCCAGAGAGTTTTATGTGCCCAAGTACGATGTTGAAAAAATCTCCAAAGATCAGCTTGATTATCGTCGTATTTTGTACTGGCAGCCTAACATTACGTTGGACAAAAATGGCAAGGCACAGGTGAGCTTTTTTACCTCCGATGAGTCAGCCAGTTATAGAATAGAAGTAGAAGGCATGAGCCAAAAAGGAAAAATAATGTTGGGAACCTATGAGTTTGAAGTGAAGTAAGTTGAACTCACTTAAATATTAAAAAACCTGGTTGCAGTGATTGTAACTGGGTTTTCTTTTTTACTTGTCTCAAGTAATGTCCTTTAGAGCTTGTTTAAATTTTCGTTTACAGGGTATTTTGTGAAGAGTTTTGGGATTAGATGCGTCAAATTAACTTCGTTGAGCTCACCACAGCAAAGCTGTAGGTTCGGTTTTGAAGGAGGGCAACAGCCAGTGGCTGTTGAGCCAGCCTGCGGGACGCAAGCTATTGCTGATAAATTTGACAAAATATAATCAAAAAAGACTCGTAAAAGACCTGATTAATGAACCGAGCCTTTGGCGAGCTCTGCCTTCGGCTAATTTTAAACAAGCTCTTAAAATAAGAAGTGGTAATCAAAGGTCAATACCGATCATCCCCCAACTTCCTGCACTCCCTCCCTCGTGGTTTTTTTACGCTTTACGACATGTTTTGCCAAAATACGCTCATTTTCGCGTTGTACCATTTCGGTTTTTTTGATGGCATATAGTTGGTCTTGCGCCTGCTTAGCGGTTTTTTCAATATCTACAATCGGGGTGGGGTAGTCTTTACCAATGTAGCAATTATAAAAAGTTTGTTCAATGGCAGTAATCTGTCGGGGGTCGTGGATAATACCCGCCGGAATAGTCTTGAGTTCTGGTACCCATTTCTTGATAAATATTGCATCGGGGTCGTGTTCGTGCGATTGCTTTACTGGGTTGTACACCCGAATGGTATTGACTCCAGTTACCCCTGCTTGCATTTGGAACTGCGGAAAATGAATGCCTGGTTCGTAATCCAAAAATTGTTGGGCCAAATAATAAGCTCCAGTTTGCCAAGGTTGCCACAAATGATGCGTCAGAAACGAAACAACCATCGCCCGCATTCGGAAGTTGAGATACCCCGTTTCTTTGAGGCAGCGCATACAAGCATCTATGATAGGATAGCCTGTTTGCCCGTTTTTCCAGGCTTCTACGTGAGCCTTATTGTGGGGTTGTTTCAGGGTTTGGTAGCCATCATTTACTGACTCAAACTCCATTCTTTCCTCCATTTCAAATTTTTGGATAAAATGGCAGTGCCAATGAAGCCGACTCAAAAATGCCTGGATGTTTCGTTTATTTTTAGAGGACTTCACCAGTTGATTTTGGCAGTGTTGGTATACTTGGCGTATGCTCAAATTACCCCAGGCCAAATAAGGCGATAAGCGACTGCAGCTTTTGCGACTGGCTTCGGGTTTCGATAAATTTTGGATGTATTCACCGACCCGTTTTTGGGTAAAGGTTCTAAGAAACTTTTGGGCACTGCGCATACCAGCAGGTTGGTAGTTTTTAGGATATAAATGCACCTTTTGTCCAGTGACATAATCAAACAAAAAAGCAAAATCAGTGACCTCAAAGTTGACACTTTGGAGCTGGTCCAGCGCAGGAGTATCTAGTGGCTGATGCATAAATTGGTTCCAGGCTCTGTTCCAACCTTTACGGTTTTGCTTGCCTCGTAGCACCCCATTATTTTGAAACTCTACCCATTCAATGTCTTTTTGAGCAAAGAAGTTTTGCAATTGTTTATCTCGGTCATAAGTCACCTGAATACCCGTTTCCTGATACGAAAACACCTGGTGAATTTTGTGTTGGGAGAGTATATGCTCAAATACTGCCTGGGCCTCAGAGTGGAAAAAATGAAGCTTGGATTGATAATCTACCAGTTCAAAGTTTAAATCCTCTATAGACTGATACACAAATTGCCAATGGCGAATGTTCCAGTCATCTATATTTTCGAACCCATTGTACAAGAAAGTGCCGACTGGAACATTCGCCATTGGCAATTTGTGTATCAGTCTATAGAGGATTTAAACTTTGAACTGGT
>DMXI01000160.1 GCA_003483885.1 Microscillaceae bacterium
TAAACCCGCATCCTCAGCCCAAGTCGCCCCACCATCAGTCGTTTTATATATTTTACCATCTCTGATAGACCAACCTATATCGGCCGTAGTAAAATAAAGCTGACCCATAATTGACGAGGGAAAGTTATTTGCAATAGAAGTCCAGGTGGTACCACCATCGGTTGTTTTAAGTAAAGTAGCCGAAAGAATACCTGATCCCCCAACATAACCTACTTGATCATCTATAAAAGACAAATAATATAAAGAGCGAGTCGTACCTGTATTTAGTTGAGTCCAGCGACTTGTCACATTGAACTTTTCCTGAGAAATCGTAATCTTTCTACTTAAGTCCCCACTGCGTAGATCAAGGTCTACATACCGATCATAAGAAGTATTACTATGAGCATCAATATTGATCACTACATTCGTTGAACCACTTCCCCCACTAGTAACACTGAGGCTTAACCAAGATGGCAAGCCACTAATGGTCCAATTGTTACTGGAATTAATCGTGATCGTGCGCTGATTAGCCTGACTTGTAGTGGAAATGTTATAATGAGAAGCCCCTAAAAAAGTATCATTGGTATGTACTCTCTTAAACACTTTATCTTGTGCCACTGCATAACCTGTATTAGCACCAGTGAAATCATAATGCCCCAAACTCGAATTGCTTACTTTTTCCCGTTCATAAGTTGCCCAATCATCTACTGATTTATATACATAAAACCCTCCATCAGCAATGTAACGCTCATTTAAGATTCGACCGCCAACTTCACTATTTAATATTGTCCAACTTACTCCACCATCAGTTGTCTTCAATAAAAAATTACCCCCTGATGCATAGCCCGTTAATTCATCTTTGAAATAAATATCATTAGTACTACTAAGGGCTATCAAACCAACCTTCACCCAGGTTACCCCATTATCTGAGGATTTGTAAAGATCATTGTCTGAGGACACAACATAAGCAATGCTGGAACCTACCCCAACATAAGCAACATCAGAAATCCTTAATCCAAAAGGACCCACTGAGGGGAAACTAACTGAATGCCAACTTGCTCCACCATCTAAGGTATAATAAGATGAAGACGAGCCGTAGGCAATCCCGATAGAGGCATTCTTAAAAACAAACCGTCTGGGATTACTCAAAGGTAAACCCGCATCCTCAGCCCAAGTCGCCCCACCATCAGTCGTTTTATATATTTTACCATCTCTGATAGACCAACCTATATCGGCCGTAGTAAAATAAAGCTGACCCATAATTGACGAGGGAAAGTTATTTGCAATAGAAGTCCAAGTGGTACCACCATCGGTTGTTTTAAGTAAAGTAGCCGAAAGAATACCTGATCCCCCAACATAACCTACTTGATCATCTATAAAAGACAAATAATGTAAAGAGCGAGTCGCACCCGTATTTAACTCTATCCATTGCGCCTGAGTAAGCAATGGAACAAAAAGAATGCTCCATAACAGGAGCATTTGAATCACTAATTTTTTCATCTTGTTAAGGGTTGTCTGTTAGTTGAAGTAACAGGATATGTTCGTTGTATTTTTAATGGATGGCAAGAAGAAAAAAAGAAGTGAAAATGACTTGGTCATATAATGCAAAGAATAAGGCAAATCAGTCAACTTACAATAAAGACCTCATAGTCAATTACTTGAGCTTGAATTTAGATCTATTGCAGTAGGTAGACACGAGGTGGCAGTGCGTAGGGTGGATAATGATCAGAAGCAGAATAGCTAAAAAATTTTATGAATTTATAAGGCAAATGTTCCACCTATTTGGGTGTAGGTGGAACGTTTAAAGGCTTTTAAAAATACCTCATATATCCTATCCCCAAATGAAAGCCTCGATTTTTGGAGGTAAACGAGGTATCAAAATCTCGCTGGCCTGCATAATAGAGTGACTCTACAAACAACTGATTGGCTCCAACATCAAACGAGAAACCCAGACTGCCATACAAGCCATTGTCCCATTTTCGGTAACGATTGTCAGTATCCAAATCAAGTGGTCTTTTGATGGTGGGTTGGTCAGTACCCAAAAAAGCCGTTTCCAGATTGGCCGAAGTAATTCTGGCAATGCCATAGCCCGCTTTGCCAAAAACTTTTAGTTTGCCATAGATTGGGATGTTTACTTTAGCCATCAGTGGTAGCTCCACGTAGTTTAACAAAAACTTGGTATCACCTACAAATGCGCCACCACCTCCGTTAAACCCTGGTACACAAGCCGCACCACGTTGTACAAAACCAGGCTCAATGCCTATGCTAAAGTATTTATTGAAGGTATAATAAACCAGACCCGATACCTGAAGGCGATCTACATGAATGGTGGCATCATCGGGTAAAGACACATTTCCGTATTCTTCCCAGGAGCGGGTAAAGCCCCCGCGAACACCCAAGGAAAATTGGGCTTGGATGTCAAAAGCGCAGCAAATAATAATAGTAGTTAGTAATGTGTGTTTGAGTGCATTCATAAGACAAAAAGTTAGATGGATTTTTTTGCCTATACGTCAATACCTCGCTTTCTGTGTCTAGTAGTATTTAAAAGAGCATTAGTGCATGTTGGCAAACTTTTGTAAATCAATGGTAGGCTCACCCAATACTTCCCAGGTTGGTTCGGCGGCAAACGCTTCCGGGTAATTATTGAGGGCTTCTATAATATGGCGTCCATAGCTAAACTTGGCTCCGAGGCTTCCAAAGACCTTCATGAACCCAAAGGGTAGTTTGTTTATTTTGAGTTTCTTAGGAGTGTTTTCTACAAATATTTTAGCCGCCGCGTCTGCATTGAACCCTTCGCGACCTTGGATCACAAAATCATAGTTTTGGTCATCTACTAATTTTAGTGCCTTGGCCACTTGTCGTCCGTAGTCTTCTGCTGCAATAAAATACATAGCGTGGGCCGAATCACCCGCCAATAATATCCGGTTGCCTTGCCGATAGCTCCCCACGGTGAAGTTTTCCATAAAGGTAGAGGGATAAAAAACAGTAGAGGGAATAGAGAGGCTTTTGATAATTTGTACCGCCTGAAGTTTGATGGCAAATACCCACCAATCAAAACCATTGGTACCTTGGTAGTTTTGCACCAACGAAGACAAGTAAGCAATCCGTTTGAGCTTGGTATGATCCTCAAGTGCTTTTGCGATGTTTTGGATACCTTCACGCTCGGGCTGAAAGTGGCTTTGACGAGATGCTTGCTTTACCGAAAGACTTAAATACAAAGTGTCTATCTGATTGATAAAGGCTTTTATTTGAGTCATGTCTTTTAAGTCACCTTGTATCAAGGCAACTTCAGCAGGCAAAGTTTTAGCAGCCTTTTCAGCATTTCGAACCAAGGCTTTTACTTCAAAACCAGCCTTGACTAGTTCTTTCACTACGGGTTGCCCTAACATTCCAGTAGCTCCAATAACCCCTATTTTGTTCATCTTTTCATAGTAATTGACGGAGAGACACAATGCATTATCCCCCTATAATTTTCTTTAAATTACTTTTGTAAACACTCCCAATAGGTAAATCCAGCTGATTGATTTTTACTGTATTTCCTTCTATTACCTGTATTTTTTTAATGTTTACAATATAAGATTTATGCACCCGAACAAAAAGGCTTGGAGGCAATGATTTTTCGTAGTTGCTCAGGCGCTCCAGGGTAATGATTACTTGATCTTTTAGGTGAAACTTTACATAACTCCCCAGGCTCTCTAAATACAAAATGTCTTGGTAATACACCTGATAAACTTTCTTGTCCGATTTTAGAAAAACACTTTCTTGAGCAGTGTTTGTTTGCTCAACTACGGGAGTAGTCTCCGAAGGTGGAGGCACTGGTTTATTTTTCATTTTCTTGAACTCTACCGCCCGATTCACCGCTTTAATGAATCGTTCAAAACTGTAAGGTTTAAGCAAATAATCGCATACCTCCAGCTCAAAACTCTCAATGGCATATTCCTGATAGGCAGTGGTTACAATAATCAAGGGTGGGTGAGCCAGGGTACGCAAAAATTGTAAACCTTTGAGTTTGGGCATGTTAATGTCTAAAAAGATAAGATCGAGGGTAGTTTCATTCAAAAAATCAATTGCCTCAAAGGCATTGTAACAATTACCAATGACCTCAATGCTTTGCAAGCTCAAGGCAAAGTTGGCAATGACCTCATGAGCCAAGGGTTCATCATCTACAATCAAACACTTTAGTTTCATTTTTTTGCTTACTTTCTAACCATTAATTATTTATATATAAATCTACCTTGTATACCCCTTGCTCATCGCTGATATCGAGTTGGTATTGGGTGCCATACAGCAAATCCAGGCGACGATGTACGTTTTCCAGTCCTACCCCTCCACTTGAATGCCTTTCTTCTGCGTCATAGTTATTTTCCAACCTAAAACGAATCAGGTGTTCATCTGCTTTCAAAGTAACTTTAATGTAAGCACCATTCGTCAGGGTCTCCAACCCGTGTTTAAAGGCATTTTCCAGGAAAACAATCAACAACAGAGGAGCAATGGTGGCTCGTTCATCAATGATGTCTATATTAAATGTAATACTGCCTCGTTCGTGTAAACGGATTTTTTGTAGACTGATATAGTTCTGTAAATATTCTATTTCTTGGGTAAGCAATACCTGTTTTTCCTTACAATCATAAATCGTGTAACGCATCATATCTGAGAGCTTCAGAATTACTTGCGGTGCATCATCCGATTTAACCAGAGCCAATGAATACAAGTTATGGAGCGTGTTGAAGAAAAAGTGAGGGTTTATTTGATTTTTAAGCAGTACCAATTCGGTATTGAGGTGCTCGTTTTCGAGTTGTACAATTTTATTCAACTGAAAAAACCAGCGATAAGATAGATTCACAAAAGTACTCATAGCCATCACCATAAATAAAACCGCAAACCCCTGAGGAAAAATGCTCAACTGCAACTCATCCTCATCATGGTCAAAGAAAATGACATCCAGCCAATTGTCCAGATAAAAAGCAATGGGAGTCCATATCCCTACCAACCCCAGTATCCCCAGTAAATAATACACATATTTTTTTTGAGCCAAAAACCGAGGAATAAGCACCAACGTATTTACATAAATCCCTGGCACCAGAATAAGCCCTACTCCCATCAAGATTTGCAAAAAATGCTTAAAATATCCTGCATCAGGATATCGGTTATCTTTGAATAAAGCCATGCTTAGCAAAACCACCAGCAATAGCCAAAAACCGATATTAATTCCCCATACTATTCGGGTTTGTTTTTTTGAGTTCATATTTATTCCAACTCATTTGTTTACACCATTGCATATTACACGTATTACCTCCCAATCCCCAATTTCTTTAATCAACCCCTCATTTTATCGCACCAACGGGGCGTTTTCATACACCAACGAGTTTACTCAGGGTAAATCGTGGTTTGTGAGGGTTTCTGGCTGGTTGGTTTAAATAATTTTCCAGAGAGACAAAGGTATTGTTGTTTTGAAGCACATCAAAACGCATATACCCATGAAAAACCCATTAGAAACGTTGTCTTCTCCGCAGCACCAATTGAAAATCTCACAATTGAGTAAAACCTACGCCAACGGTACCAAGGCATTGCAACAAGTAGATTTACATATTTCTACTGGAATGTTCGGATTGCTTGGCCCCAATGGTGCAGGCAAATCTACCTTGATGCGTATATTGGCTACCCTCCAGGAAGCCGATTCAGGTGCCGCATACTTCAATGACATCAACATTCTAAAAGACAAACACGCACTCCGAAATCAGTTGGGTTATTTACCCCAGGAGTTTGGCCTCTACCCTAAGGTAAGTGCCGAAAACTTATTGAATCACTTGGCCATACTCAAAGGTATTTTGCATAAAAAAACCCGACAACAGCTGGTAGCTTCTCTGTTGCACAAAACTAATTTGTACGAAGTACGCAAGAAAAAAGTCGGTGGTTTTTCGGGAGGAATGAAACAGCGCTTTGGCATTGCCCAGGCACTCATTACCAATCCCAATCTGATTATTGTAGACGAACCTACCGCGGGACTAGACCCTGCCGAACGCAATCGTTTTTATAACCTTTTGGCTGAGTTGGGTGAGCAAGCCATTGTGATTTTGTCTACCCATATTGTAGAAGATGTCAAGGAGTTATGTACCGATATGGCCGTGCTCAACAAAGGGCAAATACTGCTGAAAGACAGCCCTGCCAAAGCTATGCAAACCTTAGAAGGTAAGATTTGGGAAAAGCATGTGACTAAAGCAGAGGTGGAGGAACTCAAAACTGAGTTTCAGGTCATTTCGGAGAAAATGTTTGCGGGCAAGCCCTTGGTACACGTGTACAGCGATGCCCAACCCACCACTGGTTTTCGTTTGGTAGAACCTGACCTTGAGGATGTCTATTTTTCCAAAATCTTTGGGGTTACGCCTACTGCTACTCTGGTATAATCTATCACTGACTCTACCTATTTATTCCAATCATTTTTTAGGCTCTTTACCAAACTATCTCACTATGAAATTTCGAGAAATCATATCATTTGAACTGCATTATAGAAAAAACCGCCCAGCTACCTATATTTACTTTTTTATCTTATTGGGCATTTCTATCCTGGCCTTATCTTCCAAAGCTGTTACCCTGTTTGGTGCTGGACAATTGGTCAAGGCCAACTCCCCAGTACTCATTGCCAAAATGATGAGTGCCCTCTCCCTCGTTTTTGTTTTTATTACTTCGGCGGTCATGGGCGTCAGCATATTGCGCGACTTTGAACATAAAATAGCAGGCTTATTGTACATCACCCCCATTCGTAAATGGCAATACCTTTTGGGACGCTTTACGGGATCTTTTATCACCTTGATACTGATTTTTTCAGCTGTAATCATTGGCATGTCGCTGACCGAATTTATTCCTACCCGTCATTCGACTCACTTACTCACTTTTAACTTTAACACCTATTTATATCCGTTTTTATTCATTGTTTTACCCAATTTGCTATTTACAGCTACTTTGTTTTTTATGGCAGGAGCGCTCAGCCGCAGCATGTTGTTTGTGTATGTGCAAGGCATTGCGCTCTTTCTGATCTACTCTATTTTGGATGAGTCGGTGTTTGAGCTCATGGGAAATAAAACCCTGGCTGCTTTGCTCGACCCTATGGCCTTGCATACTTTATTGATAGAAAGCGAGTATTGGTCGGTAGCTCAGCAAAACCAACAAATGATTAGCCTCAATGGCTTATTAGGGCTTAATCGTCTTATTTGGTTGAGCATAACGGTCATATTATGGATAGTGGCTTTCAAGAAGTTTAAATTTGAGCTGATTGGTAAGAAAGTGGTGTTTTTCAAGAAAAAAACCAGCAAAGCTAAGGCTTCTAAAAAAACCTCAAAGCCTACACCACGTATCTTGACTCCCGTTTTGCGAATCACCCCCGATGGACTAATCAAGAATATGAGTCAAATCATTCGACAGTCGTTTTTCTATGCTAAAATGGTGTTGAAAGAAATTCCCTTTCGGGTAATCATGGTAGGCGCCTTGGTATTTCTGATTATTGCCTCGCTCAACATCGGAGGGAGCTACGCCAATGTAAAAACCTACCCATTGACTTATATGGTATTAGAGGCTTTTGGGCGATTGTCGATATTCTTCATGACCATTATTATTTTCTATGCAGGCGAATTGATTTGGAAAGAACGAAGTATTCATTTTGATGTCATTTATGATGCTTTACCTACCAAAACTTATGTGAACTTATTAGGCAAAATGCTCGGGATGATCTGGGTATTTGTAGGGATTTTGGCTTTTCTGGTGCTCATAGGCATTATCATCCAGGGAAGCTATCAATACCATCAATACGAAGTCCCTCTGTACTTGCAGGTATTATCTACCCAAACCTTGTTTTTTGTAGTTTGGTATACAGTTTTGGCATTTTTTCTTCAGGTGGTCATCAACCATAAGTTTCTGGCCTATCTTGTCACTTTTTTGGTATTTGTCACCATTCTTTTGATGGATTTTATTGGCCTAGAGCACGGCTTGTTTAAATATGGGCAGGCAAGTTTGGGTCGCTATTCCGATATGAACGGGTTTACCCCAGTTTCGTCAGGTTTTGTACCTTACAGCGTGTATTGGTTTTCGTTGACGGTCATGCTTACCATTACTGCAGCATTATTGTATACTCGAGGCAAAGAAACCACCCTCAAGCATCGCCTTACAATTGCGCGTCAACGCTTTGGTAAACCATTGTTGTACTCGGGTTTAGCCAGTGCGGTAATTTTTCTCTGCTCAGGGTTTTATATTTATTATAATACTCAGGTACTGAATGATTTTCAATCCAAAAAAGCCCAAGACCTCAAGCGGGTAAAGTATGAAAAACAACTCAAACAATTTGAAGAGATTCCCCAACCAAAGATCACCGATGTAAGCTTAAAAATTGACTTATACCCAAGCCAAAGGCGTTATATCACCAAAGGGCAATACCAACTGAAAAACTTAGGTAAACAGCCTATTACCGAAATACATGTACAACACAACCGCATGCTCGACCCACAAGCCAAGCTTACCAGGGTCACATTTGGCAAAGCCGCTACGCTCAAGAAGTCTTTCGAACAATTACATTATTCAATTTATACGCTACAGCAGCCCTTAAAGCCTCAGGAGCAAATCACGATGGATTTTGTGACAGAATTTACCTCTAAAGGTTTTGTCGAGAAACCTTCTGAACTTTATGAAACCGTATTAGCCAATGGTACTTTTATGGACAATAGCCACTTTCCTACGTTCGGGTATAACCCAGACTTGGAACTGGACGCGGCTAGCGCCCGCAAAAAACACGGTTTACCAGCCAAACAAAACACTTTTGATCACCATGACCCTAAAGCCCACCAACACGGCATTATGGGCGATGATGCTTATAAGATCAACCTGGAGGTAGAAATCAGCACGGAAGCAGATCAAATCGCCATTGCTCCGGGTTATTTGCAAAAGCAATGGAAGCAAGGGAATAGAGTCCATTTTCATTATAAGATGGATCAGCCCATAGAGAATTTTTACAGCATTGTTTCGGCACGCTATCAGGTACTGCGCGACTCAGTCATGATTGAAGACCAGGGAAAGCCCAAAAAAGTAGACTTAGCCATTTATTATGATGCCAAACACCAATACAACCTTGAGAGCATGATGCGCTCTATGAAGCATTCGCTGCAATATGGTTCCAAATATTTTTCTCCTTATCAATACCGCCAATTGCGCATTATGGAGTTTCCTCGCTATGCTGGTTTTGCTCAGGCTTTTGCCAATACAGTGCCCTTTTCAGAAGGTATTGGATTTGTACTGGACCAACGCAACGCAGTAGATATTGCCTATAAAGTTACTGCGCATGAAGTTGGACATCAATGGTGGGGGCATCAGGTGATGGCCGCTCACGTAGAAGGGGCTGGTATGGTGCTCGAATCACTCGCCCAATATACCTCAATAATGGTGATGAAAAACCACTTACCTGCGGAGCAATTGCATAAATATATGGAGTTTGAGCATCATCGTTATTTCCGGGGCAGAACCCAACTCAGGGAAAAAGAAACGCCACTTAGCGAAGCCAGCATTGATCCCAACTACCTGCAATATGGCAAAGGGGCTGTCAACTTGTTTGCCTTGCAACACTACGTTGGTGAAGACAACGTAAACCGAGCTTTGCGTAATTTTATACAACAAACCAACACCAAAACTCAAGGGGAGATTACACACTATGCTACGACTCAGGAATTGATCAAATGTATTCGCCAACAAACGCCTGATAGCTTGCAAGCATTCGTGACCGATTTATTTGAGAAAATTATCTTGTTTGATAATAAAACTACCCAAGCCAAAGCCACCAAGCAAGGCAATGAGTATGTAGTAGAGCTAACCGTAAACGCTCAAAAGTATGAAGTGGACAAAGAAGGGCAAGAGCAAACAATCAAAATCAACGATTGGGTAGATGTGGGCGTGTATGGCCAAACTAAAGAGGGTAAAGAAAAGTTGCTCTATCTGAAAAAGCATAAAATCACAAGCCCTACTACCAAACTACGCCTCAAAGTAAATCAGCGTCCTACTAAAGCAGGCATTGATCCGCTGAATATTTTGATGGATAAAAATGTGGAGAATAATGTGTTGAATATAGACTAAGCAACATTAAATACTGATGAACGAATGCTAAAGCTTAAATGACTCTTTCTACATTTAGCGTTCGTTCATCTTTATGATTTATCAAGCTTGGTTGTGGAGATACACACCTGAGCGAGGAAATACTATTCTTCATCAAACAGTGGATGTTTGTCATAAGGATATTTTAAGCCACATTTTTTAAAAAATGCCACCAACCTTTTTCTACCAAGTTTACTAAATCCTTTCATGGGTCTCACACTCTGACCGTTCCCAAAGTCTTCAATCACACTATGAAAATGCATAGCACTGATATACGGAAAAGATTCTAAGAAATTACACCCCATGCAAATCGTGATATGCCCTACTGGTTTATTCTGGGTATCATAAAAAATCACCCCATGTCTGGGGATAAAACAAGATGCAGTAGCTTGCCCATAAGTACTCGTATCTCCCACAATGGTAATCACTTCTCGTGCTTGAGCCATATTTAGTACTTTTTCATCTTGCATAGGGATTAAGTCTCGAGTCCCCTCTTTAAACATAGATTCTGGCCCTGATTTAAATTGGTATAATACAGCTTTGGTAAACGTTAATTTCTCGAAAGGATTCTGAGGATTTTTCTTTGCTTCAATTATATTGGCTACGTATCGTTGATAACCGTCATCTATCTTTTTTCCTTCTTCTGTTTTCCTTTGCTCCTTGGTGCTTCGGCCAGTCAATGAGTCTGCCTCTACTTGTTGGCTAGTCTCCTTCTTATAAACAATCGTTTTGTTGCTCGAACGGCAATTTTGAAACAACATCATATTCAAAAAACTCAAGGGAATTAAAAGGTTTCTCATGTGCATATGAAAGTTTAATAATACAATCGACTAAAAGACAATCAGTTGGCTAAAAAACTGCCTCTGGCAGTGTAAATATTCATAAAAAACCCTTCTCGTGAATTTTGAAGCACATTTGGGAAAATTTTCTCAATAATGATTTTCGGGGGATCACTCTCTCAAAACACGTTATGATTTGATTAACAAGCGGTTAAATCAAAAAAAATTAATCCATGTTTTTTATTTGATTAATAATTTTCTATATATTTAAAGCCGAAATAAATTGATTATGAAGGCTTTAGCCTCTCTAAACTAAGATTATTCGCAATTCGCAAGACCTAAAAGAAAATATCATGGCAGAAGATTTAGATTTTGACATTGACGACAAGGACGAACCAAGAGGTGGTTTGAACGGTCAGACACTTGCTATTGTCGGTCTAGCTTTAGCTTTGGTGGTAAGTATTATCTTTGCTTATCGCTTCTATAGCAGCAACAAAAAGTTTAAAGCCGTTGACAAAGAACAAAAACAGGCAGTAGACAGCCTCAAAGGGTTGAGCTCTAGCTTGAAAGATTCGGTATCTAGCAAGACTACCGAAAACGAAGAACTTGTAAAGCGTAAGTTTGAGCTGGAAGACAAGCTCAATGCCGCTGAAGATCAGCGCGACTCTGTGCAAAAACTATTAAACAACTCTCGCTACCGTGAGCGTCGTTATCGTTTGGAAGCAAGCCGCCTGAAAAAATTATTAGAAGATTCTGAAGATAAAGTAGATTCGCTTCAGAAAGCATACGACGAGATTGCTGCGGGTAGTGGTTCTACTCTGGCCGAGTACCGCAAGCAAATTGAGCAGTTGACTACCGAGCGTAACAGTTTGGCAAGTCAAAACCAAAGCCTACAGGCTGAGTTGAGCAAAACGAAAAACGACAGCCAGAATGCATTGTTCGCGTTAAGTGTACGTGCGGTTCCTGGGGAAGTTAGACGTAACCAATTTAGTCCTTCTACCCGAGCCCGTAGAACTGACCGAGTACAAGTACAGTTTAAGCTTACTCGTGCACCCTCGCCAGAAGAAAATATTGTCGTAAAACTATTTGATGCGACCAACAAGGAGATTCCTTTGAAACCTTCTTATCGTAACAACATTGGTAAACCAACGCCTACCAATCAGCAATTGATTGTAGAGCCAGATGTAGACGCCAAACGAAAGTTTTCTCGTGGCAACTACTCTATCCGTTTGTTCTTGACCAATGTAAACCAAGGCATCAACAACCAAAGTATTGGAATTGCTGAGTTTTCTTTGCGTTAGGTCTAACCAACCTCGTTCTTGACGTAAGAGAATCTCTACATGATATTGCCCATAAAGGTGTGACACCCACTTTTATGGGCTTTTTTGTATTTTTGAGGTGCATCAAACTTTTAACCCCATGAAATATCTATTTTTTGCTTTACTATCCCTTATTATTTTTACCCCAAATATCGCTCAGGCCCAAAACAATACAGAAGTAAAAAAAGAGTTTGAGACGGTAAAAGTATTATTAGAGGATATACTCATAACGGTGGAGCATCAGCGTGACTCACTTATAAAACTCTTGAATAATTCTCTATATCGGGAGCGTCGTTTTCGCAAAGAATTAGTTCGTCTAAATAAAGGATTAAAACATTCAAAGTATAGATTCGATTCTTTGCAAAATGCGATTGTTAACAGACATGGCACCTCCAATCCAGCAGAATATCGAAGGCAAATAGAGCAAATGACTATAGAACGCAATAAATTGGCTGGTCAAAACCAACAATTAATGCAAAAGCTTGCCAAGTTGAACAAAGATAACCGCGCACTATTCGCTTTGAAAATATCAGTGACTCCAGGTCAAATGTATGAAAGTCGGTTTAGACCTACTGTTCGTGCCCGAAAAACTAATCGGATACAGGTAAAATTTACTCTAAATCGTACTCCTTCTCCAAACGAAGAAATCACCATCAAACTATTCAATAGTATCAACCAAGAAATTCCGTTAGTGTACAAAGGTAAATTAGGAAAGCTTACATCAATCAATCAACAATTAATTATAGAGCCAGCACCATATTACGTAAACAGTAACCAAAATCTTTCTCGTGGGCTCTATTCTATTTGTTTCTTTTTAACTAATGTAACCCAAAATATCAAGAAGCAACCGATTGGTATTACAACTTTTGCTTTGCGTTAAGCTAATCTTACCTTGGTTGTCTTTAGCATAATAGAGCCTTCATACGATATTATTTATACAAGTGTAACATCAGCTTTTTTGTATTTTTGAGCCGCATCAAGCTACTAATTTTATGAAACACCTACTATTTACCTTGTTTTGGGGTATGATCATTTACTTTCCTCATATTGCACCAGCCCAAAACAAGCCAGAATTAAGAAAAGAGCTTAAAACAGTCAAAGCATTATTAGAAAATATACTTTCAACAGTTGGAGACCAGCGTGACTCTCTCATAGTGTCCTTGAATGACTCTCGTTACCGTGAGCATAGCTTGCGTATGGAAGCCATTCGTCTAAGTCAACTATTAGAACATTCAAAATACAGGCTTGATTCTTTACAAAATGCGATTGCTACCAAACTTGATATCTTTATTCTAAGAGAATATCGCAGGCAAATGGAGCAAGTAACCACTGAACGAAACAATTTAGCGAATCAAAACCAACAATTGATGGCAAGACTTGCTCAGTCTGCAAAGGGTGATCAGTCATTATTTGCTTTTAAAATGTCAGTGGTTCCAGGTCAAATTCATAACAACCGATTTAGCCCTTCCATCAAAGCGCGAAACACTGACCGTCTTCAAATTTCTTTCCTCTTAACTCGCGCGCTTTCAGCAGAAGAAAATATTGTAATTAAGTTATTTGATGCTACCAATAATGAGATTCCTTTAATAGCTGACTATCGTAGCCAGTTAGGCAAGCCTACTCCTACCAACCAGCAAATAATTATTAAGCCAGCTACTAATAATCTGCGAAAGTTTATTCGAGGAAATTATTCGGTTCGTTTGTATCTAACGATTTTAGATGAAGATATCAACAACCAAAGCATTGGAATTGCTGAGTTTTCTTTACGTTAAGCGAATTGGCCTTTGATACTCTTAATCTAAGAAAGTTTCTACCTGATATTGCCCATAAAAGTGTGCCATCCATTTTTATGGGCTTTTTTTGTATTTTTGAGGTGCATCAAACTTATCAATGAATGAAACATCTACTAAAAATTTCCCTATTAGTTTTCATACTACCCAATCTTTCTCAGGCACAAAGGCACCAGACTACTACCGATAGTTTGAGGCAAGAGCTGCAAAGGCAACGTATGATTAATAAAAAATTGATCAAGGCTAAGATACTGCTTGAGTATAAATTAGAAAATGGCCGAACACCCCAGGACGATTCTTTACAAAAATTATTAGACAATGTACGCCAAGAGGTGCGTATCTATCGGCAGGAAGCCTTAAGGCTCAAAAATCTTTTGGAAAGCGCTTATAGAATGACCGATTCACTCCAAAGAGCTTATGACGCACTGCCCAAACAAAAACCAGCTTCACCATCAACTTCTAAAAAATTAAATGGATCTAATGCACTTTTTGCCATGACAATGCGCGCAATCCCAGGAGAAATTCTGAGAAACCGTTTTTCCCCCTCTACCAGGGCAAGGCGTACTGATAGGGTACAAGTAGTATTTAAGCTTACTCGTGCCCCACTTCCAGGCGAAAAGCTTACTATTAGATTATTTGATGACTCTAATACGGAAATTCTATTATTCCCTGATTATCATAATAAGCTTGGCAAACCAACACCTATCAACCAAAACTTGATTATAAAACCAGATATCAATTATTTCAGAAGGTTTGCTCGTGGAAACTATTCTATCCGTTTGTTTTTAACTAATACAAATCAAGGTATTCATAATCAAGCCATTGGTATTACCGAATTTTCTTTACGTTAAGCCTAATCAATCTTGGGCAAAGTACATTTAATAGCTTTATGTATAACATAACTTACCCCTATGGGTTACCTCATGAGGTTCGCCTTATTAATTCGTAGAATTTATAAAGTTTTCTCGCATTGTTTAGAGATGATGCTTTGATTTAAGCGAAAAAAACTTGTTTTTTGTACTGAATTCTTTATATTGTTTAAGTGTGTAGTACTACTACATACTATTTTATTTTTTAACTAAACCTAAGAAGTACTATTAGCAGACAACCCAGAAGAAGGGGACCTCGTGGAAGGCGAGAAGATCCTCACAAGATCAATGAACGCATTAAGGCCCAGGAAATACGATTGGTGGGCGACAATGTGGAACAGGGCATTTACCCTACCCGTAAGGCATTGGAAATGGCCCGGGAACAGAGCTTGGATTTGGTAGAAATCTCTCCAAATGCTACTCCTCCTGTGTGTAAAATCATTGACTACTCTAAGTTTCGTTACGACCAAAAGAAGAAGCAAAAGGAACTAAAAGCCAAAGCTCAAAAGGTAGTAATGAAGGAGATCCGTTTCGGCCCTAATACTGACGATCACGACTTTAATTTCAAGCTTAATCACGCCAAAAACTTTTTGGAAGGCGGTGCCAAGCTCAAGGCTTATGTGCACTTTGTAGGCCGTACCATTGTTTTTAAAGAACGTGGAGAACAACTGTTGCTTAAATTTGCCTTGGAACTGGAAGAGTATGGTAAAGTAGAACAAATGCCAAAACTCGAAGGTAAGCGTATGACTCTTTTTATAGCACCAAAAGCTACCAAAAAAGCTGTTAAACCTAAAAAAGATGAGCAAGATGCTACCAACAAGAGAAAAAACAGAGGCAACAAAAAAAAGGAGGAAAACAAGGCAGAAGCCGAAGCTGAGGCTGAGACTAAGGTTGAAGCTGGAACTGAAACAGAAGCGGCATCTAAAGCCAACGACCAGGAGACACCCCAAACCGAAGAAAAGAGTTAACCTTTTAGATATCTACCCAACAACCTGACTCCCCTTACTCTCTCATTTTAAGATATAGGTAAAGTCAGGTTGTTGCTTTTGTCGAGGCAATCTACTGGCAAATCATTGACTCGATAAAGGTAGTATAACATCTCTCACATAAAATGCGCTAATCGCTCGACTTCCCTGATTTTTTTCTTATCTTTGCGTGCTCAAATCTAAAGCCATTTAAGCGCAAAAACGCTTATATAAATTGTTGGATCATGAAGG
>DMXI01000302.1 GCA_003483885.1 Microscillaceae bacterium
GCTATGCAATATTTTATACTGATTTTTAATCTAAAGGGTTTCATTTTTCTTGAAAAATTATTGCTAAATAGTTAAGTGTTTGGTGTAATATTTCTCTTTGCCCAACAAGTGAAGCAAGCAACTTCCTAAAAGGTCTCATTCAAAATTAGTATAACCTTATGCTAAAATAGCATAACAACCCTTCCTGTTATGCAAATGGATACCCTATGTTTGCAATCGTAAGAGTACTACTTACCTGATGTCATCATTTTAAATATCCCGGGTTTTCGAAGACTTCAACTGATTCACCAATTGAAAATATTGGTGCTGGCTATGCTTTGGTTTCTTTCTATCAGAAACCAGTGGATGCACTATCGCTTTAATCTAACCCCAGGGTTATTTTATGGGTCAACGGGCAATTGGAGGTTACTTCAAGGATGCTTTAATACACAATACATCAAATTTTTATTCTAAAGCTAACTAAAACGATCATGAAACGATTTTTGAGTTTAATTTTCTTAGCAACTGTAGTACAATTTACTTATGCACAAAACAATACTGAAAAAGGTTTTGCTGCTGGGCACAACGGAAGTTACAACAGCAGTTTTGGGTACTTTGCGGGCGATAAAGTAACCGGGCAAAGCAATACTTTTGTAGGTGCTCAAACGGGGCGTTACACCACTACGGGTAACTACAATACTTATCTTGGTCGTCATGCGGGTATTACAAATATAACCGGAAGCAACAACGTAGCTGTAGGGTATCGTGCCGGGTATAGTGCTACTGGTTCGGGCAATGTATTTTTAGGTAGGTATGCAGGCTACTACGAAACTGGCTCCAACAAACTATATATTGAGAATAGCAGCACCAGTACACTTCCTTTAATTTATGGTGACTTTACCGCAGGGGCAGTAGGTATCAACACTAAAACAACCGCTGGCTATACATTATCAGTCAATGGCAAAGTAAGAGCAAGTGAGGTACGCGTATATACTGGTTGGGCTGACTACGTTTTTGAGGACAAGTATCGTCTGCGCCCACTCACTGAAGTAGAATCATTTATCCAACAAAACAATCATTTGCCTGATGTACCTTCAGCCAAAGTAGTGGAAAAAGAAGGGATTCTGGTGGGCGAAATGAATGCGACTTTACTACGCAAAATAGAAGAGCTCACCTTGTATATGATCAAAGCCAATAAAAGCATCAATGCGTTGCAAAAAGAAGTGAAGCAATTAAA
Source organism: Microscillaceae bacterium (assembly GCA_003483885.1). Taxonomy (GTDB): domain Bacteria; phylum Bacteroidota; class Bacteroidia; order Cytophagales; family Microscillaceae; genus Microscilla. Next base: position 1,217 of record DMXI01000302.1, read on the forward strand.
AAAAGAGAATCAGGCCATGAAAGCAGGCTCAAACAAGTAAATCCTTAGCCAGTAAATTTATGAAAGTTACAAGACAACTATTTTTAATAGGGATGATCCTTGTGGTTGGGTATCTGAAAACGAATGCTCAAACGGTCAAAACTTATGTGGATAATCAAAAGTATTGGAAAGATTTGATCAACCAAGGATTAGTAGCACCCAACCCCAAGGTAGTAGTGCCCGCCGCTATATACCGATCCAGTACGCTGCAAGGCAGGGGTTTACTGTACACCAATTCGGTGGATGTGCTCATTACTTCTAATGCCAGTCAAAGTGAAAACTCTATTTTTATCAATCCAAACAATCCGATGAATCCACTGAATGCTAATAATTCAGTACAGCTGAATCCTCTTCAATTATTTGGTACCAGCGGCTTTTCATCTACCAATCGTGGCGACAATTGGACGGGACAAGAACAAGGAACCGGAGGAAATAATGGAGGTGACCCATCGGTAGTGATTGATAACAATGGCCGTTTTTATTCGGGCTTTATTGGGGCCAATCGTGGACAAGGGGTGGCTTTTTCTGACAATGGAGGCACTACCTGGACGGCTGTATCAGCGGGAACGGTTAGTATTCCAGGTGCTATATTGGATAAGAATCATTTATGGATAGACAATGCTACTGGTAGCGCATTTGAAGGGAATCTATACAACACCTGGACACGTCTTGAGAATGGGCATGCCAATAATAATGAGATTGAAATTGTACGCTCTACCAATAGAGGTGCTTCTTGGTCTGCCCCCGTCAATATAAGTAGTGGAGTAAACGCAGGGAATCACAATCAAGGAGTCAACATCCAGACCGGCCCTAATGGTGAAGTGTATGCTGTATGGGCAGTGTATGATAGTTGGCCAAGCGATGAAACTGCCCTTGGGTTTACCCGATCTACCAATGGAGGTGCTACCTTTACTAACGCCACTCGGATTATTTCCAATATACGTGGCATTAGAAACACCCAAACAAGCAAAGACATGAGGGTAAATTCTTATCCTTGTATGGCAGTGGATGTGAGTGATGGCCCTAATCGGGGAAATATTTATATCGTATGGACCAACATAGGCACCCCTGGTACCAATACTGCTGGAAGCATTGATATTTATATGATTCGCTCTACCAATGGAGGTACTACTTGGTCTACACCCACTAAAGTAAACCAAGATCCTATAGGTAATGAAAACTATTTTCCCTGGATAGCTTGTGACCCGGTAACGGGTAATCTCAGCGTGATTTTTTATAGTGATCGCAACGTAAGCTCTAGTCAGGTAGAAGTTTTTGTGGCCAATTCAAGAGATGGAGGCAATAACTGGGATGATTTCAGAGTAAGCGATGTAGCCTTTACTCCAAAGCCTATTCCAGGGTTGGCAACAGGCTATTTTGGTGATTATTTGGGAATTGCAGCGAGAGATGGTATTGTGTATCCGGTTTGGACCGACAACCGTACCAGTGCGGCTCAGGCGTATGTATCCCCTTTTGTATTGGATAACCCAATTTGCCAGGAAGAAACCAACTTGACGCTTACCAACACGACTACTACCAGTGGCGAAATGGAGCATTATCAAGTGAGCCAGGATATAGAAGTGGCAGGACCTTCTAAGTATTATGTAATTACAAATGGAGGAAAAGTAAATATGTTAGCCGCAGGTGAAATTGTCTGGAAACCAGGCTTTCACGCCTATACTGGAAGCGATGTATTGGCACGAATTGAAGAATGTGATGGTTCTGCTGGCGGTGGTGGAGGAGGTGGAAACCCTGGTGGCGGTGGTGGTCCCATAGGCCCTATCGATCCCATTGATCCATTTGCTGGATTAAGAAAAACGGGTGAAAAGGTAGATTTAGGCTTCAAAACGTACCCAAACCCTACCTCAGGTAAGTTCACGATTAGTATTCCAGGTACTTTGGTGCCCAATCCATCAAATCAACAATCTATTGGTATTTATAGTCTGTTGGGAGCCACTATTTTAGCCAAAAGCGTAGTGCCTGGAGAGCAGTTAGAGGTTGACTTGACCAAAAATCCAAAAGGCGTATACATTGTCAAATACGTAAATAATGGAAAGGTAAAAATGAAGAAGATTGTTTATAAATGATGCATTTGTATGTGACAGTTTAGAGCTTGTTTAAATTTTCGTTTACAGGAGATTTTATGATGCATTTTTGGATTAGATGCGTCAAATTTTGAAGGAATAGCCTAGCTATTGCTGATAAATTTGGCAATATATAATCAAAAAAGGTTCGTAAAAGACCTGGTTGATGAATTTTAAACAAGCTCTTAGACAACTTCAATAAAAAAGTCCTTGATAAACGATTATCAAGGACTTTTTTTGTGCACCCGGAAGGATTCGAACCCTCAACCCCCAGAGCCGAAATCTGGTATTCTATCCAGTTGAACTACGGGTGCAACTATTTCTCTAAAAAGGATTGCAAATTTAGTGAAATCTTCATGATATGTACAACCCCAAAGCAAGCTTTTTTACTTTTATCTGAATCAACCCACCAGTTTAATTACCAAAATCACGATAAATGCCCGTACCCCAAGTGATCATTGAATAAACAATTGAGTACTCATACCATTTAAAAACGACGGAATACAAAAACGGTTCTTGCCAGGGCTGACAAGAACCGATTCATTTACAGGGCGAATAGCTTTATTGATTGTTGCAGCTACCAGGCTTACAACTGTCCTTGTCTTCGCATTTGCTTACATCACATTTGCTGCGATCACACTTGCTATTCTTAGTGCATTTAAAGTTTGTCAGACAAGCTCCCTTGTAGTCAAAGTCAATCCTTTTGCCTTGAGTAGTCTTGGCTACATACCCTCCTTTGCGCGTAGGGTATTCCATTTTGTAAGCAGCATTCACGGCTTTCCATTGGTTTTGATCTTTTAGAGTCTGGCGTACCTTGGCCGGTAAGGTAGCCTTAGACATATACCTTTTAGTAGATTGCCATTTTCCTTTGCCGTTGTAGTAAGCCAGCATTTTTTGATTGTTAGAAGCCAGTAAAGTGGTTTTGTAGTAACCATTGCTATAGGCAATATTCGTTACCTTGACATCCTGGTATTTTTGCTGGACAATTTTTTTCAAAGCTGCCTTAGAAATTCCGGCGGTTGATTTGCCATTTGCTTCACAACAAGCGCTGGGCTCACAAGATTGTGCTTGAATAAAACCAAATGTTGCTACTAATAGAAACGAGCTTAACAATAACTTTTTCATAATGATTATTTTTATGGTTTGAAAAAAGATCAGCGAGCTTGCTGAAAACTCTTAGAAGCGGTTTGGGTTTTAGTTGCATCACAAAAACATTGAATAGCACTCAAACAGCTTCTTACACAAAAGAGTCGCTTTTTTTCAGGTGGTTGGGCTAGCAAAGGGTTAAAGAAGCTTAGCGAAACGTTAAAAGTGTTAAGGAAAGGTTAACATCTTCAATTTTCGTCGTATTTTCTTTTTCTTTTGTAATAACAAAGCAAAACAACCATCAAAAATTACCACTCAAGATTTCCCAATTATGTCAAAATCAAGAATGTACTTTATCATAGCATTGGCCAGTGTGGCGTTGGTGGGGTTGGTATATATTCAGGTAAACTGGTTACAAAGTGGCCTTACCCTACAAAAAAAATTGTTCAAAGAAAGAGCCTTTGCCAGTTTAGATGTAGTGTATAATAAGTTTGATGAACAAAAAGGATTGATTAAAGATTTGAAGTCTATCATTCAAAGCATTGATATAGATAAAGAAATGCCTTCGCGAAAGTTGATAGATGATGCGCACACAAAACTTACCTTTTTTGTGGATTCTATGATGCAAGCGCACCATTTAAATACTAAATATGAGTGTTATGTATTTAATGGAATTTCTGGTAAAGTATACTTGACCAATTCGGGTCAAAAGCCTGCCAAAATAAGCAAAAAAATGTTTGGGGATTATCGGGTGTGTGCGGGCAGTTTTTTGCAAAAAGAGTTTCGTAGTACGAGTTGTGCGGGGGCTTATCAACTGGGCGTACTTTTTCCTGAAAAGGATAGTTACCTGCTCAGTGGCATTCGCTTCCAATTGTTAATGTCTTTATTTTTTATTTTGTCATTACTGGCCTGTTTTGGATACACAATTCGCACTATTTTGCGACAACGCAAACTGGCAGTTATCAAAAATGATTTTATTAACAACCTCACCCACGAGTTGAAAACCCCGATATTTTCGATTTCGTTGGTGACTAAAGTTTTTCGGGAAAACATTGCCAAACAGCAATACCAAAAGGCGAACAAATACCTGGACTTGATTGAAACTGAAAATGAACAGTTGAAAAACCACGTAGAAAAGGTGCTGCAACTTGCCTTGATTGAAAACAAGCGCTTCGAGCTTGAACTACAACGGGTAGATTTACATCGCTTGATTAGGAAAACCGTACAAATGTTTGAGTTTTTGGCTCAGCAAAAAAACGGGAATATTTACCTCAATCTCAAGGCTCAAAATAGCGAAATGGTGCTTGATGAAACACACTTGGCCAGTGTACTGCATAGTTTGCTGGACAATGCGCTGAAGTACAGCCAGGAGGTTCCCCAGATAGAGGTGCTCACCGAAGACCACGAAGATGGTATACATCTAAGCATTCGCGACCATGGCATTGGTATTGCGCCAAAGGATCGACCTTATATTTTTGAGAAATTTTATCGGGTGTCTACTGGTGATGTACACAATGTAAAAGGCTTTGGGTTGGGCTTGTGCTACGTGAAGATGATTGTAGAAGCGCACCAAGGCATGATCCGACTAAATAATCAATGGAAAAATGGAACCGAGTTTCAGATCTTTTTACCCAATAGTTCATATTAAACCTCGCCAATTACTGGTCTATGAAAACCATTCTCCTTGTTGAAGATAACCAAACCTTAGGCTACATCCTGAGCGAATACCTTGAGATGAACGACTTTAAAGTCATCTGGGCTAAAGATGGCAACCAGGGCCTCGAGTGCTTTCAAAAAAATACGGTGGACTTGTGTATATTGGATGTTATGATGCCTGAACAAGACGGGTTTAGTCTGGCCAAAAATATCAAAGGAATCAATCGTGCAATGCCGCTCATTTTTTTAACCGCCAAATCATTGAAAACCGATAAGCTCAAAGGCTTTCGTTTGGGAGCAGATGATTACATCGTTAAACCCATCGACGAAGAATTGTTAGTAGCCAGGGTGCAGGCGGTTTTGAATCGTACCCAGGCACAAGCCACGCTAGATGCCCAAGAATTTTATCATATTGGCCAGTATATATTTGATTATGATACCCAGGTACTTACTTGGAACAACCAATCTCAAAAGCTTTCGCAACGGGAGGCCGAAGTGCTAAAAATGTTATGCATCAACAAAAATCAAGTAATGAAACGAGACCTGGCCCTGAAGCAAATCTGGGGTGACAACGACTATTTTACCCGACGTAGCATGGATGTGTTTATCTCTAAGCTTCGCAAATACCTGCAGCACGATCCTGTCGTGAAAATAACTAACATTCATGGCAAAGGTTTTATTCTGTCGGATGGTTGAGCCTGACCAATAGTCCACGGCATTCAGTCCATAGTCCACAGCCGACTCGAGCGTATGTTTACTTAGTGAATAACTGTAAACCAGTGACTTATATTAAAAGGGTTTCAGTGTGATGCCTACACCTGGAGTTAAATCGTTTTTAAATTCATAAGTAGTTGATAGTCAGTAATTAATTTTGACTAAAATCATTGTGGGTTATTGACCTGACTAAAACAATAAAAAGAAGCCGAACAAGTACCACCACAACACATCTACAAAATGCCAATAAACTGTAACCAGCTTGAGGCGTAATTGATTGGGGGGATTGACGCTGTGAATGAAGGAGTCAACATAGGTTTTATGGCGGGCAATGTCTACAAACATAAGTGCCAGAAATACCAGTCCACCCAAAATGTGGGCAATATGCAAGCCTGAGATGATATAAATAAAAGAGCCTGCTAAGTTGTTATTGATATATATCTTGGCGGCAATCAATTGTTGCCAGCCAGCCACTTGTAGTCCTATAAAGAAAAGTCCCAGCGTAAGCGTAGCCCCTAAAAATAACTTCGCCCGTCGAAAACGCTCCTGACGAATCATCACGTTTACCCGCCATAGTGTAACACTACTAAGGGTAATGCACAAGGTGCTTGTCCAAAACAAGGAAGGGATACTAACATGGGTACTGCCTTTGCGGGCAACATAAAGCAAAGTAAGGGCAAAGAACATAATAGAAATGCCGATAATTGCTGTCCAGAGCATAAAATTGAAAGGTTCGCGTCGTCTAAACACATCCCTTTTCTCTGTATCAGTTTGTATTTTTGGTTTATCAGTCATGGCGTAGTAACGATATTCTGAAAAGTGTCACGAATTTGTTTGGTTTTAGCAATGATATTCTTCTGTGTGCTTTGTTTAATTAACCAGTAATAACCTGTTTGTAATACGTAATCCTAAATTACAATAAATCAACAGATGGTTTACAAAAAGTGTTTGATTTTTTATGAAACAATCATTTTCATTGGTATAATAATGATATTCAAATGCTTACAGGTAAATCCTTTTGCCTAAAAAGTTATCATTTGCAATTAATTTTTAACTTTGTAAGGATAAGAAAGGTCCACAGACAACAGTCTACAGTCCACAGTTGAGATAAAACAATGAAACGGTGGACCATAGACTATGGACTGACGACTATGGCCTCACTAAATTAACAAAAATGATTGGCGCACAAGTACTCAATTATCGAATAGACTCGAAAATAGGAGAAGGAGGTATGGGCAGCGTTTACCTGGCTTCTCATTTGCAAATGCGACGCAAAGCCGCAATTAAAGCCCTCCACCCCAATTTGGTAAACAATGCGCAAATCAGAGAACGGTTTCGGAACGAAGCCGAAGCCATGGCCAGTCTCAAGCACCCCAACATCATAGATTTATACGATTTTTTGGAGACCAATCAGGGGCTATTCCTGATTATGGAGTATGTAGATGGCAATCAATTAGACGACTACATCCGCTCAGTTACTGGGCCACTACCCGAAACCCGCGCCATTGAATTGTTTAGCAAAGCGTTGGATGGTTTTGCTTACGCCCACGATCGGGGCATTATCCACCGTGATATCAAGCCTTCTAACCTCATGATAGGCAGCGAAGGACAAGTGAAGATTTTGGATTTTGGGATTGCTAAGATTTTGAATGGAGCCAACAAGGGGCTTACCCGAACAGGTTCTAAAATGGGCACCGTGCTGTACATGAGTCCCGAACAAGTGAAAGGCCAATCGGTAGACCGTCGGAGTGATATTTATTCTATGGGTGTTACGCTGTTCCAGATTTTGACTGGACGCCCTCCATATGATGAAAAAACCGCCACTGAGTACGAAGTATACACCCAAATTGTTAATTCGCCCTTGCCTCGCTTGCGTCAGTTCAACCCGAACGTATCAGAGCGCATACAAGCCGTAGTAGACAAAGCCACTGCCAAAGAACCCAGTGCCCGTTTTCAAAACGCTTTGGAGTTTAAACAAGCCTTATTAGGGGTAACTCAGCAACCAACTGCCCAGCAAGGATTTGGTGCTACCAAAATGGCTACCAGCTCGCCCGAAACGGTAGTACGTCAACCACGCCCTCAAAACCCCAGAGGACAAAGACCTCAAAATCGCCGGCCTGCCTCTCGCCGCAAATCTTCTGGTTTTAACTTCTTACCCCTCTTAATTATATTCCTATTGGGAGTGTTAAGCTATTTGGTGTTGTGGAATCCGCTTAAAATCAAAGAGTTGGAGAAAGTGGCTTATTTTTCAGAGGAGCATCAAAAATTTAGCGGCGAATCTGAGGAAGAACGAACTGTCAAGAAAACTTTGAGTAAATACTATGATGCAGTAGAAAGTCATGAGTTTAACAATATGAGACCCTTTTTTAGAGATACTTTGGCAGTGTATTTTTCTTATAAGAATGTGAGGCGTGATAGTTTGCAAAGACAGTTCAAAAATTATTGGGAGAAAAGAGCAACTGAAGAACGTCATGATGTATTGTGGGAATCGATGCAATATGAAAATGACGAAAAAGGAAATCATATGATTAAATTCAAATTTAAGTATTCATACAAAGCTCCTAAGCCCAAAGGTTCTACCAAAGAAGTAGATTGGAAATCTTATAACCGTAAAGCAGAACTGCGATTTGATAAAAATTATTTGATCTATTATGTAAAAGGGGAGTTTTAGCAAGAATATTTACGCTAACATTTCATAAGAAATATTAAAAAAGGATTGTACCCAAAAGGTCAATCCTTTTTGATTTTGACACATTATGAATGATTCTTTTGCCTGATGGTTGTGATAAAATGATATGAATATGAAATGCAATAAATACGATAATCAAAACCCCTTATGCATAGGCTAAGGGGTTGTATAAACATAATGGCCTCGACCAAGGGTGGAGCTTATGTGACATTTGAGAAACTATTTTGAAAAACTGATAACACAAAACTACATGGCTTTAGATGAATAGGTAAGCGCGAATACACGGCTTTTGCAAAACCCGTGAAACTACTTGGTAGCTCCAACTCATTCATTCTCAGGTATTCAATACTTTTGCTAAAAATATTGGCAAAATTTTGCTCATAATATTGGCTTTTCGATCTTTGCTTTGCTACCTTTGTATTCTACAAAACAAATAACCTTGTAAAGAATTTATGGTCAAACCAACAACCTAAATCACTATGTATATCTCTAATACTATCCCTTTTTTAAGGCTAAATTATATTGACGTATTATCATTTTTTAATATGTGTAACTCTCCAATAAACCCTTGAAAAACAATACACTATAACCTGCCAAAGCACGAAAACAGGCAGGCTTCCTTTCGTATTCACACATATTTCATAAACATTACAATCATTTATTTATGACAACTCAAACTATAAAACTTCTGGGTGAACTGTCGGCGGATGTCGCCAAAAAATACGCCCAGGAGTGGTACAATGCCTCTCCTCAAAAGCTAGCCAATGCCTTCTATCGGGTCAATCTGGCCAAAGGGGAATTATACAAAGTGGCTGCCTTTCAATTGCCCCAGGCCGAAACCTTGTTGTTGATCAATTCGCCCGAAACCGAAACCCTCAATATCACGATGGGAATGGTGTATAATAAATGGGTACCTATGCTTCAGGGGCAAAAAATTGATACGTCTCAGGCGAAAAGCATGTTTGATAATTGTTTTTTGCCAGAAGTATTGGAAGAAACCCCAAGCCTCGGCAAAAACAATTACACTGCTACTGTAGACTTTAATCTACATTTGATTTCTCCTGAGTTTGCCAATATTTACGTCGACAAATGGCAAAAGCTTACCTATGGACGCATGGCACAAGCTTTTCACAATGCCTTGGAAAGCAAACGGGGAGAAGTAAAGAAACGGGTCCGGTTTTTCCACTTTGGCGAAGAGGTAGTAAGAGAACTCAAGGCCATGCAGCCCGAAAAACTCACGGTATTGATGGGCTGTGGCGACGCTGAGTCTCGCCAGCATCCATTTGCCTTTCGTCCAGTGATCAAAGCCACCCGAAAGCACGCCAGCATTTTATTTGATTTTGCTCAACCTTGCCCACCTTTTTGTTTTTAAATGAGAAGGCAAGATGACTTCTAATAATAACGACCTTTTAGTCAGTATTTCAGTAGTTTTTGTCACAAGTAGTTTTATTTCTGCTTAACATCGAAAGCCCGATTCTTTATAGAGTTGGGTTTTTTTGTATCATATGCTGAATATTAATTGATGAGTAAAGGCTACATTGTTAAATGTCATTAAGTCAGTGGGAGAATATTGATTAACGAACCCTGATCAACGATGCAAGAAGGAGGGCTGACACTCCCAATAACTGAGTATATCACCGTTTTTTACTTCATTATTCGGAGTTCTCTCGATACATCGCATTGGCGTCAACTTCAGCTCTGTGCTTAACTTGATTT
>DMXI01000366.1 GCA_003483885.1 Microscillaceae bacterium
CTTGACTTTTGATTTAAAATGAGTTATTACAATGAAGACGACTAAGTATTAAAAACATTACAATATTATTTTTTTAGACTTAGTGTTTTTTTAGAACTTTAGCCTGTATAAGCTCTAAGAAGGTTTTTTAAGCATGGAAAAACTGCTTGAAAGCAACATGAATTATTCAATTTTTAAACCTTCTACTAGGTTCAGATTGGTAGTTTTGATGATTTACCTGTTGATAGTAACCCAGGCGGTGAGTAAGGCTAAATTTGAACTCGGGGCATATTCTTAATCAAATATAGTGGATTGGTTACCCACAAAATTGTACAAAAACGAACGCTGATGACTTTAGGCTCTTATTCTAAAATTCCGAGTCGGCCTTCAGAAGGAGCAAAACAACTAGGGTAGTGATACTTTATTGATAACTGCTTTACCCCTTCAAATCTCCGTATGCAATCCAATAATATTCCAGATAGATTATTTTAACTTTTTTATTTTCTAATGGCCACTAACACTTTGAGACAGGACATCCAAAAGTAGAATACCTGTGCTGGTAATTATAAATAAAAAACAGGAATAAGATTTGGCTATTGAATTGCCTTTGGTGGGGCTGGGTTACAGCGAGAAGACTTAGAATCACTGAGGGCTTAGTTCACCGAACACCACTTTTTTTGAATAATGAATCGTGATTAACGAATACTGAACCAAAGAATGAAGGCGAATACTATGAAAATGGTCTGTCTCTTAAAAATAAAAGAGATCATCGTCTGATTATCACTATTGAGAGTAGACGGTTTATTCTTTTACAAAAATACGAGCGAAATCATTTATGTCACTTCAAAAATCGAAGTTCGTTAATCAATGTTCGAAATTTACTCAGGCGTAACATCAGTTATTACCTAAAGCGTAAATGCTACATACCCTAAAAATGCAGTACTAATAAGGAACCCAAGCCAGGCTGCCCCATATTTAGTAGCTTCTACAAGTTTACGATTTTTTGACATGTCTTCAAGCACAGAATATTTATCCATGACAATATACATGCACCCAAAAATAGACCAACTTGCCGCAGACGTAATGTCAGGCTTGGCTAGATACAATAAACCTACAATAATTAATTCGAAGCCCACCAACAAGTTTAATACTTCCATGGATTTCTTCACTTGAACTTTAGCACGTACACTCATCATCACAACACGATAAATCTGTCAAATAAAAATTATTGTCTTTATACCCTTGAATGGCCTTCTCTATTGCTTGAGAAGGAACCTTCATTCGTTTTGCAATCTTCTCAGCGACTATTGCAAACCTTTGTCTGTATTTATAAATAAAGCAAAACAATGCGTTTTTATGTTTCACTTGTGGACCTACCAAAAATAGATTACTTGTCTTGGTAGACTCATCAAAATCATTTAGTAGGGGGTAGTCATTTTTAAACTCAAACGATTCCTTCACAAGTGTGAGGCTACTGGCAAATCCCGTGCAATTGATGGGCTTTTGTGGTGAAGTGAATGTTTGACCGTTTGCGGTTTTTACAAGGTAGGTATCATTTACAAATTCTACACTGGTGACTTTTGTTTCGGTATAATAATCAAAAAGATCAGCCACATATTCTATTCGGTCTCTTGTAAAGGGGGCAAGGGAGTAACTCGAATCGCTTTTCACCAGGTTTAAATAGTCACCATCATCCAGGAGGGTGACAACCTTTCTGGCCCTAATTAAGCTAACCATGGCATCAAAGCCAGATTCATAGGCTCCTATCACAATATGCTCATCACCTTCTAAATCTGAAAAGGAATCAACCTCTGAGTAATGTGTACATAGATGAGTTCCTTCAAAGGCATTTGTTTTAGGATATTGGTATTCACCCGCTGCCCATATCACATAGGTGCTTTTGTATTCACCCTTATTGGTAGTTAACACGAAGGAATCCGCTTTTTTTTGAACCGTATCTACACAAACCTCGGTTTTAATGGGCAGGTCATAATACTTTGCAAGGTTTTCAAGATACTCGACATAATCTTCTCCCGTAGGATGTTCAGTCAATAAAGTGAATGCTGGAGAAGTATCGGGGGTGATCGCATTCAAATCGGGCATCTTAAAAAAATTTCCCGTAAATGAAGGAGATATAAATCGAGTTTCTATAGGCCATTTTCTAAATGATTCACCAATCGAGGTTTTTTCTAATATGATATGATTTATTCCCAGTTTTTGCAAAAGAATACCTACGCCTATACCTGCAGGTCCTGCGCCAACTACGACAACATCATAATACTTATCTATATCACTATTATCACTCATCATGTGGAGGGTTATTAGCTATATAACTCTTTTAGAATCTTTGCTTTTCTACAAATGAAAAACCACTGCAAGTTTAACTACTAATAATTATAAATGCAACTTTGTTGCATTTATGGGGCGTGATGATGAAAAGATATAACTTCACTGGTGATGTTTGTCTGTCATTTCAGGTTCGCGAAAAGAAAGTCTATCCTCTCAGCTCGACTTTAGCCATTTAGA
>DMXI01000443.1 GCA_003483885.1 Microscillaceae bacterium
CCGATGTATCGGTGCTCGGCATGACAATCGCTTACGTCATCTTCGTTGGTGTGTCCCGATAAACCGCGGATTTGCAATTTTGGGTACCAAAAAATTAGGTCTACCGATGACGTGTTTGCGCAAGATTTTGATTATCCGCAACTTATTTTTGGAGCACAGATCGTACGGATTCAACAAATGATCACAGATTTTTTCTGTGTTTATCCGCCAAATCTGTATAATCCGTGTTCTAATTAGGTTATTTCCATTGGTGTATTTTGAATAAAATATTAGGACTCAGGAGGACAAGAAACGTCTCGAGTAATACGCCTGTTATCTCCATTGATGTATCTTAAACTTTAGGAATCTACGGGCTAGTTGTAAATGCCAAATAAAAAAGAATGAAAGTCGCCAAATTCAACGGACAAGGAGAAATATTTTATACCATTCAGGGAGAAGGCAAAAGCCTGGGCAAGCCCACGGTATTTGTGCGTAGCTCATTGTGCAATCTCCATTGCATTTGGTGCGATACCGACTATACCTGGAATTGGGACACCACCCCTCACCCTCATATTTTTGATAAAATTCCTGGATACCAGAAATACCGCAAAGAGGAACAAATCATAGAATTGTCCACCGAAGAATTGATAACCGAAGTAACCCAATATCCTTGTAAAAATCTAGTGCTAACGGGTGGAGAACCCTTGTTGCAACAAAAAGAATGGGTGGCTTTGATGACACAACTTCGTGCACTCGATACTAACTATTGGTTTGAGGTAGAAACCAATGGAACCTTATTACCCAGTCAAAATTTTGATGCACTTATTAATCAGTACAATGTATCGCCCAAGCTCGCCAATTCTAACAATTCGGTAAAACTACGCGAAAAACCCGCAGCATATACATTTTTTACCCAAAGCCCCAAGGCGTGGTTCAAATTTGTAATCGCCGAAAAACCGGATTTAGAAGAAGTATTAGGGTTGATTGAAAAATACCATATTCCTGCCGATAAAGTCTACTTAATGCCAGAGGGCACCACCCCTGAGAGGCTTAATTCGAAACAACAATGGCTAGTAGAACAATGTAAAAAACATGGTTTTCATTATACCGATCGTCTACACATCCATATTTATGGCAGTAAACGAGGCGTTTGAGGTTCAAAATCACAGTTGTTTTTTACGTTTTCGAAGTTACGTAAATCTTAAAAGGCTGTTAATCATATAACTTAGTTACTAACAAATTGTATGATTTTTATTTCGAAGTAAAATAAATGGAACAAAATGAGTTACAATTGCGTTAGGTTTTTATAATTTATAATATTTACTTAACACCGCGTTAATTGACACTCAGATATGCTACTATTAGAAGAACAAAATTTGACCGTAGAGCTTCTCAAAGAAGACAAAGCTCTGCTCATGACTTGGAATGGTTACACCAGTGACGATCACTACAAACGATTGTTGGATGAGGTGTATGAGCTCATGAAAAAACACGAAATAAAGAAGACCTTACATGACGTAAGTAAACATAAAGGAATTACGCCTCAATCTCAGGATTATGCAGTCGAACAGTCATTAGCTTTTAGTCGCCGACATTGGGACATAGAAAAAAGAGCAATGGTGTTTTCGCCAGATCAAGACGTGTTTTCTAAATTTGGAATACAACGATTCGTCAAAAAAGTAGAAGATGAGGATTACCAACACCAGCATCGAGAATTTTTTGACAACCTAGACGAAGCCAAATATTGGCTGTTACACAAATAACGATACTTTAGGGACTCAATAGTCCCTTTTTTTATGATCAGCTTCAGTATTGAATACGATCTATCAACCACTTAGGTAATGTATGATGCTGGGTGTGTATTTGTAGGTAATGATGTTCTAAAAGCTTAAAATGAAGGTGAATTTGCCCTTTGTTCGTTCCCTGCGCTCTCATAGGCTCTAATATTTGGGTATCAAACAATTGCATAGCTTTGCTCTTGATTCCTTTTTTATAAATTTTATAAAAATAAATTTGAGCCTCTTCTGCTCCCCCTACACATTCCCAGGAAATATGATTTTTTAATCCAAGCAATTCTTCCCAAGTAGGCATCAGGTTTTCATTTTCCAATAAATTTTGCCCAAAAGCAGCCACCGTTTTATCAAAATCTCCATAAGCAGCAAAGCCCAAGAAAACATAGGCGCATTTCTCGCACCTTCCACACCAAGGTTTGGCAATATTGCAAGAGTTGGTAGCATAAGGTAAATCCCCTGAAATCTCAAACAGGGTTTTAAAGATGCGCACATCGTGTAATGGTTTTATAAGACTGGATCGGTGTGCTTTTATAAACATTTTCGCCAGAAAATCATTGATTAAACGCTCAGCCTCCAGACTTTTGCTCCATTGGTGGGCAATAGGTTCGCCAGTATCAGGTAAAGTCAAGTTTGGCAAGTCTGCACTTTTTTCATTCCCCCAAATCTGCACCGGATATCCATACGCTAACTGCACTGGAGCATAAGCCAACGACGAAATCAAGGTTTCTCCTGCTTCTACTCTAAAAGGCTTGTCTGAAAATATCTCCCGAATGCTCCATTGATTCAAACGCTCCTCTAACCATTGATAATATTCGTCCTCAAAATACACCTGATGCAATCGTACTTGGGTATTTTTTCCAATTACTGATTTAAACATCTGCTTTTGTTGGGCAAACTGACCATATAGGCTAAAAAACAACGTCACCAAATCATACGTTATCCCAGATTGTTCTAATAACTGCGCACATAACAGACTATCCTTCCCCGCTCCCGAAGTCAACAGTACTTTTTGCGTATCTGCCTTCAAATCTCGTTGTTTGCTCAAGGCCTGCTCTTGAGCAAACAAAGGGAAAGGTGTTTCAGTGTAAGTATTCCCTCCCTTTTCCCAGGCTGGATATTTAAAATCAGTCATTTCTAATTGATACCGATGTTCACTCCATACTCCAGGCAATACTGCTTGCAAAAATTGGTACACAAAACCTGGAATATATTCAGCAAATTCACTCACTATCAAGCGCTTGGGAAGTACCGCACCAAATCGTGCAAACCCAATTACTCCCAAAATCACGGCAAAAGCATGTTGTTCTGATTTGGAAGAAAGTGAAAACTGCTGAAAAAAATTGATTGAATTGTAACTTACCCGAAAGCGATGCCCATCACCATCCAGGTCATAATGATACTCTATGCTATTAGAATGAAGCTGTATAGATACCAAACTAGCTTCTTTTACCCGAAATTGTTCTGCCAAGGAATTGTGCATGTCTGAAAAATAAGGTCAGTTTTGTAGCGAAAATAAAGCATTTTTTCGGTTCGTTTTTCTTTAAACATACGCTTATTTTATCAAACATCTCTCTCCTTTGTTGGTTTCTGTTGATAAACATTCATCTTATGTCCAAATTTTTAGTTCGATTAACCTTCTTATCACTCATTTTCTCCATTTTTGTGACAAGCTGTAACGAAAATGGAGAAAAATTTTCTACCAAATCTCCCTTAGAAATGAAAGCAGAACAAATAGTACAACAACAACTCGAAGCCTATAACAATCGCGACATTGAAGCCTTTTCCGCACTTTTTAGCGACGATGCACAAGTGCTCCAATTCCCTGATAACAAAGTA
This sequence comes from Microscillaceae bacterium, assembly GCA_003483885.1. Classification (GTDB taxonomy): domain Bacteria; phylum Bacteroidota; class Bacteroidia; order Cytophagales; family Microscillaceae; genus Microscilla. The sequence goes on from DMXI01000443.1 coordinate 3,609, forward strand.
CTTGCGCAGGGCAAGGCTAACGTGAAAGAGCTTTACAAAAAATTATTTGACAACTCACCTACGCTGCATAGCGAATTAATTAATCGAACGGTGCTAGGCAATCGGGTAATTGATCATGAAAAAATCACAGGACGGGCAGGTGTAGATGTACTTGAACTAGCGGTGATATATGAAATTGAACAAGGGAAGATTAGCAAGTGTCTGGTGATTCGCCAAAAGAAAGACTAGTATTATCAATACCGGTAACACGCTATTTTGATCCTTTTACCCTCTTCACTTTTTGTTTTACAAGGTGTTGGATTATTTGAATGTTACATAATATAAATTATGTTAAGTAATAAATTTGAATATCCTCAAAAAGATCGGATACGTGCAATAGTATACCCTGTAAAACAATCATCTTCACAGTTTTTGAGAGCAGTCCCTACCAGGCTTATTAAACCACTTTCACCAGTTTTAAAGTATACATCTTTTTTATCAGGAGAAACTGGGGCTACTTTGGTAAGCGCATAAGTATAAAAGCCGTCTAAATTACCAGTCTTACTTCGCTCGGTTCGAGTGTAAAGGCGGCGACTGCTCGTATTGGTCTTGTAGTTTACCCGAACCTCACTTACTTTGATTACTTTGCCATTACGGACATAAATGGTGCGTTCTGAGCTATAACCAGCAGCTTTACCTCCCGAAATAGCAATAAAATAATAGGTATTGTTCCACTGTGCTTTTTGTTGTTCCCACTTTACCATACTGAGGATAATCCGCTCCTGAATCCCCAATTTTAAGCGAATATCTTTGATTCGATATCCTTCATAGCAATCTCCTTTACAACCTACACGTTCGTAACCTGCCTCTTGCAAAATACCTTCACTATCATATGAAATTTTCAGATTTTGCCCAGCTTTTGGCCAAATCCGTTGTTCAATGTCTTGATAAATTTTCTCCATAGTAAAAATTCCCTGGGTGGGTGCAGGCACAAAAGCGGTTCTTTGAGTGGCTTGATTGGGTATTTTGGTAGTCATCAGGGCGGCAGTTACTTGACCATTTTGCACCACTACGCGAGTTTCTATGGTTCTGTCGTGCGCGCTGGTCAGCAAAGTATAAGCATAAGTTTGTTTGCATTGCTTTTGCAGCTTGGCCCATTGAGCTTTACTTTGTTGAAACTGCTCTTTTGAAGGAGGCTGGGATTGTGCCAGTAGAGAAGAAGCATTAAACAATAGAAAACAGCATGCGAATAGTAATCTTTTCATAATCTCTCACATTAAGCTTTTAAAGGAGTCAATGAAGTGATATCATGCCCTTTAAAGCAATTATCTACACAACCTTTAGGTGAAAATCCTGCACATATAACCAAGCCTCTGCTATCTACCCAAAAAACGATATAATTTTTTTGTGAAGAAATATTGGGCAACTTTTCAATAAATTGGTAAACCACATCTAAGTTAGTGAGTAAACGAGTTTGTTCATCAGACAAGCGAATTTGTTTATCAGGTAAAGGCTCTGTAATTGGGTCTCTTTTTCGTCTGTCTTCTTTTTTTAAGTATTTTTCAAACTCAGAAGAGTCACGCATACGCTTAGTTTTATAAGCTTTAGTCACCTTGCCCTTTTCCACCGTAATCTGGGTTTCATAATAAAAATCCTTCGTCACACTACCAGTTTTCTCTATGTATACATAACTGTTATTACATTCCTCCTTAAAACGCTGCCAGCTATCCAAACAGTTTTTGATATCGTCTTTTGATGGTCCTTTGTCATCACCTTCTATTACAGAATCATCATTGCTCTTCTTCATCAGATTCATGAATAGGTTACTAAAAAAGCTTTTAATTGACATATAAATTATACATTATTTAGCAAAAATGATGTGGGTAATAGGATGCCTTTTTCTGTATTTCCATTGATTTTTTCATTATCTGATAGAAAATATAGTGAGAAGTAATCAACGCTTGTATGTTAGTAACACTATTTTAGAGAAGTTATTGAACTTATACTATATCCTCTGAAACAATCATCTGTACAGCCTTTAGGTGCATATCCTGCACAGGTAATCAAACCTCTGTTATCTATCCTAAAAGAGATATAATTCTTTTGAGCAGAAACCTTGGGAAGCTTTTTAACAAAGTCATAGATTTCATCTAGGGTCTTCAACAAAGACATCTCTTTGTCTGTTAATGGTATTTTTTCCACAGAATGATTTTCCTCTTTATCCTCTTTTTCTACTGATGTTTCTCCTTTTAGTTTAGCTTCAAATTTGTCAAAAGCAGAAAAATCATAATTATGCTTAGTCTTGTATGCTTTAGTGATTTGCCCTTCTTCAATGGTAATATGCGTATGGTAATAATGTTCATCAAAAACACTACTAGTACGTCTTACATAAATATAACTATTACCACACTCTTTTTTAAAGGCATTCCAACTAGTCCAGCTCTTTTTTACATCATTCTCTGATAGGCCCATTTTAAAATTGCTCATAGTAGTCTCTTTTCGTTTAGATAAGGTTTTAGTGTACATACTTCGCTCAGGTCAGAGGATTTATAAAGTTTTTCCGTCTCAGCTTTGTGCCCTCATGGGCCCATGCAAATCTTGAGTTGTGTTATGAGTGTAGTCACAAATAATAAAAAGCCCAACAAGGGTAATAACCCTTTCATAATCAAATTATTGTAATTCAAAGAAAATACGGAACGCTATTTTAGGGGAGTTATTGAACTTATATTATATCCTCGGAAACAAGCATCTACACAGTCTCTGGGTGAATAGCCTGCTTCAGCTACCAAGCCTTCTTTGTTTACCTCAAAAGATAGGTAATTGGATCGGGAGGAAACCCATCTTAGTCTCTTAGTAAAAACATAAATTTCATCCAATGTTTTTAATTCTTTGATTTCTGAAGTTGTTAATGGTCTTTTTTCTTCTAATTCCTGCTGCAATTCATCCTTCTTTGATTTTCTTCCAAGAATTTTTGAATCAAACTTTGGAGTGCTATTGACACCAAAGCCATGTTTGGTTTCATGTTTATATGCACGTACTACTTTACCTTTTTCTACTACTACGCTTATGTTCTTATAGTATCCTCTAAATAGGTAGTATTCCTTTGTTACGTAAATATAACTGTTCGCACACTCTTTCTTAAAAACCTTCCAATTTGCAAAACTTCTTCTTACAGCATCTCTCAATGAACTTTTATCACACGTTTTGTCTGCTGTGATATAAGCCATCCTTGACTTTAATATATCTTGAAGCCTACTAATAATACCCATTGATTATTTTTTCGTAGAGAACGAATGTTACGTTTATTTCAATCGTTTTACCTCATCTATTGCAAACCCCTTAAAACAATCGTCCATACAATTCCGGGGCGTATACCCTGCTTTGGAAATGATCCCATTTTCAGCAACTTTAAAAGCGATATAGTTATTCTTAGGGGATTTTTTAGTCAATTCTTCGGTAGCAAAAGCATATATTTCATCCAGATTCTTTAACTTTTTTCGCTCTTCTCGTGACAACTTTTTCCTACGTTCTCCCACCGCCCTTTTCTTGTATTGCGTTACGCGATGCGCTTTGGTTATCTTTCCTCGTTTTACAGTGATGTAAGTACGCACAGTAAAGCCTCCCAAAGCACTGGTAGCGGAGGTTACATAGGTATAGCAATTTTTGTATTCCTTTTTGAGTGCCTTCCATTTGGTTTTGCTGGCAAGCACTTGTTTCATCAATCCTTTGTTGGTTTTTTGGGCCTGTACCTGAAACAAGGCCACCATTAATAATAAAGTCAGGGCAGTTTTTGTCATATTTTTTATCATCCTCTACAATTTTAGATCATTACTTCAATGGACTTACTTTTTCCAGCGTATAGCCAGTATAACAGTCGTCTGCACAGTTTTTTGGAAAGTACCCTGCTGCTGATAACAAGCCACTATCAAACGTTTTAAAAGTAATGTAATTATCCTTGGGTGATTTCTGGACTACAGTAGTAGAAGTAAAAGTATAAATCTCATCCATGGTCTTTACTTTTTCCAATTTTTCGCCCGTGATGGCTTGTTTGGGCTTGGTAACCTTTGTTCCCTCTTCAAGCGTAATCAATTGGCGGTAGGCACTGGCCACTTTTCCACCTTTTACGGTCACATAGGTTTTAGTTGTAAACCCTCCCTCACCGCTTGTGTAGGTATTGACGTACACGTAGTTATTATTCCATTGTTTTTTTAGCTTCTTCCAAACCAACCTGCTGGCAGCAATTTGGGTGGCCAAATCGCCCCTAGCAACTGATTTAGCATTAACCGAGGCCTTTTTGGTACAACTTACGCTAAAAAAAGCCAATAATATAAAAACGAATGTCAAAGACTTGATTTGTAGATTCTTCATGGGTGTGAATATTTTGTAACAAGGGAAACGCTTATGCTTCCTGTAAGTATAGACAATTATTTTTTAATTTTTTCAAGCCAAAAGGTATAGTTTTTATCCTTGATAATCAATTGATTGCCCTTGATTTGATACTTTTTGACCAACTTAGAGCCTAACGCTTGGGCAAATTTTGATCCTTCGGGAGCGTCGCAACACATGGTAGAGCAAATGTTTCCCTGAGGCCCTACTTGAAATGAGTTAGTCTTCAGTTGTATATCCGTTCCACATTGATTTTTCTCCAGTTGGATACTTAGGCTATTCTCTGTAAAAACCACTTTATAAGGATTTTTAAAATCAACCAACTCATAATTACTCTTGTATTGCATTTTTACAGCCTGCCAAGTATGACTCGTCAATTCTCTTTGAGAACGGTTTGCAAAGTGATCTGAGGTAAAGGCCCAACCCAACATACTCGCAAAGGAAATGAAAACAAATATTGAAAGCTTTTTCATAGTATTTATGGTGTTTTAATATAATTTCTAGTGATGATTTTATCTACTAGACACCATGAATCCAGAAAGGGAGTAGAGAAGAAATAAAAATGAAAAAAATATGCTTCTCAACAAGTAGGCGTGATTGGACTAAAAGCACACTGGAAAAAGCCGTAAACTTGTCTAAGTATAAATACTCATTCATATCCGTATAATTGATCAATTTCGGAGATTAATCAAATTTTTCTTCAAAAAATGCAGACCTTTTGCTGTGGTATGGAGTTAAAGTAATGAAAGTAACAATTAAGGTTCTTTCCTGATTGCCTTCAACAATTTTTATTTTCAACATTTGGACTATGAAAAGCTCAAGACGTTTTTTATTCACTTTGGGTTTGCTCGGTTTTATGACTTTTGCTGCTCAGGCTCAAAGCAATCATTTAGAAGCTTCGCTCAAAAAAGAAATTCAAACTTATCAAAAAAGTTTTACTCAAAAAGTCATCTTTGATATCTCTCGTTACTTCAAATTTAAAAGAAGAGTAATTCCCGAAATTACACGCTATTTTAGAGGTATCAAGGTTACTCGCAAAGAGTCTAACAATGAACCAGCCTACTTTGAGTTCTTGTACAAAAACAAGACTTTAAACCTCTCAGAATCAGAAGTTCGCAAGTTGGTCGGGCTAAGCCCCCAGTTTACTTACAATTATAATAAAACACCTATTGACTAAATATCTCTACCACCCTATTTCCTAATCACTTCTTTTGAAGCTTACGATCAAAAAAATCAGCGGCAGCTTTATAAGCTTTCACCCAATTACGATGCAATAACAAGCCGTGCACCTCATCTGGAAAAATAAGTTGTTCGAACTCTACTTTTTGCTTTCTTAAAGATTCAGCTAAATCTACCGTTTCGCTAAATGGTACGTTACGATCATCGTCGCCGTGAATAAGCAACACTGGAGAACGCCATGTTTTGATAAAAGCAATGGGTGAAGAATCGTATGCCAATTTCGCAAAATCTTTGCGTGCCAAAGGGTTATAACTCGGGATAAAGTTTTTGACAATGGCATTCCAATCATGTACTCCGTGCATGTCTACTCCAGCTGCAAACATATCAGAGGCCCTGGCCAAACCCAGGGCAGTAAGGTACCCTCCATAAGACCCACCCCATAAGCCAATTTTTTTAGCGTCTACCTCGGGCCTTGATTGTAAGTAACGCCCTGCTGCTATCACATCTTGAAACTCACTGGCTCCAGTAGCTCCATAATTCAACGCTTCGCGAAATTTCATTCCATAGCCTATACCACTGCGATAGTTGACTGACAAGACGATATAGCCCTTACTGGCCAGGTATTGATTCATTGCATAATTGTTATGATAGTACCCCCGATGGTGAAAACCCAGCAACATTTGTCTACGTGATCCTCCGTGAAAAAACAACACCGCAGGGCGTTTTTTACCTTTGCGTATATTTTTAGGCATAAACAACTGTGCATGTATTTTCAGACCATCGGCACTTTTAAAAACAATTGGCTGAGGCACTACTAACTTTTTGGAAGGGTATTTTCCTAAAGCATTGATAATAAGCGGCTTCGCCTTCTTTGATGAAAGCTTTATTTGAGCCTGAGCGGGTCGCACACCAGTACTCCCTAAGTAAGCCAAATGTTTTGCCGGAGTTAGCACTGGACTCCACTCTATTCCTTTTCCTCTGGTTACTTGCACAGGTTGACCTCCCGACACATGTACCCGCCAAATGTGTTGCCGATCTATATCGTTCTGATTCCCAGAATAAATCATTTCCTTTCTATCAGGGCTCATAGAAACAAACTGCAACTCAAACTTCCCAAGGGTTAGCAACCTAGCCTTGCCTCCGCTGGCCGAAACTGTATAAAGGTGCGTCCACCCATCTCCTTCATAAGGGAATACGATTTGATTGTTGGCTGCCCAAAACAACTGATTACTGGCCGAGATATTTCTAAATACACTACCTACCCCAGGCTTGGCCTGCCATACTTTTTTCGTTTTTGCGGTGATAAAATTATGTACCCAAATGGAATAGGGTAAACCCTCGCGGTGGGGTTCAAAAATCAACTGATTGCGTTCGTTAGGAATTCTCAAAAAAGCCACTTGAGTACCATCAGGCGACCATACCAAGCTACCATCATTGTCTACACTTGGGCTAATGTATTGTAGGCGTTTTTTATCCAGATCATATATACCAATAAAGGCATGATCGCCTCTAAAACTAGAAAAACCCAGCTTTTGGCCATCGGGCGACCAACGCAGCTCTCCCGCGCTTCCTCTGATTTTAAGCAATGGTTTTTCTATGTTGAGTCTTAAGTCATATACCCATATTTGGCCACCACGGGTAAAGGCTATAATTTCTTGCGAAGGGCAAATGGTAGGGTTGTTTCCAGTGGTTAATAAATCGGGCTCGGAGGGATTGTCAAGACTTACTCGCCATATTTGACGCAAAGCACCATCAGGTAGCAGTGCTGGGTTGGGAATCTCACCACGACCATTAGGCCCACCTCCTCTCACATATATCAGCGCTTTTTCCTCGCGGGTAAATACCAGTTGGTTAATGGCCTGTCCATCATCCTCGGCATAACGGGTAAGTTGTTTGGCCCGAAAAGCCTTTTCGCTTTGTTTCATTGCAGCAAACCACACATTGCGTACCCCTTCTTTGTTTTGTACCCAAGCCAGTTTTTCTGATCTTTTGGAGGCTATCAGGTTACTCGGAAACGAATAACTCATGATTTGTTCAAGTGTAGGTTTTTTTTGAGCAAACGACTGGGAATCAAAGCATAGCAGAAGGAATAAATAGGGCAAGTAAAGCACTTTTTTCATGATCGAGATATTTAAGTTTAGCAAGGTGGTAGTCCCTAACTTACTATACTTCCCCTAATTTTCCTAGAATCACGATCTTAGCCCCTTATTTTTTGCCATAATTTTCCAAATATTGTTCTGCATGCTTTTGGGCTTTTTTAAAAGTCAAGAAAGACGCATCATCTATTTGCTCTAAATTATCTTGTAAAGAAAAAATGCCCAAATCTTGCTGGTTGGCAAACCAATTCAATTGCTTATGGTAATATCCTGTAGCCAACGCCTGAGCCAAGCTCATTTTTTCCTGAACGTTTTTAGGATTTACCCAAGTAGCTTCACCTGTACCCTCTCTTTGGGCTTTTCGATAGGCTTTTTCCAAATACGATATCACCTTGCGATACTTAAGCTGGGCCACTCGCAAGTTACCAAACTGGGTCTGAGTATTGGTTCCTTTAGGAATTAAGAAATTTATTCGTTCAATCGTAAACTTTGCTTTTTGCGCTTGGGTATTCACTTCCCAATAACCTACCAATTCAAGTTTATGGAGGTCTATTGCTTGAACCTCTACTGTATCTTCGGTGCTCTCTTCATAGTAAGATAGCTTGCTCAGAAAACGCTTCTTTTTTAGGCGCTTCATATATTTCTGAGGAGTGGGTGTGTACACATAAGGCTTTATCTTTCCTCTCTTGATGCCTTCCAAAATTATCTTTACAATCCCATTTCCTTTTTTATACAGTGGAGCATTGGCTGTTGCCTTTAAATCTACCAAATAGCGTGTGGTGGCCCTCACAGTTTGTTCATCGAGTTTTAGCCAGGGGGCTTGAAATATCTCCTTTGGTTTTTTGGGCTTGGGTGAGTAGCCTTTACTGTTTTTTAAGGCTGTCTCTGTTGGCTTATCTAAGCCCTCGGTTTTCAATATTTTAGAAGAAAATTTGCGTTGCTCCAATGCGGTAGGAACAGCGACTTGCATCGTATTATTTTCAGGAGACTGCCAATAAGCCTTAAGCACCATCAAATCCTTTTTACGGCGAGAACGCTTATACATTTTGTTCAGGTGTCTTTTAAAGTGCTTATACTTGATTACAAATGACTTGGAAAACGATGGAGCTTTCAAAACAATGGCTTGGATTTGGTATTTTTGGGTGCCTGAAGCCGTTGCATCATAAAACTCCTGAATTTCCAATATCGAGAAATCATCAGGTCTTAGTGCTACCATTTCCTTTAGGTTATCATCATAATATGCCAGCACTTTGTTGGCTTGCTTACGGCGAATACGCTTTTGAAAACTTGCAAATTGGTCTCTATTGGCATACACCTTTACTTTTCCTCGTTGAATGCCTTGTATTAGTACCTGTCTAAAACCTACATCTTGTGCAGTTAAATAAGTATTGGGGTATTTTGTTAAGTCGATGGAACGCCAAATTTTAGCTTGAGCAGCCAATGAATGTTGTCCAAAAAAATATAGAATGATAATCGCTAAAAATGCTTTTTTCATATGGTTATAAGGGAATTGAATGTACATATGCGCCTAAATAAAATGATGATTTTATTGGCTAATGACCTTTTATACTTGTTGACTGAAAACCAGTAGAGCATTTTTTATAAATCAGGCTTTTTACTATTGCCTTGGGCATTATAAACGTCTAACTATCAAATTAGTAAACCACTGACTGTAAATGCATTACATATTTCAAAACCTCGTTTTTAGATGGATAGCTAATGTTAAAAAAATGAAAGAAGGTGCGCAGATCACTAAACCTGTAAGTTGAGAAAAAGTGCTGATGCACGGGAGCAAGCCTTAGATATCATCAAAAATGGGCATCAATAGACGCTTGTAGTCCAGTAATATTCCAAATTAGCATAAACCTATTCCAAAATAGCATAAGTAAACTTTGGCAATTCAGAACGTTATCAGGAATTTTGATAGTGAATCTAAACAAACTCGACTTAACAGCCCTTCCCTGTTTTTATCAATATTCCTAAAGTATGGCATTGATTAAATAACAAAAGGATGTCTATTTTGGACAAACATCCTTTCTAAAGATACTTAAAAAGAATCAAAGATTAATTCTCAAAAAGTGTAATATATCTTAGATGTAAAAAGCAGGAAAC
>DMXI01000370.1 GCA_003483885.1 Microscillaceae bacterium
GTTAAATTATTGGTGTGCTTAATGATCAAATTTGCAATAAAAGTAATGAGACCTCGCTTACGCTGATGGTTCTTTTTACGCAATACCGATATCTTTAGCTTGCGATAATCGGCCAGCAACTCACCAGTGGCCAGGCTATCACGCACCTGTACATTAAACTTCACCTTGCGTATTTGCCCTCGGCGAATAAAAATATGATCGTTGGCAGTAATCATAGTGTTGAAAAACTTGGCCTCCATTTTTCCCATCTGTCCATAGTATTCACATTCAAAATCAGGCGCAAGCAGCGGTATTTTTACCGTGGTTTCTATAAATCCCCTTCCCATGAGTTTGGTATTGGCCTTGATCACAGTCAGGTTTGTATCGGGTGCCTTGGTTTGAATATTGGTCGCCCGCAGGTTGATATTGGTAAAAAACACCTGCCCAAACCCCATTCCCTGGGGCACTTTTTCGCCATATAGCACAAAGGAGTTGCGTACATTGAGCGTATCGAGTTTTACCAAAAAAGGAACTTTTCGCACTAAGTCATTGAGCATTAGTGCTTTATTTTGGCGAGGGGGTTTTCGTCTGTCCCTAAATATATCCATCATAAAACGATCGACATTCATCGACCCGATGTGGACTTCGCCTTTACGAATCAAAGGATCAAACGCAAACTGACGGAACCAAAGCCTATAACTACGAATCTTAAAGCGATCTTCCTGGGTTTTGAAATAAGTATTGAAGATTGAGTCGGACATGGGTGGTTCAAACAAAAACTCCTGGACTTTCAAGGTTTTGGCTGCAGTAGAGGCGTTTACCTGTTTGGCTCGAATATTATAGACTTTATTGGGGGATTGGGTCTGGTAATTTTTTAAACGACAAGACACATCATCAGCAAAAAGAGTTTTCTGTATCGCAGGATTGGCTCGAGACGCCGAATCTAATTTAAACTTTCGAATGGTAAGCAAAATACTATCGGCCCGATGTCGCCGAAACCCTTGCCCTTTGAGCAGTCGTAAGTTGGCAAATGAGTTGGTCAACTGCAAAGAATCTACCGAGATGTACAGCGGAATGCTGGCCAGTTGTTGCTGTAAAGTACGATAAGGGCGGTAAGGATTGACTTTTAAATTGTTATTTTGGTAAAAATCCAAGTGTAAACGATCCAGGTTTAGCCGTTTCATTTCAATACCCTGCCCGTTAAATAAACGGCGAAAATCTACTTTTTGCGCATTAAAATAAGCCAACTCGGCATCTACCCGCAATGCGCGGTATTGTTTGATGCTGTCGAAGTCTTGCTCAGAAACTCTTGGCTTAAGGCTCAAATGCTGTAATTGTAGCGAAGAATCGCTCAAGGCTGCAGCCACATTATTGAGCGAAATCACGTGCATTTGATCAGGAGTGATATAACGGTACTGCGACAAATTGACAAAGATATCTTGCATAAAAAGCAAGTCTTTTGATTGTTGGCGCTCTTCGCGGTTTTCGGCTAAATAAAAATTTTTCGAGATCAAATTAATTTTCTCCGCCCGATGTTCACCATTTCCTTTTTTGCGATGTTCGGTCAGGTAAAAGTTCGCATCATAAATCAAAAAAGTATCTACCTTGACTGGCAATGGTACCTCTCGTAAGATTTGATGGATCGTTTTAGGTGTTTTGGTAGAATCTTTAGGCTTGAGCTTGTCCAAATATAGCTTTACATTGGGCTGATTGAGATGTAAGGCATTCAGATTGATTTGGCCATTGAAGATGAGTTTTTCTAAATCTATCTCATGAGCCGAAATACTCTTAAAGCTTAAGTCCCACAATGGCTTGCGTGAGGGTTCACGTTTGCTGAATTCTTCTCTGGAAATGAGGGGTTGTAATTTGATATTCTCCAGCAATATTTGAGCGTCGGTAAAAGAGCTATGCAAATCTTTGAGACTCAGTTTATATATCCCATTTTTTTCTCTAAACTCGTAGTCATCCAGATTCACGACAATGTCGGGCGAATAAAAATCATAAACAATAGAGTCTTCTCTTGAAGCCCTGCCCAAGCGAATTTGTGGTAACATACAATCAAACCGTTTTACTTGATGCACATTTACTCCACTGGCGTTTTTGGTGGCATTAGCTACCTGCTCCCGGTATCGAATGCGCGCATTGTTAATAGCAAAAGTATCGACTTTGATGTATAAGGGTAAATTTCGCAACAATACCTGCAGCGATACCGTATCTTCTGGCTCTTCCATCGCGCTCTCCAGGGTATCAGCTTCTACTGGTTTTTTGGGTTTGCGTTTATCCACAAATACATCTATTTGAGGGCGATTCAAGTAGAGCTTACCCCAGTCAAACTCTTGATAGAGTAATAGTTTGTCAAAATTGATTTCCTGGGCTTTTACATCTGCCAAGGCAAAGTTAAACAAAGGCTTACGGTATTTGGTAGCTTTCACAAAGGCAGAGTCTGACAAAAGCGGGCGCAACTTCAGACTATCGATCTCGATACGGGAACGGGCTGAAGAAACCTCCAGATCTTTGAAAAGCATTTCGTAGATGCCATCTGGAGTTTTAAAACGATAGTTTTTTACATCTATCCACAAGCTTCTAGTGTCTAAACCAGCCAACGCCACCCCTCGCAAAGCCTTACCCAATTGAATACGCTGCACCATCAGGTTGATGTTTTGCGCCCTATGAATGGCCAACCCATCCCCGAGTTTGGTTTTACGGGTTTGTTGCTCTACATATTCCATAGAAGCATTCCTGATGGCCAGGGTATCTACTTGTACATGCAAGGGCAGCGACTGAAGCATTTGTTCAAAATTCTGATACTTTTGGGCCGGACGTTTGGGCAAACGTTTATCTGTATAGGCTTTAAACCGAGGTCGGTTGATATACAAACCTTGCATTAAGAACTCTTGATTGTATACCAGCTTTTCAATATCTAACTGGGTAAATTGGACACTTTTAACCTCGGCATCTACCCGTACTGAACGATAAAATTTACGTAAGGCAAATGTTTGAGGGGCCAGTTGAGGTTTCACAGAGGCATTTTCGATATTGACCAACGACTTACGAGAGGAAAGCAAGGTTTTGTCCAAGGTAATTTTGTACAAACCATCGGGGGTTTGATGCTGGTAATTGCGCATTTCCAGGTCTACACTTTCCGAATACAGCAATTTATCTCGCGTAGCTGAGTCCGCCGCTTTGCCCAAAGCCACATGTCGCAAATATAAATGAATGCTATCGGCCTTATGAGCCACTACAGGTTCATTTTTTTGTTGTGGTGTTTTTTGCAGGTATTTGATAGATGCATTTTTTAAGGCCAAGGTATCGGCCCGAATATATAAAGGCAGATTGGCCAAAATTTGTTTGAGGTTACGCTTCTTTTGCTTGATCTGCCTAGGCATGCTTTGGTCTCTGGTAATCTCCAATTGCAAACTATGAACAAACAAGCCTCCCAACGAAATTTCTTGTTTAGTTATCAAACGATACAGATCGAGGCGGTTAGTAGTGAGGCTGTCTAAGTCTACATTTACAAAAGTGGCCTTGTGTTTCTTTAGGTTATTCAACCGATTTTGTTCGGCAAACTGAGGCTTCACCTTGATTCCCGCCAACTGTAGGGTAGAATCATAGCTATTCAGGTCAAACTCTTCCAAAGAAATATCATATACCTGATCGGGTGTAGTAAATGCATACTTTTTGGCCTTAAAAGCAAATCTTTTGACTTGTAAGGCTTGGGTATCGGGTAAATTTTCTTGGGGAATTAGTCGGATTTTTTGTACCTCAGTATTGAAGCGCTCTAGCTGGTGTCGAGCTTTGCCTCGAGGCGATTGATTAGAAAAATCGACTTCGCCATCTTCTACTTTGATTTTTTCAATCGTCAAATCACTGGCAAACTTACCCAAAGCTTTGGCCAATACCTGCACTGGTTTAGGAGGTGGTTTTTGCTGTTTTTCTAAGGCTTTTTTCTGGGGTATTCTTTTGGGAGATAACTTTTTCCGAGCCTTGCCATGAAACCTGATTTTGGGTTTTTGAAAGATGATGTGTTTAATTTTTACCTCCCCGGTTTTAAGAAAATGCACCCAGCGAATTCCTGTAATGCGTAAGCGATCCAAGCGGGCATCCATGTCCAGATAGTTGGTATCGGGATACTGTTGTTTAAAAGCATCCCATTTTTGAGGGTTTTTCTGAAAATGGGCTCGTTTGACCTGAAGAGTGGAGGTAAATAAGTTAATGCCAATGTAATCTATTTTGAGGGAATATAAGCTATCGGTTTTGGCACTTACTTGTCGAATAATTTCTTTGCGTAAGTAGCTGTTAAAATAAAAATAAGCTACCAGATACACCAACCCCAACAATACCCCTAATACCAGGAAAAGGCGTCCCGTGAAACGAAACCAAGAAAAACGGCGCTTCTTTTTCGGTCGCGTCTTTCCTTCTGGTGTTTCCTCGCCTCCACTGGAGCTTTCATCTGGTAAATCTTGGTTAGGTTTAGTATCTTCCAAAGATATGGGGGTTTGTTACTAATAGGCTACCTGATCGCCTGACTTCTAAAAATAAGAAAAAAATCAGGTGAATTCAAAGACCCTCTAAAATTGCTGAATGGTTAAATGACTACATCCTACTCTGGTAAGTTGCATCATAATCCAGAAGAAGAGCAATTGCAATACAACGAATATCAAACACCAAACCACGCGTGGTAACTTCTTTCATGAAAATGGCATAGTTTATCTGCTGCAATGCCTTTCGGAAGGCCTTGTTTATGATTTGATATTCGCCTTGCTTAATAATAAATGTGGGCTTGTGGTAAGATGGTTTTCAATCGGCCAATCTCTCGCGAATCTATCTGGTTGCCCGTAATGAGCAAGGTTTGTAGCTTGGGCCAATTGCCCGCCAGTATGGGTAGGTGGGTGAGTTGATTATACTCAAGAATCAAGGTTTCCAGATTACGCAAGTTGGCAATAGAAGATGGAAGCTCACGCAAAAAGTTATGCCCCAAATGCAAAAATCGTATTTGTTCCAGTTTACCAATGGTTTCGGGTAGCTGAGCAAGCTGGTTTCCCTCCAGGGTAGCATTGTTGAGTTTAGACATGTTTCCAAAACCTTCGGGCAGCTCTTTCAGTTGATTGTAGCTTACATTTAAGCTATGTAACATTTGTAACGAACTCAGACTTTTGGGCAAGGTACGGATGTAGTTTCTTTTTACATTGAGTTGTTGTAATTGGGCAAAGTTTCCAATCCATTCGGGCAAAGAAGTCCAACGGGTATTTTGTACTGCCAGGTTTTCTACCCAAGGCACCTTTTCTAGTTGATGCCTGATAGAGGCAATATTGCAACCACCCAACTTAAGGACTTTAAGCTTGGTTAAACGCTGAAATTGCTCTGGTAATGCTGTCAGACGATTGTCTATCAAGTATAATTCTTCCAAACTTTGTAATTGCTCAAAAGATTCGGGCAGGGTATCCAGTTGATTATTCGAAAGATGTAAAATTTTGAGTTTTTGTAATTGGCCAATGCTTGGTGGCAGGCTTTGCAATGCATTATGGTTGAGGTGCACTTCTTCCAATTGGGGTAACTCTCCCAGATTTTCTGGCAGGCTTTTAAGGCGATTATAAGAAAGATACAGTGTTTTTAGTTTTTTGAGCTTACTTATAGAAATCGGCAGACGGCTTAAAGTATTACGACTGGCCACTAGTTTTTGTAATGTTTGTACAAAGCCTATTTGGCGAGGTAAGGTGCTCAGGTTTAAATCTGAAATCACCAATTGCTTGACCGATAAATTGACCAAATGTTCCCAATGACGGCTCAGTAAATGGAGTTCTTTTTTATGCACCAAGGTAAGCTCATCCAGACTTATTTGTCTTGCTACTGTTCTCCAGTCTAGTTTGTGCTCAAGGCAAAACAAGAGCACCATTTTTACCTGACAATACTCATTGTGTACCAACAACAACTGCAACAACTCTACCCCATTGACTTCTGGATACTTAAGGAGACGTTTATATACTTGAAAAATTTGTTTGGGGTCTAAAGTACTGTACAGCACCTCTTTGCGTACTCGAGTGGGAGCCAATTGCAGGAAAAATATCCTTGCTCGGTTTTGAATGGTCGAATCTTCGTGAAAATAACTTAAAAACAACAAAGTAGAAATCAACTCGGGGGATTGGGCATACGAGGGCAAAAGCTGTAGTCCCAGCAAAATATTACTGTTTTCGCTACTTTGTAGTAGTTTTTTGAGGTTTTGTATTTCGGATGATTTAGTCAACTTTATTGAGCATTACATTAAAAATAGATATTTACATTGGGCTGCCAGCTCCTAATCTTCCTTTTCTCTTCGTTGGATATTGCCAGCCTAGCCATCTCAACAAAATCCAGCACAGGAAGCTTGGATAGCTTATGTAAAAGATTAGCAAATTCAACCTGGTGTAAGCACTCACAAAGCGTTTGGACAGTGAAATTACGAAAATTGGCTGGCCGATTTTTGGTGACTAATTCACGCAGGAATTTTTGTATATGTGAGCCAGGGTAAAAGAGCGAAAGTATATAAATAACCAAGCATTTTTTGAGGAAAACCATTACCGCGCATAAAGTTGACAGCAAATTCAACATTGGTCACCTCTTTACTTGCCAATAGCTTTTTGAGTTTTTCTATGTAAGATGCTTGACCCAATACATAATCGCATTAAAAAGTCAATTGGGAGGTAATAACCTCGTTAAAACATACATAAAAAATAAGAAAAGACCAAATAGCATAGACAAGAACCTTTTTGAGATTAACGAATCGTCTAAAATTGTTTTTTTCGAGATGAAAAACATTCAGGCTATTACAAACACCACTTTATTGGTAAATTGGTATAGTTTTCTTTTCTTTTTCCCTTCAAAAGCTTCCAAAAGCCTGTGATTTTGTTATTTTTGTTTAAAAATATAAAATACTCTTATATTCAGTATAAGTTTTATTAATAGGTTTTAAAATTCGCCAACTGTATGTCAAAGAAAAAGAAGCATGTGCTGCATAAGGAAGATTATTTAGGGAGTATAAAATACGATTTACCTGCTGGGCTAGTAGTTTTTTTAGTCGCTATACCACTTTGTTTAGGAATTGCTCTGGCTTCTCAACCAGATGCAGCTGACCTGAAATTCCCCATTTTTGCCGGAATTATTTCTGGGATCATTGGAGGACTAGTGATCCCCTTGATTAGTCAATCTCAATTGAGCGTGAGTGGGCCTGCCGCTGGCCTCACCGTTGTTGTAATTACTGGAGTTACCACCATTGGCTCTTTTACTGGTTTTTTAGTCGCAGTTTTTTTAGCTGGACTCATTCAAATATTGCTTGGCGTTATTAGAGCTGGATTTGTAGCTTATTACATTCCATCCTCGGTAATCAAAGGAATGTTGGCTGCTATTGGTATCATTCTGATACTGAAACAGTTGCCTCACGCTGTAGGATACGATGTAGAACTATTCTCTTTAAAATTTAACGAAAAAAGTCTCCAGGAAAATACGTTCACTGCCATTTTGCACGCGATGGAACACATAGAATGGGGTGCATTTATTATCGCCTTAATATCGCTTGCCTTGATGATTGTGTGGGAGCGTACTTCTCTCAAAAACTTTCGTTGGGTGCCCAGTGCCTTGGTCGTGGTAATTTTAGGTATTGTGTTAAACGAGTTATTCTTAAAAAGCGTATTGCCCACCTTCACCCTCAACGCTACACATCGTGTAAGCTTACCTACTGGGAGCATTTTGGAAGGCTTGTCTTTTCCAGATTGGTCATTTTTGACTAAAGGTGAAGTGTGGATCACTGCCGTTACTATTGGCTTGATTGCCAGTGTAGAAACTTTGCTCACCGTAGAAGCCGTAGACAAACTAGATCCTTACAAAAGAAAATCTCCGCTTGATCGCGAATTGATTGCACAAGGGGTAGGAAACTCTCTTTCAGGTTTGATTGGTGGGCTGCCCATTACTTGTGTGATTGTGCGTAGCTCGGCCAGTATCAATGCAGGGGGTAGAACCAAACTTGCCTCATTTTTCCACGGGATGTTTTTGCTGGTATCGGTCTTGTTCATTGCCAGATATCTAAATTATGTACCGTTGGCCAGTTTGGCGGCCATTTTATTGATGGTGGGCTATAAACTAGCCAAACCTTCGGTGTTTAAAATGATCTACCAAAAGGGCTGGGAACAGTTTGCGCCATTTGTAATCACCATTGTGGCTATTTTATTTACGGATTTACTCAAGGGAGTAGGTATTGGTATTGTCGTAGGATTGTTTTTCGTGATTCGTTCCAACTTCCACTCTTCTATTTCGGTTACCAAAGACGGTGATCATATGTTGGTACGTTTCAACAAAGACGCTTCTTTCTTAAACAAGCCTTTGTTGTTGGATGCCTTGGAAAGTATCGATGAAAACACTCGAGTAGTGATTGATGGTACCCGTGCTCAGTATATGGACAGTGACATTTCGGAACTTTTGGAAGAATTTCAAAAAGAAGCAGAACTCAAAAATATTGAAGTAGAACTTAAAAATGTCAACAAGTTATTGCCTTCTTAACAGGAGCAATGAACTTTACAACTCAAAAACGCCTGACGAATGATGATTTGTCAGGCGTTTTTAGTTTTAGAATATATTTGAGCTTTCAATCATTACTCAATCCCCAAGTAAGGGTTGTAAACGTATTGTTTGCTGAAGTTGCCCAAGCCATTGAAATACTGATCCACCAACTCAGCAGGATAATAAGCCATTCCTCCGGCCAATAATCCCAAATCGCCACCGTCGTTGCCATCGTCCCAGTTCCAAGGGGCATTGGCCGTACCACGCCCTACCGATTTTTGAAATTGCTTGGCGTTTTTGAATAATTGGGTATTGAAGCGACTCTGCCACAAACCACCATTGGCAAAAATATTTACCAACTTGTATTTTACGTTGCGATCGTAAATGTTTGAGGGACTCTCGCTAGTAGTTTGGCTAGGGTAATATACCACATAGTCATCTCCACCTGGCTTTAACTTCGAGTGGGCTTTCAACCCATGACCTTTGGCTTCTTGTGCCGTTTTAAAACGTTGTACTCCATTATGGTTTTGGGTGGTAAAAGTCCCGTCAATATCTTCTCGCCCGTTAGTCAAAGACGAAGCCGCTGCTTTGAAAGAATAAAAATCATTATGAAACACCGTAATAGCTCCCTCAGCGCGGCCATAAGTGCTGCCATCTTTGCGGACAATAGTGAGCAAACCTTCCAGGTCGTTTTCGTGCTCATCGAAGTAATACAAGAAGAAAACATCGGTCCAGTCACGAGGGTGAAAAAACGCATAAATGATGAAATAATGAGTAGTGGTTTCCACTACTGAATAATACCCCACTGCTTTGCCAGGATAATTACCTCGAGCAATGTTGTTCCAATTGTTCTTTGCGTTCAAATCTCCGTCAAAATCTACCGCAGTAATATAATCAGCTTTGCCACTTAAACCATGCGAGCCAGTACGGTCTACGTCTTGGTAGTGTACTGGGGCATGACGAAAAGCCAAATTGGCATAAAAGTCATTGGATTGGCGTTGGCTTTGCGCTGAGGCCTTGCTATGATTTTTACTAGCTGTTTGAGAAGATGGCTCAACAGTACTGGTTGGTTGGCAACCTGCAAAAGCGATGAGCCAACCCGTCAAGAATAAAAGTTTTTTCATTTTGGGTTAAGTTAGTGGTATAAATTAAAAAATTGAGGCACAAACTAACTAAAAACCAATAGGTTATCGATTAATAAATCGTTATGAGATGTTTATAAAAGTGTGTTGCTTAGTAAAGGAACAGAATAGTTTAAGTGATATACTAATGAGGAAGACTTTGCGATGTTGTGCTGGTGCTAGTTGGAGTTTGTGAATAAAAGAAACTAGCAGAAATGTGTTTGTATTTTTGAAAAAAATAACTGTATCTGATCCGTGTACGATTACGCTTGCGATCTACACAATACCTCCTTATATTTAAGTATGAGCGATATTTTGTTTATACCTACAAATCCCCCAACACTTTTATGAATGGTTTTATTGAGTACTGCACCCGTATCTCCCCTCTTAGCTCAGAAGCTATTCAGGATTTAAATAGTTGTTTCCAGAAAAAATCTTTCAAAAAAGATGTATATCTTTTAAAGCGGAGAGGGATTTGTCGAAATCTATACTTTATAGATCAAGGAATGATCAAATTGTTTTTTGTAGACGAAGAGAAAGAGTTTATCATGCGATTTTTCCCCAATGGTATGCTTTGTACCTCTTTTCAAAGTTTTATAAATCAACATCCTTCAAAATATATGCTCCAGGCATTAGAGCCCACTCAGGTAACTTATATTAGTCGGGAAGATTTAGAGTTGCTTTGTCAAAAATATCATTGTGTCGAAACCTTCTATCGAAAACTTTCCACAATGGTTATTATGAACATGATGGGGCGTGTAAGTGAAATGCTCGAGGAGGATGCCACTAAACGTTACAACAACTTTGTGGCTGAACAACCCAAAGTAATGCAACGAATTAGTTTGGGAGATGTGGCAAGTTATCTGGGAATTACTCAGGTATCATTAAGCAGAATAAGAGCTAAGAAGTGATTGCACTTAAGATGGGTTCATTTTTTAACATTTGTAAAAAGAAGTCATCTCTTAAATACGGACATTTGATTAACTCACAACAAAAGCTAATCAAATGGAAAATTCAAAATTACTTCCCCTTCTCTGGATACTATCCTCGGTTATTACGCTTACGGTAGCATCATATATAGTAGTAGGCTCACTATTGTTTATTGAATATAGCTTGGTAGCCATTATAGCAGTGGCAGGATGGCTCAGGTTTTCTTACAAAGAGCTTCCAACCCAAAATACCGTTTTAGGTACTTACCTGTTATGTATTGTGCTATTAGTGATGTTAAATACAGCGCGATATGCTTCTGATTATGCTGGTTTTTTACAACAAAATTATGCTGCCTGGCTACAGACAGGATTTAAGCTCAACTTTACTTCTTGGTTTATTTTGTTGGTGTGCTTGCCTGTATCGTTGATGCTATGGGGAGGGTATTACTTAAGCAAAAGGGCCAATGCTGGTTTTTTCTTTGCTTGGTGGGGGTTTGCTTATTGCCTGTCAGAAGCATTTATGCAATTAAAAGTAGAGTTAGGCCATGTAGCTATTTATCAACATCATTTTTTTGCGGGTACTATTATCGCCATGCTCTTATTTGTATTGAGTGTTTCTGGTATTATAAAGTTGATTAAATCTAGTGCCCATCACCAACCCATTGCTCACCGAAAAGAATACTCTCCTAAAGAAGTCAACTTGTGGACATTAATTTTTGTTGGAGGAGGTGTAGTGTATACTATAACTTTGTTTACCCAAGGTGGACCATTACCTGTTATTATCATTGTAGGTTCTATGGTTTTAGGCATTATTGGATGGCGAAAAACCAGTGCCCGGTTCCCTTTGAATCCTTATCAAATTACTCCAGTTTATCTATTAATGATGGCGCTTTTCTACGTGCATGTAGGAGAGGAAGTACTTACCGATTTTAGCCAAAGTATTGTCGCATTATCTGGTCATCCCTGGGACCCACAAGAGTTTAATTTTTTGATACTTTTTATTGGACCAGTTTTTTGGTTTTATGCTGCTTATAGCCTCTGGAAGGGGCAGCCATTTGGTAATTTCATTCTTTGGTTTATGGTTGTGGGAATGATCTTAGGAGAGCCTACCCATATGCTATTATTTCCAGTGATTCGGATGGTCAAAGAAGGAGTAGATTATGAATATTTCTCGGGCATGTTTACCGCACTTTTCCCTATGATTCCTGCTATTATTGCCCTTAAGATGCTTCTCAGAACACATAAGGAGCAAAAAAATAACGCCATTTAAACCCTTTAAAGATGTTTATCCATTATTTATTAAAAATTTGTCGAACTCATCGGCAGCTTATGTACAAAACAGGACTAGTAGGATTACTACTATTCATTGGTTCAAATGAGGGTTTTGCCCACGGGTTTGGAGGTACCAGTGTTATACATGCCTTACCAAGTTTCACAGACCTTGCGATATATTTTATAGTAGGTTTTTGGAGTGCTTACATAGGCCAACAGAAGCTATATCTGATACCTTCTCTTTTCTTGGGTGGTGGACTAATAGGGACTTTAGTGTTTCATAATCATTGGCTGCTTCATTATACAAAACCAATGATAGGAATGATCATGGCATTGATTGGAGGAATGTTGGCTTTGGATAAAAAAAATACGCCATTTATGATTTTTTCAATCATCATTGTTTTAGGCTTATTTCAAGGTATACACTTGGCTGTCGAAACGCACATTACTTTGTCACAGGTATTTATTATTGGGGCTATTATAGTCATAGGAGCCGCTGTGGGTTTATTAATCTTGGAAAAAAAACGGTCTATTCAATGGTATCAAATAATAGGTACAGGGTTCATCATTTTAGGAGTGACCAGATTATTAGTTTAGAGCTTGTTTAAAATTAGCCGAAGGCAGAGCTCGCCAAAGGCTCGGTTCATCAATCAGGTCTTTTACGAGCCTTTTTTGATTATATATTGCCAAATTTATCAGCAATAGCT
>DMXI01000653.1 GCA_003483885.1 Microscillaceae bacterium
TGACAGGTTTTCAAAACCTGTCAGGTAGGGTGTTCAGAATTGATGAATTTCCTCGGTAGAACCCCGATAAACCGAGGGCTTTAAGCTGGGATTTTCAACTTCCCCTGGTTTTTATCAGAGAAGTCAAGTACCAACCAAGCCCCTCCTAACCTCCCCACTTGGGGCGGAACGTTACTCGCGGTAGCTTCTCCGCGACGGTTTCTCCCCAAGTGGGAGAGTAAGAGGGGCCTCTGGTGGCATTGAACATCTTTCACTTCTATCGTAGGGTTTAAATGAGTATATTATTCTAATAATAGGACCCACTCTAATTTTTGAAACCCAGAAAGGCTCCAAAAATGTGGGGAGCTTTTTTGAAATTTTGAACACCCTACCTGTCAGGGATAGTCTCTGTCCTGATTAGCTTCCTACTTCTTCTACTGGAGGATTGTCAATAATGTTGATTATTTCTTCTTCGGTCAGACGTTCCGTATTGGCCGATGATAATCCTACCGATACTGGGTTGTCTACTTTTTCATTAAACGAAATTAAATAATGAGTGATACCGTCGTATTGGAGTTCACGGGTATAAGCTAGCTCGAGTTCACCAATCAAATACTCATCAATACGCTCACCGGGGCGTCCTTCTATTTTTTCGTATTTTCCACCTTTATGCTTTACCCAGGTTTGGAGGATGTCTTCCATTTGGGCTGCTTTCATCATACGTGACAATACCTTTCCTTGAGTGTCGTCAATATTATTCAAGGCCGTAATTACCAGATTTACTGCTTCGTCTACTGTAAAGAAAAAACGACGCATTTCTGGCCCTGTAGTACCCATTACCCCAGTTTCCTCGTGCATTTTTTTCCAGATGGTCAATACTGACCCAGTAGACCAAGCCACATTGCCATAACGCACACAAGTAAACTTAGTATCGGTTTTGCCATTCATAGAGCAATATACCCGCTCCATTACCGATTTACTCATCCCGTAGGTATTGCGTACAGGAGGCGATGCTTTATCGGTCGAAATTCCTACTACCACTTCCACATTTTGATCAATGGCTACCCTGGCTACGTTTTGTGAGCCTACCACGTTGACATCTATGCATTCCATAGGAAACTTTTCGGCAAGGTCAACAAATTTGGTAGCGGCGGCATGGATTACCACGTGGGGTTTATACTCCCGAAAAGTGTCTCTTACAGCTTCTATATTAGAGATATCCATAGGAGCCACTTCGCAACCAGTAAATTTCTTAGCCGTCAAATTTTGCTTATTGTTTCGGCCAGTAAGTACTACATTGTACTCATCTTTGAGAGCCAGTGCCAGCCTTTTTCCCAGAAAACCAGTTCCTCCGGTAATCAATAGCGTCTTTTTCATAGGAATTATCTTTATTTAAAAAGTTTCTTTTTGATATAATTATAGCTGAGACTTTGAAAGTTTTGCCTGAGCCAAACACTCTTGTCTACTTTATAGGCTTGTCTGATATATCTTTTCATTTTTGGTAAGTCGTTCGTTTCTTTGGCCATTCCCGCCAAAAACACGTACAGAGTTGCCTTTATTTTGCCAATGTTTCTTCCAAAAACATTGAATTCAGGGTCTTGATCCAGTTTTTTCAAAAAGTACTCAAACCTTTCTTCTGCCTTGTGTAGCTGGGCGGTATTGATGGTTCGAGCAGGATGGTCAAGGACACCACTATTAAATTTATTGATGCGTCCAACCTCAGGAAAAGCAGCGACCAAACGCAAGGCAAAATCGTAATCTTCTGATCCAGTAAGTACCGGGGTTTCGTCCCAGGAAATTTTCTGGTAAATATCACGATGAATAAATACCCCAATACAAGACAAAAAATTTCCTTCTGCAATGAGCTTGAGGGCGTTGTTGAGTGGTTTGAAGCTAAAGCGGGAAAGGGTGTTTTTATCAGCATCTACCAATTCATACAAGTTATGAAACACCTTTTTATCCGGATTTTGCTGAATGTAATCATAGGCATCCTGGAGGTTATCAGGATACATAAAGTCGTCGGAATCTAAAAACGTGAGGTATTGCCCATGGGCATTTTTCATTCCTGTATTGCGCGATTTAGCCCTTTCGTAGTTTTTGTCATGTTGGATAAACCTAATTTTACCTTCGTCAATCAGGGGCTGAAGCAATTCCAACGTATGGTCGGTACTACAATTATCTACTACGATTACCTCAAAACTGGTATACTTTTGAGAAAAAACCGTTTCGAGGGTATTCAATATGAAACCAGCCCGATTGTAGGTGGGTATCACAATGCTAAAAAAAGGTGTAGACTCCATTACTTATGCGCCATTATTTGTTTGGGGCAATGCCAAAAGGTTAAATTGTGGAATTTGATCCAGTTGGTTTTTAACCGCTGCAATATCTATAAATTTATGTTCTCTTTCAACGAGGAGTTCATAGTTTTCTGCGAGTAGCAAATTAAAGATAAACTCTTTGGAATACCCCTGGGCTTTGAACCATTCGTCGGTAATCTCGATGTACATGGCAGGGCGAAACTTGCGAATGGTTTCACGAGCGCCCAGAAACACAAACGGTTCATACCCTTCCACATCTATTTTTATAAAACTGATATGGTCTAGCTGATTTTCGGATACAAAATCATCTATTTTTTTTATTTGCACCATTACTTGCCCCTGAGCCTCTTTTCCCAAAACTTTAGCCCCACCCGTATTGGCTTCGCTAAACACCATAGGGGCTTCTACATTTTCGGCGCCAAGCCCAATGGCATGTACTTTCACCAAATTGTCTAATTGTGGATTGAGGGATAAATTATGGGTAAGCTTTTGTACAATATATGGGTTAGGGTCAAACGCATGGATGGTGGCAGAAGTAATATTATTTTCGTAAGCTTTCTGAGCCAGCTTTAGGCTAAATGCCCCGCAATTGGCTCCAATGTCTAAAACATGGCTTTCTGGCTGCAAAAAATCAGCGGCCTTTTTCCAGGAATAATCGGGTAAATGAGCAAATACGTGCCATTGCATATAATCACTTACATCTAAGTCAAACTTTACCCGATCACGTATCACAACCCTTTGGGGCTTAGATTGATAATGGGAAGGGTGGGGGATAAATTTATTAAAGAAGGGCGTGTCTTTGCCCAAAAAAGCAAACAAGTTTTCTAAGCGAAGCCCACCTACAATGCTATGGGTAAGGGAGGTAATTGCTTTCATAAAGTATAAATGTTTTTCAATGCTTGTATCATATTATCCAGGGCAAATGCTTTTTGTACATCTTTTCTCCCTTGAGACGTGAGTTGCTGAGCCAAGGCTGGGTTTTCTAATAGACGTACCATCTGCTGGTAAATGGCCTCCGAATCTTGAAAAGGTACCACCAACGCATTTTTCCCGTCTTCAATAAATTCAGGCGCAATACCCGATAAACTAAATATAGAAGGGATACCCGCCGCCAACGCCTCTACGTAGGTTTGGCCAAAAGCCTCCAAATCCTCATTGATAGGCGTATGTACGTAAAGGTCGAATAGTTGGTAAAGGTGATAAATATCTTGTTCAAACTCGATTTCGGTGTAGCTGTTTGGCGGCAGTTTACCAAGTAAGGCATCTATTTCGGCTTTGTAGTCACCCTTGGCGTTGGCCAATACCAAATGGGCATTGGGATATTGCTCAAGCAAACGTCCAAAAGCTGGAATAATGTGCTGGATACCCTTCCAGAAAGTTTGACGGGCAATAATGCCAATGACGGGGTGCTTGCCCTGGGTCTGGTATTGATTTTTGAGTAAGGCTACTTTTGCTAGGTTTACCTGACTAAAGCCTTGTAAATCAAACCCGTGCGGAACAAGTGTAACCTTAGAGGTCTTTACTTTTTCTCGTTCAATCAATACTTGTTTTACGACTCCCGAAATGGCCACAATGTGGGTAGCCATTGAATGAATGAGGCGATCATAATAAACTGCCCGAGGAAAAAACTCATGATGGAGGGTGCCATGGTGACGGGTATATACTCTTCGGGGGATTTTGGAAAGTTTAGCAGCCAACAGTCCAAACATAGAAGCATCGAACAAATGGGTATGTACGACCTGGGTTTGCTCTTGTTTTAATATTTTGCGAATGCCTCTAATGGCCCTTAGAGCATCTTTTTTGCCACGATAGGGGATGCGATATACAGGAACCTGTTGAGCCTTCAGGTAATTTTCTAATTGGCTTTCCCCTTGATTGAGTAAAATAAATGAAAGCTTGTATTGAGAATCTCGCAACGATTGCTCTATCCACTCAAAAGCAATGGCTTTGTTAATGTCTGAAAGTATGTAAGTAAGATTGATTGTCAATGTTTTTTGAGGGGTTATAACAGTTCGCAATGATATTTTCTAGAGGGTTTTATTTTTAAAATAAACTGAATAGCCAGTAACCACCACATTATAAATTTTATAACGTATTTTTTTGGGCAAGATACGGAGCCAATTGAACTTATCAATAGACCATACCCAAAACTTTTGAGCAAATAACCAATACATCAAACGCTTGGCGCTACCAATAGTTGCAGGAGTATATTGATCAAATTTTTCATAAACTTCAGGGTTGAGGCGCAACAGTGTTTGGTGAGAGGCTTCGTATTGGCGGTGGCGTTTGATCATTGAGCGGCAAGTAACGAAATCGTCGTGCCAGGCTATGGCTTCATTGTTATAAAAAATAGACACCTTGGCCATGGCCGCTTTTACTGCCAAATCAAAATCCTCCGCATCGGTGAGCCGTTCGTCAAACCCAGCGAGTTGTTGAAAAAGTGACTGGGTAATAGAAAAATTAGCGGCGGTAATAAATGGTTGATCAGCAGACACCTCTCCAAACTTCTCAAAAGGTGCCCAACTTCTACTTAGGCCAGCTTTAAACATTTGAAAATCACTACTTACCTTGTCAAAATCTTCAAGTTGGCTTCCAACCAAAATGCTCGCTGGGTGATCGCTTGCGTGAGCTACATGCAACTCAATACAGGCAGGTATTGGCCGCATGTCGTCATCAAAAAATATCAATAAATCCCCCTTAGCTTCCTGAGCCCCTGTGTTTCTGGCCACCGCACGTCCACCGTTTTCCCGGTAAACTATGCGTAGGTTTTGTAAGGTCCAATCCTGGCTTTTGAGCACCTCCGAGGTTTGGTCAGTAGAGCCATCCACGACTACTATGGTCTCAAAGTCCTGCGTGGTTTGGTTTTCCAACGCCTTTAAAATATGAGGTAATTTGTGTGCGCCATTGTAGCTAGGCACAATTACGCTTACAGAAATTGCGGAAGATTTCAACTTTTGAAAGTTTTGGTATTTAACGTCTGATTTTAGAAATGGTACTTCGCCATAAGTTAAGGATGGGTTTAGGGATGTATTTGCTTCTGAACTGAAGTTTTTTCCATAAAAGTTGGTCTTCTTCGGCGAGCAAATCCAAGTTAATTTCTTTTAATAAATGATGTGCTTTGGGCGCTTGGTTTTGGGCATACATTTCGTTGGCGCGCAACAAGAGATAGTAATTAAAGCTTTCTTCCAGCAGTTTTTGGTCAAGCTCATTTTCTATCTGCACCGTAAAACGATCGTTTATCTCGAAATTATCGGCAATAAGTTGTGCGTATTTAGCCAAGCCAAACTGACGAGCCAGTGCATAATAATACGTATCGTGCTCTACCTGAAATTTTTCGTGCTGAGAAATGGTCTTGGAATCATCGTGGTGCCTAAAGTTGACCAAAATATCGGGTATTTTGACCACTCCTTTAATACCAAACAAAAACAAATATTTGATCCACCAATCACGGTCCATCAAGTAATGTAGGCGATTGTCGAGCAATCCCATTTTTTTGACTACTTCGGCTTTGAAAAATGTTTCGGGTTGGTCTATTCTGGCCCAGCCAATCGTTTTGGCTAAGTTATCGGTGTATACATCGGTGCCACTGGAGTAGCCTACTGTCTTTTTGCTATTAAACAAACGACTTTTGCCACACACCACCTTTACATGCTCCCCACGGTTAAATGCGGTAGCTACTTTAAACAAAGTATGAGGTTCGTAGTAGTCATCGGAGTTTAGCCAGTTTATAATATCCCCCGTAGCTTTATCAAGCCCTTTGTTAATGGCATGGCTTTGCCCTTTGTCTTTTTCGCTGACCCAATAGGTGATTTCTTTTTCGTACTTCTTGATAATATCTATGGTATTGTCAGTACTACCACCGTCTATTACAAAATATTCAAGGTTGGGGTATTTTTGATTTAATACTGATTGGATGGTTTGTTCTATAAAATGCCCCTGATTGTAAGAGGGGGTTATAATGGTAATTTTTGGAAACTCATTCACACGCGACGCCTTTTCTGGTTTTGAAATGCAAAACTAAACTAATTTTTACTAACCCCATAAACCCAATGATTAAAATTAAATGAACTGATAATACTTAAGTGTAATTAAAACAATGATTTCTAACAAGTTATGAATACCCTAAGGTGATATAAGTATTAGTTTTATCAGATAAAATTTAAATGAGGTTTGAGGTGCTTTTCAGAAGAGAAGCTTTGCAACAGTTTCTATCAACGGAGGCAGGTGACTTAAGGTTTTGAAGTTTCTCTTGAAAGGTTTGTTACAGGATAAATAATAGTAACAAACCTCTCAAAATATACTATTATCTTTTTAATTATTAGGCATTCCAGCTTCAACCCATTTTCGTATGACAGTACGTTCGCAATCAGGCAATTGTGGTCGGCCTTGAGGCATGGTACGCCAGCCAGGTAGCCAATCAATCACTCCTACAAGAGCTCCGCTGGCCCCTACTTTTTTCACTTCCTCATAAGTATCCAGCCGTACTGTACTGTTAGAAACATTGATATTATGACAACTGATACATTCTTTGTCCAGGATAATCTTTACAGCATTGGTATAAGTAAAGTTGGTTGTGTCGCATTCAAACGCAGTAACCCCACTGCAATTGGTGGTATTATTGGCCCCTTGTAAAATCCAGTTTTGAATCAGCTCTACCTGATCTTGATCCAACCTTACCCCTTGGTGAGCTCCTGTACGAATGGCCGTATATAACTTGCTATTGGCCAGGTCGTTGGGGGTGACTGCAGCGCGAATAGTTGTGTAATCTTCGGTTACTACTCCTGCGGTAGTTGAAGCTGCATCATGGCACCCCGAAGTGGCACAATTAAACCTTAACAAAGGAAGAATTTGACTTTCGAAACAAATGGTGTCAGTGGTAGTGGGCTGGGTGGGTAAATCTGGTTCAGGAGAAGATTGAGTATTACAGAATGTAAGCACCCAGGCAAAAGATGAAACGCTCAGTAGTAGTAGGAATTTTTTCATACAATTATATTTTTTCTCACAACGAACTAAATAGCTAGATTGTTCTTGAATATTGAAGAATGATAAGGTTTTACAGGTCTTTGTATTCAGTATGCTCACTGAAACTCTCAAAGTCAAACTTGCTTACAGCTATTTTGCGGATATGGTTTGACTCGTGCGTAAATTGTCCGGAACCTGGTTTTTGGGCAATTTTTTGCATAAATATAGCCACTGTTTTAGCCTTGACACCTTTATATTTATTAGGGATGAAGGTATTGAATGCGGCATTGAATACCCGACCTAAATCTTCCATAATTCTTACCTCGTTGCGGTCACCAATCAAAAGCGAAGGTCGTAAAATATGCACTGTTGAAAAAGGTAATTTTTTTACTGCTTCTTCAATTTCAGCTTTTACCCGGGAATAATAGTAACGACTATCGGCACTGGCTCCCAAGCTTGAGATTAATAAAAACTGGCGTACATTTTTTTGAGCCGCGATTTTGGCAAATTCGTGACAATAGGTAAAATCTACTTTGTACAAGCCTTCTTTACCCGATTTTTTGGTAGTAGTTCCCAAACAACAGAATGCGTCGTCGCTACCCGCAAAAAAATCCTGGTAATTATCCAAATTGTCAAAATCGATGAGTAGCTCTTCCAGTTTGTCATCAGTGATTTTTAGGCTTTTTCGGGTCAATACTTTTACCTTCTGGTAAGTGTTATCCTGAAGCAATTGTTTTACTAACTCGTTGCCTACCAGTCCGGTAGCTCCCACAATGATGGCGGTTTTTTTCATATAACCTGTTTTAAATCCAATCTCTGGTATGTGATGATCACGACAAAATTCAACAAATGAATCACCAATTGCAAATGCCTTCATAATATCTTCAAGCCGTACGACAATGCGGTAACCAATCCCTTAGTTTGGCTTTCTCGCTCACAGGCATAGGATTGTTGCTGAGATGTACCTCTCGCAAATTGGGCAAGTGTTTTAACACAGGAGGTAATGTTTTGAACTGATTGTTGCAGAGATCGAGTAGTTCCAGCTTTTGTAAATGAGCCATCTCGAAGGGGAGTTCAGTAAGTTGGTTATGGGTGAGGATAAGCTTATATAACTTCGAGAGTGTTCCTATAGCAGCAGGAAGGGAGCGAAGGTGATTCCGAGATACTATTAAGCTTTTGAGGTTTTTGAGTTGGCCGATTTCGGGAGGCAGTTGACTTAAAAAATTATTGTGTAGTCGTAGGTTTTTCAAATGGGTGAGTTGCTGAATATTAGGAGGAATCTCCTGATAACGCATATGAGCAAGGTCAAGTTCACTTACATGAGGGGCTTGCTCCAGGATGGTTTCAAACGGCAGGGCGTAATTGTGTTCAATAAACAAAAGATGGATGTGCGGAAATTTAGAAAGCTCAATGGGGAGTTGCGTGAGTTCATTATTGGAAAAAAACAATACACGAAGTTTAGGCAAGGTGCCAAGTTCGTCTGGAAGAGGGGCGATTTGACAATCCACAAAATGTAAACTTTCGAGTGAAATTAATTGCCTGATTCCCCCAGGGATAGTCACCCTCTGAGTGGTATTGACTCTTAGATTAGATTGATTAAGCGCCATTACCTGGAGAGTGGGGGGAGCCTGAATCGACTTAGCGAAACAGGCTTGGTATACGTCCTGGTAATCTTGCACAACAGAGTGGAATTGAGGGATGCCCTTGGCCATTTCCAGGGCAAGGGCTACGTTTCTTTTATCGGAGGAGTGTAGTAAACGAAGAAAGTTATCTAGGGGCTGATTAGCCATCGTATTATTGATTTTCTTTTAATCTGGCAAAATAATCCCGATAGGCGGCCTTTACCTTAGGTGCGAGCCAAATGGTAGAAAACATCGTAGGGATGGCCATTAAGGCATACATGCCATCGATCAGGTTTACTGCCGCGTCGGCGGTAGCCATCGCTCCGTACAAAATAGAACCTATATATAAGATGTTGTACCAGTTTTGCCTTTTGGCACCCAACAAAAACGAGGTGCACTTTACCCCATAATAAGAATAAGAAAACAAGGTGCTGAGCGCAAATACCAAAATACACACAAACAAAAGTCCGGCTCCAAAACCAGGCATGGCTTTGCTAAAGGCCCGGGTAGTAATGGTTACGCCCAAATCGTGATTTTCTTTGATAATGTATTGACTTGGGATGGCTTTACCTAAGGCATCTTTTTTCTGAGCAATCACCAGAGGAATAAAATCAGGGTGATTATAGGTGACCATTTCAATGGGTAAATTCTGAGGATTGTTGAGCAATTGAGCTGAGAGGTTAATCTGGCTCTCAATTTTCTTTTTGCTTAATTTTCTGATGGCACTTACTTGTACAGGAAGGCCTTTTTCATTGGGTGATACCGTCACTGCAGGAGCATCACTCAAAGGATTGGGTTTGGCCATCACTTCAATCTGAATGACTTTTTCATTTTTTTTATTTACCGCAGTTTTGGCATTCACGGTTACAATCACATTTTTGCCTTCATCTATTTGAGGTTCCCATACTCCAGTAACGATAATGGCCAGTGCGGTCATTGTACATACAATCAAGGTATCTATTACCGGACCCAGCATAGCCACTAGTCCTTCCCTTACTGGTTCTTTAGTTTTGGCGGCTCCATGCATCATAGGAGCAGTTCCTATCCCTGCCTCATTTGAAAAAGCCGCTCTACGTACCCCAATGATGATCAAAGCACCTAATGCGCCACCGAGCATTGCTTGACCGCTAAAAGCATCGGTTACAATGAGGGCCAGGCTTGGGAGCACATCTTTGGCGTGGGTAACCAAAATGAACAACACTGAAGCAATATAAAGTGCTACCATAAAAGGCACCATACGAGAGGCTACTTTACCGATTCGTTGGATGCCTCCGAAAATAACAGTAGAAACAATGACTACAATGACCAATCCAGTAAGTGCATTGGCAATTGTTGGATCTTTGCCTACCAAGCCATTAGGAGCCAAGATCACATTACGCACTACTTCGGTGAGTTGGTTGGCTTGAAATAAAGGCATGGCACCAAAAATTCCGGCAATGCAAAAAAAGGTAGCGAGTGGTTTCCAATGCTTGCCCATACCCTCGGTGATGGCGTACATGGGGCCTCCTTGTACGTGCCCCAAAGAATCTTTGCCACGGTACATAATGGCCAGCGTACAAGTAAAAAACTTGGTCGCAATTCCTACAAAGGCACTGAGCCACATCCAAAATACTGCCCCTGGCCCTCCGGTAACAATGGCCACTGCTACACCGCCAATATTGCCCACCCCTACAGTAGCTGCTAAAGCACTGGCGAGTGCCTGGTAGTGATTGATATCACCAGGGTCGTTGGGATCGTCGTATTTTCCGCGCAATACATTATAGGCATGGCGAAAATACTGAAAAGGCATAAATTGAGAGTAGAGGAGTAAAAGCAAACCTCCACCAATGAGAATAAAGGGAAGAGGAGTGGTTACAATATCACTGAACTGCTTTAAGAGGGCTTCTATTTGCTTCATAAATCGTTAGATGACCATTGATGAGTATTGACCAAACGCCAAAATAAGGTAAATCATCGTATTAATAAAATTTATGCATGATTATGGTGTTTAAGTCTGTTGCAAAATATGGTCTATTGCAACAGAACCTACGATATGTTTTTACAAGCTTGTTGTTTATTTCTGGTTAAGCTTAGAGCTGAATACCCATCCATAAGATATCATCGCGTTGAGTTGTGTCTTGCATATGATGATCTAAAGCTTGTTCAATGGCGTTTTTTTGCTGGGCCATGGGTAAACCGACCTGTGCCTGAAGAATGGCCTCTAAGCGCTTCACACCAAACTTTTTGCGATTTTTATCGTTCTGGTCAGCCAAGCCATCCGATCCCATATACAAGATACTATTCTTTGGCAAGGTGAGTACGTGATTTTGGAAGGGCACCTCGGTATTTTGTATTCCGCCAACTGAACGACGTGTCCCTTTGAGGAGCTGGAGATTTTCATTCTCAGAAGAAACGTAGTATAAAGGGCGACGAGCACCAGCAAAAGTTATTTGAGTTGTGTTATCCTGTAATACTTCTAAAATGATGATGGAGGCGTCCATTCCACTAATATTATTAATTTCTGGTTGCTTAAGTGCTTTTGCCACCTGTTGATGCAGTTGGTCTAAAATGACTGCGGGGTCACGGTATCCTTGTTGTAAAATGATTTTATCAAACAAGTTGTGCCCAATGAGGCTCATGAAGGCACCAGGCACGCCATGGCCAGTACAATC
>DMXI01000579.1 GCA_003483885.1 Microscillaceae bacterium
GCCTCGCTATTCTAAGTATTAATACTTCTTTTGCCCCTCGGAACGTCTCACCTACCCTGGAGAAAGTAAAAAAAAATACCACCAAGGGCTATAAAGTAAAAACTATAGTAATAGATGCTGGACATGGGGGCAGAGACCCCGGAACCTTGGGTAAACGTACCAAAGAAAAAGACATCACGCTTCGGGTAGCATTGGAATTAGGGCGTATTATCAAGCGAAATATGCCAAAGGTCAAAATTATTTATACCCGTACTACTGATAAATTTGTAGAACTGTACCGTCGGGCCGAAATTGCCAATCAGGCCAAAGCCGACCTATTTATCTCTATTCATTGCAATGCTGCGCCTAAAAAATCCCGTAATCGAGCCAAGGCCCATGGCGCTGAAACATACATTATGGGTAATCACGTATCGGAAGCAAACCTGGCCATTGCCCAAAGAGAGAATGCAGCGATCTTTTTAGAAAAAAATTACAAAAAAAATTACGGTGGCTTTAACCCTAACTCACCTCAATCGTATATTTTGCTTTCTATGAACCAACAAGTACATATGAAGCATAGCTTGAGTTTGGCCAGAAAAATAGATTGGGAAATCAAAAATAGGGTACGTCGTCATACCAGAGGAGTAAAGCAAGCGGGGTTTTATGTACTGGCGCGTACTGCCATGCCGAGTGTATTGGTAGAGCTGGGATTTTTGTCTAACCTTGCCGAAGAGCGCTATCTCAAAGGTGCATTGGGGCAAATTTATATGGCATCGGCCATCTATCGGGCCTTTCGGGCGTATAAGAAGGAGTTGGAAGCACAATAAAAGCACATGGTTATGTTACTAAATGGTAGCATAATGTGTCAGGAGACAAGCAATTTATCTAAATAATTGTACGTGAAAACTTCTTTGTTTAATTTTGATTTAGGAATACAAGAAAATTTACACCAGTCGTTTATAGCAAATACAACTATTTGCACATACAACAGTTGAGTATTAAGAAACTTTATACCCAGTAGATGAAAATATCAAAAGAACTTAAAATTGGTTTGTTGGCGCTTATCTCGGGTGCGGCACTTTACCTTGGATTCAACTTTCTGAAGGGATCTGACTTTTTCTCAAGAACCAATCATTTTTATGCCATATTTCCTGAGGTTGGAGGGTTAACAGTATCTAACCCTGTGACCATCAATGGTCTTCAGATTGGCCGGGTGAAAAATATAGAGATTTTGCAAAACAACAATAACAAAATGTTGGTGACCATAGCCCTTCGAAGAGATATTGTGATTGGGAAAAACGCCTCGGTAAAGCTAGGAGCAGTGGATTTGTTAAGCGGTAAGCAACTGATGCTTGCGGTGGGGACCACCTACCCAATTGATTCCCCAAAAAATATGCAAAGTGGCGACACCATTACCAATGCCACGCTTGACGAAGATATTATGGCCAAGGTGACCAAACAAATAGAGCCAATTACCCAAAAGGTAGATTCTACCCTGTTGTATATCAATGGATTACTGAAAGAACTATCGGGAGCAGGCAATAAAGTAAAAGCAGTGTTGGATGATGCTTCTAATCTGACTGCTAGCCTGGATAATACTCTCAAAAGGCAAGGGGGAAACATAGATGCCATTATGGGCAACCTGCGCAATTTGTCTAGCTCATTGGTAGAAACCGAAAAGAGCTTTAAACCCATCTTAAAAAAAGTAGATGACATTGCAGGGCAAGCCAGTAAACTGGAACTGGACAAAACCCTGGCCAATACCAATAAAACCGTCACCGAGTTGAACAAAGTGCTGGAAACGATCAATCAGGGGCAGGGTACTTTGGGTAATCTGATAAAGAATGATACCCTCTATACCAACCTGGAAAAGCTCACCACCAATTTGGATAAATTACTTACCGATTTCCGCGAAAACCCCAAGCGTTATGTACACTTCTCGGTGTTTGGCAAAAAGGATAAGAAAAAGAAGAAATAGTGAAAAAGATAAAGTGACACTCGTTTTTCATTCACTAGGTTAAAATATTGATTGAGAGGCTTTTGAGGAAGTGCAAACTTCTTTGAAGGTCTTTTTTTACTTAAGAAAGTTGAGATAGGAAGTGTAGCAAACCCCCACCACCCACCGTATTGTCCATAACTAAACTTTATTTACAACCAACATCTACCCTTGGTGGAGATTTGAATAAAACATTGCCCACCAAAATAACCATTGAACACTATGAAAACACAACTACCTGCCATTGTCTTTTTTCTGTTGTTACTCATTGTATCTTATGCTTGTACCAAACAGTCGGCTCCTGATCCTGAATCGCAATCTCCTACCTCTACGATAGAAGTAAGCAAGGTTGAGCGCCAATAAGCCTAAACAAAAAGGCTGTTGTAGGGTTTAGTAAGTACCACCATTACTGCGAAGCCCATGAAAACTCGACGGCTCAAAAATCTCTATTTTTTATTGCTAATCGTACTCCTAAATCTGATTGGCCAAGTAACCACCGCTCAACCTTCAGCATTGAATGCTTATACCTGGAAAAAACGAGTTTTATTGGTCTTTACAGCTCACTCCAAACACGCCCTGTATCAAGAACAAATCAAAGCTTTTGAACAAGCTACCGCTGGAGTACTAGACCGGGATTTAGTCGTTTTCAAAGTTGTAGGAAATAAGGGTTATACCCCTGATCATAAGCGGCTTACCAAATTTCAAAATCAACAACTACGCAAACACTATGAGGTGCTTCCCAGGCAATTCCAAGTGATTTTGATCGGCAAAGATGGCGGCGAAAAAATGCGCACTATCAAGCAAACAATGGATGTGAAACGGTTATTCCGAACTATAGATGCGATGCCCATGCGCCGTAGTGAGATGCGGAGGAAGGGTGGAAAATAGAGCCTTTTAGTTAGAGCGTGTTTACTCAATTTCGTTATTTAAAAATATCCATTGGGGGTTGGTTTCGTTGATGAGCCATTCTTTCTTGTATCGCCCCCATCGTTTTATTTGCTTCTCCCGATCTATGGCGTGTTCTATTTGAGAGTGCCTTTCCCAGTATACCAAATTATAACAGTAATAGCGACCCGCAAAGGTGGTGGGCTTGCCTCGGTTGGTATAATGCTCCGACATACGACGAACTAAGTCATTGGTTATGCCTACATAAAGCACTGTTCGTTGTGGGTTGGTGGTAATGTATACAAAATAATTATGGTCTCTCATTGTATCATAGTGTTCTAATATAGTTGTCACACCGAACTTGTTGAGGTGTCTGCCTGGGTATTGAGTTCTTTAAGATACCTCGGCAGGCTCGGTAAGACAGGCTTTGGATGTATCGTGAATTGTCCCACCGAACTTGTTGAGGTGTCTACCCAAATAGTACAGGCCCAAAGATACCTCAGCAGGCTCGGTAAGACAGGTTTTGGATGTATCGTTAGTTGTCCCACCGAACTTGTTGAGGTGTCTACCCAAATAGTACATACCCGAAGATACCTCGGCAGGCTCGGTAGGACAGGCTTTGGATGTTTCGTTAATTGTCCCACCGATGAGGTGTTTGCTGTCTGTCTAAGAATTTTTTAGCAACATATCTTAATCACTACTTGTCATATCGCCCTTCTCTAAAATCCCTATGATTCTTAAAATACCCCAATACCCACACTTTCAATTGTTCGGCAAATTGATAAAAATTACCCTCATGGGTGTATCGCTTTCGCAAATTTGACAAGTGATGATCTTCAATTCCTTGGCGATCAATCTCGGCAAAGAATGCCTCAAATGCATTCTTGTTAATGAGGGTGATCCAATCTTGCATAAACTTACCCTGAGTATCAATAATTCCTTCTAACATAGCTGAAATAGATACCTTTGCTACGCTTTTTTCACATTCACGAGTAATTCTTCCTTTTTGTTGAAATTTAATTAATGTGCGATAATTATGTAAATAAGGTTTAGTTTTATATTCACAACCTGTTGGACAAATACAAGGTACTTTTTCGTCTAAAGGAGGGTTATTGAGTCTCTGATGAATATGTTCAAAGTGGCTGCGAATAATGGACAATAAATTATTCGCTTGTTCACCCCAGGTTTTGATCTTGATAACCTTTATGGCTGCGACATCGTTTAGAGTGACTTTGGCCTGGCTGCCTTCATATTGTAGCACCACCCCGTATTTCCAAAACAATTCTCTTTGGATTAAATCGTGGATGCGGCAAATAAAACGACTCAAAATCCCCTTGGGCATAAAATGATAATGATACTCAAAATGTAAATATTTTTTGCTATTTAAGGAGCTTATTGGTGCTTCTCTTAAAGATGGAGGAGCTTCAGTGGGTAGTAGTTCAGGTATGATAAAAAAATCAGTGTTTTCTAACTGAAATACTAGTTCAAAACGTTCCATAATTTTTAGCAAAAAGGCTTGTTTAGAACGAAAGCGAGCGTCTTTCCAAATAATGTTTAAATCCTTGACTTCAAACTTTCCATTTTTAATCAACGTCTCATCTTGATTATCCAATAAACAATAGGCCGCTTCGGTAGCCCATTCTGGTTTAAGCACCACCGTTTCTTTGAGTAACAAATCATCATCAAAATAGAGAATGACTCCAATGTCATGAAGTTGTTGGCTTAAAAAGCCCGCATCTTCTTCGTTGACCCCTTGCTTCTCGCAAACCTGCAAATATTCCTCGTGATTGATATAGTTTTCTTCATGTCCTTCCAAAATTTCTCTAACGGCAAAGCGATCTTTGTTCCAAATTTCTGCGGTATTGGGTAGTTCAATCAAGGCTTTTTTCACCAAGTTTCTCAATTCATCTACTCCTTCTCCGTTTTTACAAGAAGTTTGGGCAAAATCCACAATGTTTTCAAAGCTATCTTTCCAAATCTTACGGTTAATTTGGGTTTTATAAATATCGATTTTGTTTTGCACCACAAAAACGGGTGAATGATTAGAAAGCAACGATACCACGTTGAGCCAATAATGAAATTTAGATTGGTCTTCGCCTTTGCGAGTGTCCCACACAAAGATGTAGACTGAATTTTTGGTCAAAAAGAACTGATGAGTACCATAATTGATCTCCTGTCCCGCAAAATCCCAAATGTTGGCGGTAAAGTCGGCTTCTCCTTTTTTGATGGACCATTTTTTAATCCGAATCCCCTTGGTAGTGGCTCGTCCCTCTTCAAAGGTGTAATTTGCTTCTTCACTCAAGGCTTCTGCCAATTCAGTTTTGCCTACCTCACCTACTCCTACAAATATTAGCTTGGCTTCGTTTAGGGGACGACGATTTTTTGCTTCCTCAATTGATTGAAGATAATTTAGGATGTTTTTAGTATTAGAATGAAGGATTTCCCTTGGAATACCATCGATATGATTATATTCAAAATGCAGTGTTTCTAAATTAGATAAATTTGCAATTGGTTGTAAACTATTAATATAATTTTTACTACAATCAAGATGTTGTAATTCCTTTAAAGGAATAAGAGCTGTTAAATTTTGTATTTTATTGTTGCTTATATCTAATTTTTTGAGTGCAACTAATTGTTTTATAGGTTCAATTGTTTCTATGTTATTTTCATGGCAATATAATTCGGTTAATTCTTTCGAGTCTTTTATTGGATACAAATCTTTAACTTGATTAAAACTGATGTATAACTTAGTTAATTTTGTTAGATTTTGCGTAAAATCAAGATTTGTAATCTTATTATCACTACAATAAAGAATTTCTAGATTATGTAATTTTTTAATGAAGTCTAGTTCTTGTATATAATTTGAACGACAATATAGTTCTTTCAAATTCACAGCTTCAGAAATAATAGATAAGTCTTTTATGGAATTGTGGCAACAGTTAAGATATATTAAGTTGCTTAAATTTGATAAAGATTGTAATTTAGTTAAGCTCCAGTAGGAATTTCTCCATCCACTAATAACTATTTTTTTTAAACTTATTGGTAAGTGTTTAGGAAGCTCAACGAGCTTATTATATTTCCCGAGATTTTTGCTTTTTTTTACGATCCAAGTTTCTGCATCTAGATTAAACTCTTCCCACAAATTACTCAAAATCAACGTTTCCAAATGATTATATTCCCCTAGTCTATCTAAAATAGGT
Source organism: Microscillaceae bacterium (assembly GCA_003483885.1). GTDB lineage: Bacteria > Bacteroidota > Bacteroidia > Cytophagales > Microscillaceae > Microscilla. The sequence goes on from DMXI01000579.1 coordinate 6,061, forward strand.
TCAGTGCCATCTAGCTCACAATTGCCTAAATCTAGGTAGGGATTTTTAGTTTGCAGATTTTCTTCAATTAATTGTTTTGCTTGCTCGCTCATTGTAAGGATGTTAAGTTTGTTTATTCAATTTCGTCATTCAAAAATATCCATTGGGGATTGGTTTCATTGATGAGGGCTTCTTTTTTTGCTCGACTCCAACCCTTGAGTTGTTTTTCTTTAGCAATGGCATCTTCCACGAATTGAAAATGTTCCCAATAAACCAGATTGTAACAAAAGTACCTGCCAGTAAAGGTTTTCCGATTGCCTTCGTTTTCCTCATGTTGTCGTATGCGAGTAAGTAGGTCGTTGGTCACACCAGTATACAGCACCGTTCTTCCAGGGTTAGTAGTAATGTATACGAAGTAGTTATGGTCTTTCATTATATTGGATTTTCAGTCTTTTATTAGGTGGTTAGCATTTTACGTGTCACCCAGAGCACCGCGAAGGGTCTGAGTGCGGCTTGCGCCCTGGTCATTCTCTTGGTATTTGATAAATGCGCCTTCGCCACGTTTTCATTCAGACTCTTCACTACGTTCTGAATGACACTGAGTTGGCATTTTACGTGTCACCCAGAGCACCGCGAAGGGTCTGCTTGTGGCTTGTGTTAGGTCATTCTCTTTGATAAACGCGTTGACTCGCTTTCATTCAGATTCTTCACTGCGTTCTGAATGACACTGAGTTGGCATTTTACGTGTCACCCAGAGCACCGCGAAGGGTCTGATTATGGGTTGTGTTAGGGCATTCTCTTTGATAAACGCGTCTTTGACTCGCTTTCATTCAGATGCTCTAGATGATAGATTGCCACAACTCCACACCCGTAATTTCGGTTTTTACCAATAAAAAAGCAAATACCCTCAAATCTGAGAATATTTGCTTGAAAAAAAACTATTCAACACCCTACTGTTGATTCATTGGTTGAACCAATGAAATCTTGAATGTCTTCAATTGGTTAATGTCCACACTTGCAATTTGGTTAACAGTAGAAGTTGAGCAAATGAAAAAAAAATAGATTTTCGTAATTGTAAGTATTCGTAAAGGAACTAAAACCAACCATAGACTACAATAGACAATTCATAAACGGTGGGTTTGAGTTTATAAAGCAGGCCTTTTGGCCAATCAACTTTTGAGTAATGACTAGGTTTTAATGATTGAGAATAATTCTTACCCATTTGTATTTGGCATTAATAATCATGTTTTTGATTTCAGCGTAATTGATAAAATTACAAAAGAGAGGTTTTCCTCCTTCTGACTGGGTAATCAAAAATCCCCCTTTCATAATTTCGAATTTGACGTTCTTTTTATAATTACTAAAGGCAGGAGTTACCACTTCTTTCTGATAGCGAATAAACGCTGTTCCTACCACTGCTACTTCTTGTATTTGACTGGCCGTAACCCCCATTTTTTTGAAGAGCTCTTGAGCTTGAGGCTGTGACATTTGGGCAAAAGAAAGGGTAGTTAATCCAAAGCAGAGTAGGGTACTTAAAATAAGTTTTTTCATAAAATGAATAAATTAAATGATTGAATATGACCTCAAGAAAGGGAAACATCCAGCAAGAAACAATAGCCAGTTTATGAGCAGTAGATTTGGGTTTACGAAAGGGTGGTTTTACCACAAGTGCGCAACAATCGGGTTGAGAATGGAGGCGAAAAGGTGGAGATTTGACAATGGTTAGATTGCTATAAAACAATAGAAATTAAATGAAACACAACTTTCAAATCAAAGCCATTGAGCGAGCCAATATCGATTATCTGTTTCAACTAAGCGAGGCTGAATTGGCCCAACTAGATGCAGTAAAAATGACTGTTGATCAAAAGCCAGGATTTCCTTGCAGGGTAAGCCTACAAGATGCCGAAGTGGGCGAGGAGGTATTGTTATTTTCTTATGATCACTTGGCCGTAAAATCGCCCTACAAAGGCCATAGCCCAGTGTTTGTACGCAAAAATGCCACTACAGCCCAGCCCCAGGTCAACAAAGTACCGACAATGCTGAAGCATCGTTTGCTCTCGGTTCGGGCTTTTGATGATCAAAACATGATGCAAACTGCTCGTACCGTCAAGGGAGAGCAGTTAGAAGTAATCATAGACGAATTGTTTGACAACGCCCAAATCCGGTTTTTACACATCCACAATGCCGGACCAGGGTGTTACAATTGTGCCGTGGAACGAGTGTAGAGGTGCTATGGTTTCATTACTACATTGTTGAATAGTTACATCTTAGTCCCTTCAATGAAAGGACTAAGATGTAATGAAGGAGTTCCTCTCTAAAGGAGAGTCTAGGAGAGGTTTTATGGGAGGACACAACCGTTCTCAAAATCAAATATTCCATTCATCCCGCAAAAACTCAATTTTGGGACTGTATTGGTCATTGCGTTCACATTCATTGATAAACTCCTGCACATCGTCTTTTTTGAGCGTGCGTTGCCCGTCGCGAATGAATCGTTTGATACGGGTAATGAGGTGATCTTTGCTGGCAGCAGTGGTTTTCTTAAGCAAGGCATCAATGCGCAAGCGGTTGATCAGCGTCTTAATATCCGAAGAAGTCAATCCAATGCTTTCTTCGCCCAAGTAATTAAAAAACACCTGATCCATTTCCAGGGCATTTCGTTGTTTTTGGGTCAATTCCTCGTTAAGTTTTTCTATATAATATTGAAAAATCTCGGCTCGTTCCTGCGAATTAGGTGGAAAGATTGGAATCTTTAAATCAAATCGTCCTGAGCGCTTCAGAGCAGCATCCAATTGACTAATTTTATTGGTAGCACCCACCACCAGCACATTGTTTTCGTCGATGTTGTTCATTTCAATCAACAATTGATTGATGGTTGCTTTTTGATCGGTATGAGCCTGAGGGTTGTTTCGGCTAAAACCAATGCTTTCGAGCTCGTCCATAAACAACATAGAAGGACTTTTGGAAAAAGCCTGCGAAAAAATGTCTTTGATATTTTTCTGGGTTTGCCCAATCCACATGCTTTGAATGTCAGCAGGGGAGAAAGTAAAAAAGTGGCGTCCCAGTTCATTGGCAAAAGCGTGCGAAAGGTAAGTTTTACCACATCCCGACAGACCATAAAAAATAATCCCGCCCAAGCCTAGTTGATGATGATCGTCCTGAAGCTGGATTAAATCTTGCAAAATCAACTTTTCTTCATGTAGCCCTTTTACTTGAGCAAAAGACAAAGTTTTACGCTTGGATTTGGCCGATTGTTGAGGTATTTTAGGAGGAGCCACTTGAGCAATTGGTGAAGGGAGCGTAACTTTTTGGAAGTTCAACGGTACCACTACATGTTGCGCATAGTCAGGAGCCAATACCTTTACTTTCAGCCTTTTGTTCAAGGTTTGGCGCAGGCTTATCTGTAACACTTCCTGGGTTTTTTTAAGCTGGTAATAATTACGTGCAGCTTCAAACCCGGGAATGACCAACCACAATTCTTTCAAGCTTTTTTTCCAGCCTTTGCTTTCATTTTTAATGCTTGAAATCAAGTCCAAATAAATATTTTTATCCCTTATTTTCTGGCTTAAGGTTTTTATTTCCACAATTACCTCGTTTTTCACCATTACATCTGGGTTCGACGAAAACTCGTAATCCTCATCGGCGTGGTAACGACTAATGTTAGAGTTCGTAGAGATTTCTTCTAGTGGATAGCCTTGGTGTTGATGCAGCGTATTCAAAGTAAAGTATTGCAGGTACAAAAACTCATCGTTTTCGTAGTTCCACTGCATACGGTTAAAAATAGCCGGGTTCATTTGTAAGAGCAATTGACTCTCCGCCAGTTTTTGAGTCTTTTGCAATAGCGAAAAAGCATTGCTTAATGGCAGCGAATGATCTAGTGCATAATGTGGTAACTCTAACAGCAGTTGGAAATGCTGGTAAATGGCTTCGAGCACGTTGGCTGGTATATCGCTTTGGCGGGCATATTTGCAGCGCAATGTAAATACATGCGGAAACTTTTGACTGACTTGAGCGATGAGGTTTTCCAATACATCTTCTCGGTTTTTGGCCTCAATTTGAGCACGGGTAGGGCATTTGAACAACACATAAAAAGGATCAGAGTAATATTTATTGGCATAAAGTGCCAACTGATTGAAGCGGTTATGGAAATGCTCCGCCTGGATAAGTGCCGCGCCATTTTCACCTAATACAACCTGCTCAAGGTTCTTTTGGCTAAAATTATAAATGTCGTAAAATGTCCAGACATTGTTACTAGGTTGGTCATTGCCCGATTTATCGGTGTCAAACTGAGTAAGCTCGATCTGGCCAATATCTCCAATTTTAAAATCACTGCGATATTGTCGCTTGCGGAGCAATTCAAAAGACAGTATTTTCTCTATAATCTCTGAATAAAAATCATCTTCTTCAGGAATGATAAACAAAGCCAAAGGCGAAAACGAATCCAGGGTAGCCTGAAACTGCTCGTAGGCTTCGGGAGACTCGAACTCGAATAGATGCTTAAAAAAATCGTCTACCACTTCCAAGGGAGCCAATGGCTGAGTCTGGGTGGTTTGTACTGTGGCTTGCAAACGAAAGCTTAACCAACTATCTTTTGGGGTATCTGCGGTCAAAGCAGGAGAGACTTCCAGGTTGTTTTTTTGAAGAGCGTCGTGAAAAGCCTCGATGAATGCGGGGTAATCTTGGTCAAAATTGATTTTATCTACAAGGGTTGAGAGCTTTCTGCGGGTTGATTTGCCAGATGTGCGCTGTATGCTTTGAAGAATTGTTTGTATAAAAGTTTGTATTTTCATGCGTGTTCCAGTATTTTTCAATCACTTGCCTGATATTTTGTTTAATGTAAGTGATTATGAAATAGCGGGCAAAGGTACAACTTTTTTATGACTCCAGATGATTGAAGTAAAACAATTGACCAAAAAATATGGCAACACCCGCGCAGTATATGCGGTATCGTTTGAAGTAGCAGCCCAGGAAACCCTGGTTTTATTAGGCACCAGCGGCTCTGGCAAAACTACTACCCTGAAAATGCTCAATCGTTTGGTAGAGCCTTCGTCTGGAGTCATTCGCATCAACGGTGAAGACGTATTGCAGCAGCCCCCCGAACTTATGCGTCGCAACATTGGTTATGTGATCCAAAATATTGGATTATTTCCGCACTATACTGTGGCCCAAAATGTGGCCATTGTCCCCAAATTATTGCAATGGGAAACTGACAAAATCAACCAAGTAGTTACCAATCTATTGGAACGTTTAGATATCCCTCCGGCCGAATTTGCCCATCGCAAACCCCACGAGCTGAGCGGAGGGCAACGTCAAAGAGTAGGCATTGCTCGAGCTTTAGCGGCCGATCCCGCAGTATTGTTACTAGACGAGCCTTTTGGTGCGCTAGACCCCATTACCCGAGGGCAAATCGTGCAAGAGTTTAAAAATCTGGAAAATTTGCGTGATAAGACTATGGTGATGGTTACTCATGATGTATTTGAAGCCATTGAGTTGGGTGATCGCATTTTACTTATGGACAAAGGCGAAATACAGCAAATTGGTACTCCACAAGACTTAGTGTTTCGCCCAGAAAATGATTTTGTGCGCCAATTCTTTGATAGTCAGCGTTTTCAACTAGAGCTCAAAGCAGTAACCTTGGGCGAAATTCTAATAAAAGTCCGTTTGGCAGAACCACCACCTACCCGTAAAACCATTAATTTCTCAAAAAACCTTAGTTTGCTGGACACGCTCGAGCAAGCCTCTCGCTACAATGAAAAAACCATCACGATCCGAGTAGTAGATGACCAGGATCAACAAATGGTACAATTGACCCGCCAACAATTGATGCAGGCGTACTATCAATGGAAACAGGCACAGTAAACATTGGTATGAATGAACACGATCATAAATTATTACAATTACTTACGAGCGATGATCTTGCTCAAAGAGCTTTAGGAGGACAACTGTGTGCGGGATTACAAGGCAAATATGGCTTTGCTGTAAAACAAGCTTTGCAACGGCTTGGGGTTTGGTTTTGCTTAGAATACAATGTAGAGCCTTCTTTTTTACAAAAAACACAACATTTATTTCTTGCTCCTAACCTGTGTAAACTCAACACCTTACCCAAAGGTATTCAATGGCTGGTGAATTTAAATGGGTTAGACCTGAATAAGCATCTACTGGAACAACTACCCAAGGAGATAAAATTTTTACAAAACCTAAGAAAATTATACCTGCGTAACAACCAACTTTCTGATCTGCCTTCCGAAATAGGGTGCTTACACAAACTATATAAATTAGACCTTTCCTGGAATAAGCTAGTAAAACTCCCTCCTAATATTGGTAATCTAGTGAACTTGCAAGTGCTCAAATTATCAGGCAATAGCCTCACAAATATTCCTCCCTCTATTGAAAATCTGGTAAATCTGAAATGTTTATTATTAGATTACAATCAATTGGCAGAGTTACCCGAAGAAGTCAGCCAATTGTCTCAATTGAAGATATTGAATTTGACTAAGAATAATATTACGGTAGATGATCTACATAAGATACAGTGCCTTTTACCGCATTGTCGCATTATAGTAGGGTAGCAACTGAGGACAATACCTTTTGAAAATACAAGAAATATGGAGATGAGTGAAGAACAACAAGCAAACGAAAGTAGAATTATTCAATTGCTTAAAAGTGATGATCAGGCAAATATAGAATTGGGAATCCAACTATGTGTAGGTCTTAAGGGAGCTTATAGCGAAAGGGTAGCCAAAAGGCTCAGAAAACAAGCGTTGCTTTGCCTTAAATATGGTTTGGAAAAGGACTATTTTGAGAACTTGATTACCATAGATTTGTCAAACCGCGAGCTGGAAAGCTTACCCGCAGAAATCAGCCAACTCAAAAAGCTTAGGGTACTTAATTTAGGAGGGAATCATTTGAAAGAATTTCCGCTCGAGGTCCTGACGCTTACCAATTTGGAAGAACTGTATTTACGCTTCAATGCAATTACTTACTTACCACCAGAGATAGCCCAACTTCCCAAGCTGGCGACTTTGTCATTGTATGGTAATCATCTTGAGTCTATATCAGGCAAAATAGGCGAATTGAGCGAATTGCAAATCCTTCAATTGACTCATAATAAATTGTCGTCCCTGCCTCCAGAAATTAACCAACTAAGAAAGTTGCTTAAACTAGAGTTAGGGGGTAACCAGTTTGCCAAACTTCCCCCTGAGATAGGGGCTTTGTCACAACTTTTCTGCTTAGATATTTCTAATAATCATTTGAAAGAATTACCTGCTACCGTTGGGCAATTGACTAAATTGAGAGCACTAGAGGTAAGGCGAAATAAGTTGGTCTCAATGCCTGTAGAAATCGCGAATTTGAAAAATCTGGATTATATAGACTTAACTGAAAATCTTTTTAAACAATTTCCGGCAGAAATTCTTAGGTTGCCTGCATTGCAAAGATTAGACATGAGGGACAATCAAATGATCAATGTTCTATTGGTGGAAGCGTGTTTGCCTCAATTGGTATCATTAGACCTTAGAGAGAATGAAATTGAAAGTTTGTCTTCTTTTATAGGTCAATTACGGAATCTAAAAGACTTAAATTTATCACAAAATAAACTCACCTACTTACCTTTTGAGATTGGACATTTAAACCAATTGAAAAACTTATCAATAGATAAAAATCAATTGCAAACATTGCCAAGTTCTATTGAAGGGTTGATTGCACTAGAGTATCTCTATCTACACGAAAACCAACTAGGGTCTTTACCAGATGAAATTGGCCAACTGCCAAGAATAAGTGTATTAAATTTATACAAAAATAATCTTTCTCAAATTCCTGCAAGTATCGGTAAACTAGACACCTTGAGAGAACTCTCTTTGTCTCATAATCAGTTGACTACACTACCACCAGAAATTGGCCAATTGGTCAAGTTGGAAGCACTAGAAATTGAAAATAATTGTTTGACAAGCCTGCCGTTAGAAATTGGGAGCATCAAGGATATGGGAGGGCTAATTTTGGGAAAAAACTATATTTCGGTAGAGGAACGACAGAAGTTGCAAGAAGCTTTACCAGAGGTTCTTATTGATTTTACTGATTATACTTTTGAAGATTCAGAAGAGGATAAAATACTCGTAAATTTGTGGGGAGAGCACCCTGATGTATTATTAGGATTTGAACAGTGTGTAGCTTTGAATGGTAATTATAGCGAAAGAATTGCAACAGAGCTACGAAAGCACCTTCCCTTGTGTATAGCGTATGGCCTAGAGAAAGCATATTGGCAACAATTAGAGGAATTACCAGAGATTAATGATGATTTATTAAGTTCCCTGGAAGTGTTCGAGAACTTGAAGAAATTGGACCTTTCATCACTGAGTTTGCCTACTTTACCATCTAGCTTGTTATTATTAAAAAAGTTAGCTCATTTGAATTTTCCTTACGAGTCTTTTTCTACATTTCCTGAGATAGCTACGCAATTACCTCAGCTTACTTCGTTAGAGGCTTCATATAATAGCATCACAAACCTACCTGTTTCTATAAAACAGCTTACCAACTTAGAAGATCTCAAGTTGATAAGTTGCCAACTAAAAGCTTTGCCTAAGGAAATAGGAGCCTTGTTGAGGCTCGAGTCATTGAGATTGAGTGATAATAAACTGAATACTATCCCCAAAGAAATAGGGAAACTAACAAATTTGAAAACATTGGACCTGAATGATAATGCGCTTCAAAAGTTACCTGATGAGATAGGATCTTTGGATAATTTGCGAGAACTGTCACTCGAGTTTAACGCACTCCGCCATCTACCAAATACCCTGGCTAATTTACAACACCTTAAATTCTTAGGAATTAGTAATTGCCAGATGAGCAAACCTGTTCCAGCGTTGTTTCAGCTGAATAATTTACAAGCCTTATACGCAAGTTACAATGAATTCACAACCTTTGACCCGTTACCGGGGCAACTAGCTAATTTGCAATTACTCAGTTTAAACGCTAATCATTTTACTTCATTTCCTTTGAGAATTACAAGCCTAAAAAAAATGCAGGAATTAGATTTAGCGAATAATAAAATTGCTAGTGTGCCTCCTGAAATAGGTTTGCTTGAAAACCTTAAGGAGTTTAGTATTTCATACAATCAACTAACCGAATTACCCCCTGAAATTGGTCAGTTAAAAAAACTTGAAGATTTAAGCGTCCACTCTTGCCAAATCACGCATTTGCCTCCTGAAATAGGTCAACTAAAGCATTTGAAAGCGTTAAACCTATCAAGTAATCAATTAAAAAGTTTACCGATTGAAATAGGGCTATTGTCTAACCTGGAAGAGTTGAATTTATCTAATAATCAATTGACCTACTTACCTCCTGAAATTGGTCAACTAAAGGCTTTACGTATCCTCAACTTGTCTGCCAATAAACTTATCGAATTACCTGCCGAAATTGGCCAGTTAACTTCTTTGGAACGATTGAGTCTTAATGGAAATCAATTAATTAACTTGCCAAATGAAATGGGGAAACTTGATAATCTTTATCAGTTGATGCTTGAACACAACCAATTAAATGCGCTTCCACGGTCTTTGAGAAGTCACTCAAGGCGTTACACACTTTATATACATTTGTTTGGCAACTCACTATCACTTAAAGAAAAACGTGAACTCGATATTTGCCTGACTAATACTGAGCTTAACTATAACGCTAATGAAATAGAACTTGAGAGGTTGTTTGCCTGATATAACCCACCTGCCAATAAAATTTTTTACTTTTGCATCGTAGTTTTAGAAAAATTAAAGTTAGATGCTATGAGAAAAAAATGGATGTTGTTGTTGGGTATAGTGATGGTGAGCTTGGTTCAGGTGCAAGCTCAGGAAACCGAAGAAGCTAAAGCCCGAGCATTGAAACAAGATAAAGCGTTGCCTACTTCCCGTATTACGTTTGTGCATAATGCTTTCAATTTCAAAAAAATTAAAGCCGATGAGGTAGTCACTGCTACCTTTCATTTTAAAAATACAGGTACCCAACCCCTTAAAATCTACGATGTACAAACCAGCTGTGGGTGTACCGTTACCGATTGGGACAAAAGCCCGGTAGCCCCTGATGAAATTGGTAAAATTTCGGTGAAGTATACCCCCTCTCTCAAAAATCAAGTGGGTCGTCAACAAAAAGTTTTGCTCATCATTTCTAACGCTGTAAACCGGGAAGAAAAGCTTTATTTAGTAGGCGAAGTACTGAAATAATACTATTTTGCTGACACGATGAAAGTGGGGTAGAGGCTATTCCTGCATAAGTTTAACCCAAACTTTGCAGAGTACAAAACCTTTGGTAGAACGGGTCATTTTCACGTGAGAATTTTTAAAGCGAAACCCAAAAGTTAAACAAGAGATTTTTAAAATGAGCAAAAACGCAATTATCACCGGAAGTACCAGTGGAATTGGGCTTGGTATTGCCCGAAAATTTGCTGAAGCAGGTTACAATATTTGTTTCAATGGCCTTGAGGCCAATGGAGCCGAAATTGCCGAAGCAGTAGGCAAAGAATTTGGCGTGAAGGCGATTTTTTCGGGAGCCAATATGCTTAAACCTGACGAAATCAATGAAATGGTGAAAACTGCTGAGGAGGCTTTTGGCAGTGTAGAAGTACTGATTAATAACGCTGGAGTGCAGTATGTAGCACCTATTGATGAGTTTCCGGTAGCTAAGTGGGACCTAATCATCGGAGTAAATATGTCGGCCGCTTTTCACACCAGCAAAGCAGTGTGGCCAGGTATGAAAGCCCGCAAATTTGGACGAATCATTAATATTACCTCGGCTCATGGGCTACGTGCTTCGGAGTTTAAATCGGCATATGTTACTTCTAAGCATGGGGTTACTGGTTTAACCAAAGTATTGGGCTTAGAAGGTGCTCCTTTTGGCATTACTTGCAATGCAATTTGCCCTGGTTATGTAAAAA
>DMXI01000249.1 GCA_003483885.1 Microscillaceae bacterium
GCAAATTCAATCGCAGTAAGCCCTCCCGCCGATATGCCTACTACCACTACTTGATGTAAATCTAGTTTTTCAAGCATTGCCGCAATCAGGCTAGCAGCTTCTTTAGGTTGTTTATGGCCATTTAATGGGGTTTGCCCATAGCCTGGCCTTGAGGGAGTAATCAACTGAAAACGAGCTGTATCATATCCTTTGTAAAACAATGTTTCTTGACAATTAGAATGCCCTCCGTGAAAAAACACTATCGGGGTGCCTTGGCCAATACTGGAATACTCAATTTGCCCTAGTTTGGTCTGAATAATGTCATTCATGTTGTTTTCTTAGAATTGTGCTAAACATTTGTCATTCTGATTGCCCTATAAAAAAACTAAAAGTTTGCTGATTGTCCTATACATCATGTAAATTTACTTTTAGATATTACAAAAGTGGCACTACTCACTAATTAAGAAAAGAGGATAGGCCACAAAGGGTATTAATAAGTTAATGGGGCGGTTTAAAATTAGAAAACACTGGAATTATTATTTAATTATTGTAGCACTTGGGTTGCAACTATACAGTACCCAATGTCTACCAGGCATTACTTACGATTCAAAACAGTATTTATCAGCAGCTGATAGTTTTGCTCAAAGCCGACAATTATTAAACGAAAAAGGAAAGCCTCATTTGGCACATACCCCACTATATGCAGTTACTCTTTCCTGGTTAGGGGCCAATCGCCTGCAATGGGCCAAATACCTCAATACTATTTGTTTGGGTATTACATTATTACTCTTTGTTTATTTAGGAAATTGCTTATTACACAATGCCATTACTCAATGGGTATTTTCGATGCTATTGGTTATAGCCACCCCTTTACAACTCATTCATCATTTTGTGTGGTCCGAACCACTATTTTTGACCTTTCTTGCTGTATTATTGGTATTATTCTACCACTTTCTCCAAAAACCAACTCCACAAGTGTTTTGGGGCATGGTGCCAGTTGCCTTTCTCTTGTGTATGCAGCGAAATCCAGGTATTTTTATCATAGTAGGTGTGGCCTTGAGTTTTTGGTGGTTTTCCAACGTAAGGTGGTGGAAGGTAGCCCTTTGGGGGTTGGTGTCTATATCGGGCTGGGCTGTATGGACAGTGTATACTTACCAGACAAATCAAGCTGAAATTCAACCTGCATTTCATAATGTATTAGGAGAGCTTTTGCTAAGACATAACCTCGACCATCACCTCAATGTGTTGAGTAGCTGGCTTTTGCCATTGACTATATCATTGATAATTAGAGGGGTTATACTCTTGCTATTTGTTGGATTGTTGATCGTATCTGCAATGTATGGCTATGTACAAATCACTCAATTTACAAAAGCCTTATTTACCATTGGTGTTGTATATATGATTTGCCTACAGTTTACTGAGCGAGTAGATTATCATGAAACGACTCGATATTTAGCAGTAATTTTTCCTTTGGTATTATTGGCAATGGTCGAATCAATAGAATTGCTTGGTCGACGTATGCCTTTGAACATTACCCAATTATCAGGTGTTCTGCTTTTGTGTTGGCTGTTGTATCCAATCGGGAGAACCTGGAAAAATGTCACTTCCTGGCATCAGATAAGTTGCAAAGCCAACCTCCTCGAAAAAAGTGACGAGAAAAAAGAGTAAGAAAAGTGAATTATTGTAAACCAGAGACTTTTGACATAAAAATAAAGATATATGATTTCAGTAAGCGAAGCAGAAAAAACGATATTAGCCCATACAATTAATCTATCTATTGAGGAATGTCCTACACCAGATGCCATTGGACGAGTGTTAAGAGAAGATATTCAAGCCGACCGAGATTTCCCACCCTTTGACAGGGTTACCATGGACGGAATTACAATCAATTATCAATATTGGAAAAATGGTCAGAAGAAGTTTCTAATTGAAGGAGTACAAACCGCAGGTAGCCCTCCTTTTACTTTGCAAAAGCCTGATAGTGCGCTGGAAATCATGACGGGTGCGATGTTGCCTACAGGGTGTGATGTAGTAATTCCGGTAGAGGAGATCACCTTTGAAGAAAAAGATGGTAAAAAATTTGCCACGATTAATACTCCTCAACTGATACAACGTCAAAACATCCATGCTCAAGGGGAAGATCGTAAAAAAGGCGACATATTAGTCCCTGCCAATACGTTATTGAGCCAGGCTGAGATAGCAGTAGCGGTAAGTGTGGGTAAGTCTACTTTAAAAGTGACTCAAAAGCCCAAAATAGCCATTGTTTCTACCGGAAATGAGTTGGTAGGCATAGACGAAACACCAGAACCCTATCAAATTCGACGTTCGAATAGTTATGCTTTGGCTTCTGCCTTGTCTAAAATAGGTATAAAGGCGGATATTTGGCATTTGCCTGATGATCAACAACTGATTGAAGAAAAAATGAGCGAAATATTTCGGGATTTCGACGTTATAATTACTAGTGGAGGAGTATCAAAAGGAAAAAAAGATTTTGTTCCGTGGGTGATGGAAAAATTACAAGTGTCAAAAATTTTTCACCGCATCAAACAACGCCCAGGTAAGCCTCTTTGGTTTGGTAAAAAAGACAACAAAGTGGTGTTTGGTTTGCCAGGAAATCCAGTATCAACGATGGTGGGTTTATTTCGATATGTAATGCCCTACCTGCGAGAAATCGAAGGAATAGAGCGTAAACCTCTACAGTTTACGGTGTTATCTGAGGACTTTTCTTTTGATCGGGACTTGACTTATTTTTTGTCAGTCAAAATTATTAACAAAGAAGGAAGATTGTGGGCTAAACCAATCCCAGGGCACGGTTCGGGCGATTTTGCAAACCTTTTGGACTGCGACGCATTTGTTGAATTACCTGCCCATGAAAAAAACTTTTTGGCTGGAAGCGTTTACCCTTTGATACCTTTTCGCAATATATAACAAAGTTGAACCACAAAGCTGTCATAAGAATAGCAATGAGAAAAGATATTTTTAAGCTATAAGCAGATATGGAAGACAAGAAAATATTTGAAAATCCAACTGATAAGGATAAAGTAACAGATAGACCAGGCATACTTCCGCAAGCGCCCAGAGTAGGGGAAATTAAAATAGTTCCTACACAAAAAGGGCAAATTCAAGGACGGGCGATAGCTGCCATGGAAGAACAAACCGATATAGAGTTGGCTCAGATTCAAAAGCAAGTAGAATTATTAGTAGCTCAAGCCAAAAAGATTCAAGAGAGGGTAGAAATTTCTCGCACTATTCATAATGCTGAAATGGGATTTCAGCCAAAAGTAGGGAGAGAATATCATCTATATCAAAAAGAAAATGGAGAGTACGTACTTTCTATTATTGCACCACAAGAATGGAAAGATAACATGCCTTATAACAATTCTGTCGCATCTGTACGTTTGTTGGCAGATCATACCTGGGAAGTGTTAGATTAGTACTATTTTGTGACTGAGAAGACTGAAAAACTTGATTAATGGATTACGGATATCCTTAACAAAATCAGTTACATACGATTGAAAAGCCTCAAAAGTTCTTTTTTCTTTAAAAATTAATTAAATACAATTTTTGAAGCAGAATCAAACAACCACCACTATTTTATTCCGTAAGGAAGTATAGCTTGGTCAGATTCAAAAAATGACTAAATATTGCTTTTTATATTTTTTTTACAGGTTAAGAACTACGTTTCAACCCACTGTTTTTTAAACTCAAAACCCACAAATCTTAAGATGAGTAGTATAACAAGACCATCATCTAAGCGTTTTTTTGCATTCAGCATTTTTTTATTTTGCTACTTTTTTGTGTTTACTAATACTCAGGCTCAACATCAAGAGCCAGTAGTAATTGACGTTTACCCTGGCGTGGCAAACTCAAGTAACCCAAGCGAGCTGACTGCAGTTGGTAATAAATTAATTTTTAACGCCACTGGTTCTGGTATTGGTAAAGAACCTCACATAAGTGACGGAACCTCTGCTGGAACAAGTTTGCTGAGAGATATTTTTTCTGGAAGCAATAGCTCAGGGGCCAATTATTTCACCGAATTTACAATTGGTGCCAATACCTATGCCTACTTTTTTGCGAATGATAATACGAATTCTGGAGCGCTGTATCGTACCAATGTAGCCGATGGTACAACTGAATTTGTAGTCAATGTAAACCCTTTGGGTAGTGCAAGTAGTACTCCAGGTGCTGGTAAAGGCGAATTTTTGGTAAATGTGGGTGGTACCCTATATTTCGCTGGACAAGATCCTATAGGACGCCAAGAACTTTTTAAGAGTGATGGAACCGCTGGTGGAACTGTACTTGTAAAAGATATTAATGCAACACCTATTGGAGGATTTACCATTCCTTCTAATCCTCAAAACCTCACCAATATTAACGGGACTTTGTTTTTTACTGCGGATGCCAACTTTGACGGAGGTGGAAGCGATGTAAACCGGGAGTTGTGGAAGAGTGACGGTACCGATGCTGGTACCCAAATGGTAAAAGATATTAATGTAGGAACTTCTAATAGTTCTAACCCCAGTAACTTGGTAGAAAAAGATGGCCTATGTTACTTTTTTGCAGACGATGGTTCTGGAACTACTATTTGGCGTAGCGATGGAACTGATGGTGGTACATTTAAGGTATCTTTACCTGCTGGAACCACTGTAGATGCTACAGCCGGTTTAGTAAATGCCAATAACA